>JAAEMV010000591.1 GCA_024225195.1 Planctomycetaceae bacterium | reverse complement strand
GACGCTTGAGGGCAACCCAGTTAACTCGCAGCAGTTTCCATCGGTTGGATGCAATATTAAGTGGAAAGTCCTGAGAACATCGGACGCCTGATCGTGGACGGATCAACGTTGCGTCAGCTCTAGCCGTTTACAGTTTTTTCACTGATTAAAGTTCTCGAAAGTGCCGATATTGTCTTATGGTTTCACCACAACATCGGTGCTCTAGGTAGTACATTCCCCCCTAGGTCACACGCCCACCGACAATCCTGCATAAAATCCCCAATATTTCTCCCCATTAAGCGAATACATACAGAGTAAATAATTAGCTTCACCAAAACAGGAAAGGAAATATCGCGTGAATTCGATAGATCTGAAATCGAGCCTCTTCGCTTCATTCAAGCAAGATCTCTCGTCGTTACAAGGGTTGCTAAGCTTTGAGAAAATAATGTTCGTCATTGCAAACACGATGGACATCGGAATGACTTCGATGCTGCTTGGGACGGGACAGTTTATTGAGTCCAACCCGATCGCGGCTCAAATCCTCAATGACTGGGGATTGACTGGAATGATCGCATACAAACTCATCATCGTTGCGATGGTCATGCTGATCGCCAACATCATCTCGATCTGGAAAATCAACACATCAAAACGCCTGCTCCACTTTGGAACACTTACG
The DNA here is from genome assembly GCA_024225195.1 of Planctomycetaceae bacterium. Classification (GTDB taxonomy): domain Bacteria; phylum Planctomycetota; class Planctomycetia; order Pirellulales; family Pirellulaceae; genus Mariniblastus. The sequence goes on along the minus strand of JAAEMV010000591.1, from coordinate 4,732 downwards.
GTCAGTGGCGTTGTTTCCTACAGCATCCTGCTAATGATGAATTACCAAGGTTGGTTTTAGGGCAGGCGACGCGGAAGCACTGGGTTAAGCCACTGAGCGATATCCCAACCGAGGACTTGGACAACACTTTAATTAATCCGGAACGGCCCATTCAATTCCACCGTTAGCGAAGCTCAAAGACCAGCGATCACGCCGTTTTTTTTGAGCAATTGGCTACTGACTCTTTATTTCAGCATCCAGGTTATTGGACATCAGTCCGTACCTTTTGAATTCCTTCAGAATTGTTTTAGTGCGATTGGGAAACCAGTTTCTAAGAGTCCATTCCTTTTGCTCTTGCCAGTTCAGCATCAGCTTATTTGGCTCACTAGAATGGACATCTCCCCAGCGGGCCAACTCAGCAATTAAGGCTGGCTCGACCTCGCCGATGATGGCCTTATACCTCTGTTCACACGCGGCAGTCCCTAGCACGCCCTCTTGACCACACCACTTCTCAACCCTTGTAGAGAACACTTTTCGAAACTCCTCGCTCTTCATCAATTGCTGAAATAGGTAGGCGAACGAACCCCGCTGAGCCGACCCATCTAATGGCAAAGGAACACCGACTGATTCAGTTTTTGAACCAGAGGCAAATATCGAATCTGCGTTTTCAATCATAAACCTAAGTTTCGCCTTACTACCTCGCCTGTAATAGGCCCTCAGTTTACTCCCATCGATCAAGCCCCAGTCCTCGGTTCCGGCGTACATCAGCACCAAGCAATTATCTATTAAGTCCGTAAGATCGACGAGCTTCGATATTGCAGCAAATTGGGCCGGTTCGTTGAGATCAGTTGCTGCCAGTTGTAAGATCTGATCCCACATGCGTTCTCCCGAGTCATTGGTTTCAATTCGCCCATCGCGTTCCCGGATCGTTACATAATAATCTTCATCGGCTCCCAATTGATGGGCAAGATACTCGTCATCGGTCCGCTCAATCAAATTATAAATTCCCCAATACAGCCCGTTGACACATACGTGAACGAAGCGGCCTCTCGCCGCAAGTCTGCCCATTTCTAGAGCTGTTTGACGCGCCCACTGATCACGCACGTACTGAGCCTTGGACCGAACAGCGACCTGCGGCGAAACCCAGGAATCACTAGCTGACCGAAGCACGAGGCTTGACTCTCGGTCTTGCCCCGGAATCGCTTTCACCTTGTATCCCAAGCCTTCCCAGTAACGAACGGCTGCATCCCATTCCGCTCGGCTCATTCCTGCGGTTGCACCAAACCGGCCGGATTTGGCATTGATGGTCACTGAATCCTCGGCAGTAAACCAAGCCTCCCCACCAAGAGACGCCTTGCTGCTAAGATTGGAGTGAACTACATGACCACGAGGAGTCGGAAACGGAGTTTTATCCCGTGCGAGATTTATCCCGCGATCATCAATGGTCCAGAGATACTTGAGATCACGGTCGCCATACTTACCACACTTCACCCCTTCGAATCGACTGTTGGTTCGCGACTGCAAACCGTGGGTCTCATCGATCAGGACCCCTTCATTCTCGAGTAACTCGAAAACTGAATTTCTCAATACTCCCGTGCCGTTGGTTGGTCCGTCAATTTCCAATGACTCAAAAACTGGTTGCTTCAGAACCGACATCCCGTAACGCGCTCGAAAACTAAGCCGAAACGAATGCTTATTCCACTCGGGGCGCCGACTTTCTTCTCCAGTGATTCGAAGCCCACAAGGAGCTTGAAATCCTTCCTCACTTTGGTGTGGCAAGAGCTCCATTACTCCCGGGACCTCCCACTCACCGCCACGAAGCAATGGCTGAGAATAAATCCCGCTTCTACCAAAAAGAAATTCGACGGGAGCGACAACAGAAAGGATGGGCAGTTTACTAATTGCTGATCTTAATGCGGGCTCTTGTGATTCAATTATTTGCGGATCCATTTCATAGTCGGCCGCGAGACCACTCCAAGCATCGGGAAACCCCTCAGGGCTTGAGGATTGATAAACTAAATCATCAATCTTGAGAAAACTGCGAGTAAGTACTGGCGACGCAACCAAACTTTCACCAAAGGCTCGCGCCCGAATCACCAAGGTGCCACGAATATCAATGGGCTGTCTGTAGACTTCACTGTTTTGCTCATTGGGCACACTTCCATCAAGGGTGTACCGAATCAAAGTATTCGCATTTTCGCTTCTCAACGAAACTGTAAAACCATCATTGAAGAGGCAAGACGCTTCAGAACAAATCACCGAACCAATGAATCCCGTGGCGATTCCAGAGTTTTCTTGAAGCGGCGTTGGTCGTACCAGCACGACCGACTCTCCCTCCGAAGCCGCATACGTAACGCCGTGAGACGCTTCGGGATCCCCGAGTGAAACGATTTGCTCGATAGTCTCCCTATCCGGTCGCACCAGATACAGTGAATCTCTTTTGGACGAAAGTCGAAAGTTAGCGTGGAGTTCGTTCTCGTTGTAAAAATCTCGCCCGGATGCAAAAATTAATACGCGTTCATTCGGTAATAGTATCAGTCTCGGCAGCTGCCATTTATCTAGCTTGCTCTCTTTGTCTGACAGACACCAACCGGTGGTATCAAACGGGCGGTCTCCTGGATTCCACAACTCGATCCAATCAGGACATTTCCCGTCACCATCAACCACCTCTCCCGCATTCGCTGGTTGCACTTCCGTAACCACCAACCTTGCGGAACCATCTGGCAGCGAAACTGCATCGGCCGGCAATCCCACTTGATCGGGAGACGAACGAAAACCTCGCCCTAAAACCCTCGTCTCCAGACTAGCTTGTTCCCGAGCCTCCTCTTTCAAAGCAGCTATCCGGTCTTCAATTACCGAGGAATCAAGAACCGGCGGATTGAGATAATCCTTGACAAGTGTCCGGACGCCAACCAACTCGCCTGTGGCAACAATGACGACAATGGTCAACAAACAGGCCCAGACCCGTTTGCGTTGGGAGCCAGCGCCGTGCTCCGGCCGAGCCTGCTCAACTGCCTTCGAATTGTCCCCCTCAGCAGGGAAGTCATCATCACTCATTGACTGACTTACTCTTTTTTAAATGGAGATAGCAAACAATCCAGCAAACGGTTTATTCTTGCCCGCGTCTACCATCGTTGAACTTTGAGACGCCGCGGCCATTGTTAAACATCTTGCAAAAACGATCAATCTCGGATTTTTCAATCACATTGTTCGCGTTGTAATCCATATGGCCAACGTACATCGATACTTTGCCCGGCGGCAATTCGTCGGTTGTCAAATCGCCGTCACCGTTGGTATCCATGTCGCGAACATTGGCAAACATTTCGTTAAGAAAAATCCCGGGGCGCGTTCCAAGATTTGTGTTTGACCTTCCGTAAATGTGATATTCCTGAGTCACTTCGATGCAGAACGTCTCCGCGTCATCGCAAACGGTGTAAGTCAAAAAAGCGATCAGCGGTGCAGACTGATCCTTAAAAGTCGCCTCAATCAAAAACTGCCGGGGATCAACGTCAGCATCCTCTTTGACTTCGGCACTCGTCAGTGTTTGCTGCTCGAGGACAACATTACCTTCTGTCTTCAGCTCCAGCTTTACCTTCCCCGCTCGGTTGTTCCAGTGGACTTTGTAAAGCGGATCAAGGTACACGCCAAAATACAGATTCCCTTTTCCAGTGTTAAATAATCGAGGCGTGCCTTCTACCCGAAGTTTTGCGAAAAATGGGTTATCGTCGTCCGGCACGTGCTGAATATCTAGCGGTCTCATCCTGCCGGGTAGCTGTAGGCGAGGAACAACCCCACTGGCAATTTTTCGTGGCTCTGGAGTGAAAGCGGTTGGTAAATCTTCTACCTTGGTAATATTTTCTACTTTGCCTATCAGTTCTTCCAAATCAGAACGCAGCGTCTGGGGATTAGCCCAAAATCGTTTTCGAACGACTTTGCCCTCAGGGTCAAGAATAAAACCACCGTTAGGTGCTCCTCCAAATGCGTTTTCAACCTTGTTATCCATGGTGTCGCAAATCCAGGGAATCTCCGTTTGAAATCGCTCTTTGGCGTGAGCAATGTGCTTCAAACGTTCTTCGATATCCAACGGAGAGACAAAGTTATTAATCTCCGGGTGTTCGACGGCCTTGTATACATAAAAAAACTGCACACCTTTGTCGCGATAATCACGATACACGGTCTCCAGACTGGAGACGTTACGAAGGAACGGCGGTCAGGTCAAACACCCAAAATTCAAAACCGTATATTTCCCTTTTAGCGATGCAAAATCAAACTCTTCGCCATTTTCATCAAAGGCAACCAGATCACCGATCCCCTCACCAACCAGCGGCTTCCTTTTTGAAAATTGAAGATTGAACTCATCGACAAACTCCATAGGTGCTGGAGTCGCATTGGCGATTATCTGCTTTACCGCATCGCGACGCCCACCAAACTCCTCCGGTGATATCGCATCGTCCTGATCGGCATCCAGCCGATCAACGAGCAGATCGAACTGCTCAAAGGTGGGCAGCTTAGCCTCTACATAACCTTTAAACTCCAATAAAGACAACGATCCATTGGCGTCGGAGTCGGCTTCATTGAATCGGGCCAAAGCGACATCCGCCTCCTGAGCCGAACTGTATGCCCCAACGAAAAAGAGACTGCCGACAATGAGAAACTTCAAAGATTTGATCATGCCACCGAACCTGCGAAGAAAATAGGGGAGAAGTTGACGGTCCATCATCACTTCGCAAGCGTTGTAGTTTTCGCTGCGGTG
>JAAEMV010000590.1 GCA_024225195.1 Planctomycetaceae bacterium | reverse complement strand
TGGATCTGAAACCGGCTTGTAAGGGTTCTCACCATTTTGCTGTTTCATCGCAACAACTCCCGGATACATAGGATTCCCTGGAACATTACATCTTTCGATCACATCACGGACTCTGATTCAAAATCGAAATTCAAAACACGCCTCCGATCCAATTCGCTTAGGATTTTACCAATAAAGACGGGCGTTAGAGAGCTACAGAAATCGGCTCGTAAACTGGCAGTGAAAGAGTAGCCCACGAACCTGGAGGAGAACAGGTTTTCGCGTTGCAGAGTTGTTTCACTGAACATATCGAAATCACCTACTATTCGAGTTTCTTATTATGTTTCCTATCCATCTCCAGAAATTCCAACACTTAACGCTATTGCTCGTTGTCAGTTGCTTCCCAGTCGCACATGGTCGCGCAACCGATTATTACATCGATTCAGTCGACGGATCAGATGACAATGACGGCCTCTCAATAGTAACGCCGTGGAAGTCGCACATGAAAGCGGAGTCAGCATCACTGGCCGCCGGAGATGTCGTGCATTTCAAAAAGGGATCTGCCTTCTCCGGCAATATTCAAATCAGTGAATCAGGAACCGCGGAGAAGCCGATACGGCTGACTTGCTACGGGACGGGCGAGCTGCC
>JAAEMV010000589.1 GCA_024225195.1 Planctomycetaceae bacterium | reverse complement strand
TATGATCGTTCATCTACCAACCCGAGTGAATTCAATGATTAAATAGCATCGATCAGCGGTTTTTGGGTCTTTTGACGTACTGATCCCCTTCATCTAAACGCTATTCGAGTCGGACGAAGTCGTGGTTAGGCAGCTTCGCGATAATAGCGATGGTGTAATCCACCAAGTACCGGCTTGGATTTAATTGGCCCGTTTTCTGGCGGATCAATGTCACGAGTGATCGGGCAATCTTTATTCAGTCCCAGGTGTGTACGGGATCTATTGTAATAATCGACGTATTCGGAAACAAGCCGATGAAGGTGTCGCTCACCAAGAACGACACAGTGGTTGAGGCAATCGCGTCTGATTGAGCCGATCACGCGCTCCGCATATGGATTCTGCCATGGCGATTTGTAAGCTGTAATGACCTCCTCAGTGCCAACGTATTTGACTCGTCGTCTGAATTCGCTGCCGTAGATACTGTCCCGATCTCTCAGAATGAATCTTGGTACTCTCCCATATGGGAAGGCGTTAATGATTTGCTGTCCCGTCCATATTGCGGACGGCGAGCTGGTGACATTAAAATGTACGATCCTTCTTCGGTCATGGGAGAGTACGATGAACACAAAGAATAGATGAAAGGTGACAGTCGGCACCACAAAAAAATCACAAGCGACGATCTCCTTGGCGTGGTTGGTCAGAAAGGTGTGCCAATTCTGAGATGGTGGTTTTCTGCGTTTGGGCATATAGTTTTCAACAGTGGTTTGGCAGATATCGTAGCCCAGTTTCAGCAACTGTCCGTGGATTTGCGGTGCGCCCCACGTTTTGTTTTCGGCGGCCATATGTCTTATCAGCTGTCGAAGTTCCTTATCGATTTTGGGACGACCGGGTTTTCGATGCCGTGATTTCCATTTCCAAAATAGTTTAAAACCTTTTCGATGCCATTTGATAACTGTTTCGGGCTCGACAATGATGAGCGTATCCTTCCAAGCGAGCGAAAGCTTCGAAAGAACGATCCAGAAGAGTCTGTCAAAATTTGAAAGTATCGGTCTCTGTTTTTTCTGGTGAAAAACGGAAAGTTGTTGTCGCAAGGCAATATTCTCAAAGGCCATTTCCCGAACTGCTTTGTGT
>JAAEMV010000588.1 GCA_024225195.1 Planctomycetaceae bacterium | reverse complement strand
TAATCTTTTCCTGAAATCAGCTTGAATTTCTTCCAAAGTACGCGCCCTGGTCCAAATCCGGAAATCTGTTATGCGTCCCTTTAAATACCCGGCGTCATTTGCCCATGAGGTACCGATTCTGAAATTGTTGAAAGTTCTGCCCGGACCGTAAGATTTGTCCCTGCTTTCCCGGGTTTGACCCCCATCAATATAAATCGCGGAAAAATGGCCGCTTTGGCCTTCGGATATAAGAGAAATGTGGACCCATTGGTTAAAAAAAGGATTAAAATCCAGCGAAATCGGACCGTCTGACTGATTACCGCTGTAATATTCCCAGACCAGTCTGCGGTCTTCCCCGGACAGCCTGCAATTAAAACGATAGTTATCTGTGCCGTATTGGAAACAAAAAATTGTAACATCTGTCTGATCATCTGTCTGCTCATTCAGGCAGGCCCAAAATTCGACTGAAACAGGACCGGCCCCGTACAAAGCCAAATTCGGGAAATCAGTATAAGCATCGGTTCCGTTCAATTGAAGGGAATAGCATGCATCCGGTTCCAAGGCCAGCGGATCCGGGCTGATGACAGGTGTTTTGATAACTTCCTCGTCATGGCCCGCTGTTCCGATTACCTCCCAGGCAGCATCATGAATGGTGCCATGGTTTGAATTCACGGAACCATCATAGGCAATTTCTCCCGATCCTTCGTTCAATGGCCAATACCCGGCCAGATCGCCTTCGTATCCTGAAAGGCGATATTGCCAGTTGGCCTGAATTTCCTCGGTCAAAAGCGCGCGTTGCCAAATGCGGACTTCAGCTATTTTGCCTCTGAAGAGAGATGCCCTGGAATCGCCCTGGCTGCCCAGCCGGACAGGCAAATCCGTGGTGCTGCCCTGGGAAGTCGGGGTGGCGTGGGACTCTGCCGAATCCAGCAGGGTTGCCGGCTGACCATTGAGATAAATTCCAAACCCATCGGCTTTTATCGAAAAAACCACCGCGACATGATACCATTTGTTAATGCTCAGCATTTCGCTGATGCTGTAATATGCTCCTTTATTGATAAATCTGATACAATTACTATATGTGTCAAATGTGAAGCCCTCGTCTCTTCCGCCGTAAGCTTTATCCAATAATCTGCCACCGAGTTGTTCGGCGTTGAACCATGCCTCGATCGTAAAATTGTCCACCAGATCCAGGGCAGGGTTGTTGGAAATTTCCACATAGCTTTTTGAACCGTCCAGTTTCAAGACTTTGTCGAAAGATATTTTTTGCCGCAAACTCTCTTCCGGCGGCTGTGGAAAATCGGTATCAATCCCGGAAATCCAGGTTGCTCCAAAAATTGCCGCGTGTCTCACATCTGGGCAAAGATCACTGACCGTGAGGCCGGTGCCTTCGTTCATGGGCCAATATCCAACCAGGCCGGATTCATTTCCAGTCATGGTCCTGTACATGGAAGCCCCGATCCTCTCCTGGGCGCATACCCTGTTCCAAATTCGAAATTCCAGTATTCGACCCTTGAAGAACAAATTATGGTAGAACCAGGCACCGAATCGCAAACCAGTCAGCAAAATCACAGGTCCTTGGGATTGCCGAGTTTCAACAGCTTTTTGCACACCGTTCAAATAAATTGCGGTAAATTTTCCCTGTCTGCCTTCAGATACCAAGGCCACGTGTGTCCATCGCCCAATATACGGATGAAAATCCTTTACAATCGTACGCCCGCCAATGCGGTGCGTGTCGCCATAATCCCAGGCTGCCTGGCCGTTTTCGTCCGGCAGGTATAAGCAGAAACGATTGGGGTTTTCCTTGTTGCCCACTGAAAAAACGCAATTGGCCTGGGTGGAGGAAATATTAGCCCAGAATTCAACTGTTACTGGTCCGCCCAGGGACCATTCGAAATCTTCGGAATAACAATAATCGTCTGTACCGTCAAATTCCAGGGCATAAGCAGGAGGCCGGTAAGTAACATTTTGGCTTTGTGT
>JAAEMV010000587.1 GCA_024225195.1 Planctomycetaceae bacterium | reverse complement strand
ATACGCCTGATGAAATTAAGCTTAGACTTGATCTTCCTGGTTTGCCTGAGTTGGCACCGTTGGTCGAAGATTTTGCCAGTCGCGCACTTGGTTTAGCGGAGTTCACTGGAAAGCGTCGCGATGACCTGTTAGCCGCGTTTCTTTGCGGTGTGGAGTTGGTCGAACGGACACTATCGCATCAGGGAGACGCAATTGTTCCGTTGGAAATCGGTGTGACGATCGATTCCCACGCGCTCGAATTTAGAATTCTCGAGCACGGGATTCCACTTGGCGGTGATCTTAATGAAGGCGCCGGTGGAGATATCACCGATCGAATTCGTCCGAACACAATTTTTGATCGGCTATGGTGGGTTCAGAAAGGACATGAGGGATCCGAACTCCATCTCCGTGTGAAACGGGATCATGCGTCGATTGAGGTTCTCGAAGATGTTCGTCATCGTCTGGATCGCGAAGAGGCGGAAAATGCTCACGCCGATACCGCGCCTTCAGACATGACAGGCGAATACCGGATTCGGGATTACCAGCAAGGCGATGGGTTGGAAGTTGCCCGTCGCATTTACGAAGCCTACGGACGATCATATCCCAACTCTGATTTGTACGTTCCCGATCGAATTGATTTATTAAATCGCGAGGGGCGACTGCACTCGATCATTTGTGAGTCTCCTGCCGGAGATGT
>JAAEMV010000586.1 GCA_024225195.1 Planctomycetaceae bacterium | reverse complement strand
TTTCATGGGCTCCGAGGGCGGAGGAAGGGCAGCTGCCATCGCCTATACTCTGATTGAAACAGCCAAGCTTAATAATGTTGATCCGCAATCATGGCTCACATGGGTTCTTGCACAGATCGCAGATCATAAAATCAACCGCATTGACGAGTTGTTGCCGTGGAATTACCGTTCAGAGTAAGCAAGTTGTCGGACGCTCACTATTGATTCGGCGCGGATGAGACCTATCCGCTAAAAAATGATTACTCATCTCGGTGACAAACCCGTCCCCGGATATGGAGCGTCCCACCGGAAAAGCAAATGTCAAATGATTTCAAATCACTGAGCTACATAGCGGAGGAACTTCGACGTAGAACAGGTCACTCCACTAAAGATATCCATGGGCTACTTCGAGATGGAGTAGTGTCTGGCGGTGTGAAGTATCGAAAGGGTGATGAAGGAGTGCCGAGGTATTATGGTGATCATACTTCCGAATACCGTGATACTACTCGCGCAGTCAATTCCCAATATGAATCAGATTACAATGTGCTTGAGATCAAGTCAGATTACAATGTGCTTGATATCGAGACAGCTGGTGAGAGTGACCACCAATACAATCAAGGGTCGGAGAGCTCGATCTTTGAAGGTGAAGAGCGCATTTTCAACGATCCCGCATATGTCTTCGAAGTCGATCCGCTATGGAACTTCGTTTCGCAATACTTAAACGAGTGGGGAAGTTCCATTCCGACCTGGAACGAAGTGCAGAAACCGCATTCTCGCCGGAGCGCGGGTGGGCGGCCAGCTAAATATGATTGGGAGAAATTCGCAGTAGCGTTCATGTTACATATTTTTGAGGTCGGGCTTCCGGAGTCCAAGGCGTTAGCTCCGAGTGTACTAGTAAATTGGGGTTTAGATTGGTGGGAAAAGCATTCTCCTGGCAAAGTGCCGCAAAAATCCCAAATTGGAACACACATAGAACAGTATATTGCTGAATACCGGGATACGTTGAGGGAGTAGGCCAACATCCCAAAAACTCAGTTATTGGGATAATCGGGAGACGATCAAATAGCATTATGGGAATATTCCTGCATCAATATAAATAGCAGGAGACACCTAAATTATGCTACAACATTCAAGCGCTCGTCTGGTTCGCGTTGAAGGTGCCGCCGCCTTGTGTGGCCTTTCAGTCAGCACCCTCAACAAACTTCGCATCAAAGGCAATGGCCCGCCATACTCGAAACTTGGCCGAGCGGTGGTTTATGATCCTGTCGACATTGATGAATGGGTAAAATCCCGCCGTCGCACTTCAACCAGTGAGGTGTGATATGGGAACTAAATTTGATAAATTTGTAATTGTTCCGTTGGGAATACTTGACGACTGGGTTTTCCTGATCGACGGAAATGATAATTTCGTTGCAATGCGTATTGAAGAATTTAAGCCAAAACGAATGCGCGAACTCGTTCAACCGCACGAAGACTGGCTTCTGCAAAAATTTCCAAAATTGCCTGGACAGCGGAACAACTACAACGCCCACGCTTTTACGGATTACATATTTGCGCTTTGTGCCCGACGAGGAGCTATTGATCCTTGGATTTTAGGATTTCAAGAGAGAAAACGAGGGACAGCTTGGCGCTGGATTTGGCCTCATGGCCAGGGATAACTTTGCCTCCCTAAAGACCCGAATACGCTTGTCGGATCACATTCGCAAAAAGGTGAAACTCAAACACGAGGGCGCGGACTGGTTTGGGCGATGTCCATTTCACGATGAAAAAACGGCCAGTTTCTCAGTCAACGACAAGAAGGGTTTTTACCATTGTTTTGGTTGCCAGCAACATGGCGATATCCTTGATTGGTGGCAAAAACAGGAAGGGCTCAGCTTTTCTGAAGCTTGCAACCGATTACGCGAAGAGGCCGGAGCATCAACTGTAAATATGCGCCGCGAAATATCGACTAAAAGGCAAGCAAAACCAGACGTCAATACAGAGCGAAAACAGAACGAAGCGCAGGCAATTTGGGAACAATCAACTACCGTTTCAGGAACGCCGGCTGAAACCTATTTCCAGTCCCGGTGCATTGAGCTGAATATCTTTTCGGATGCTCTGAGGTTTCATCCAGGCCTTCAACCAGATATGCGCAAACCTGAAACTTTTCCTGTACTTATTGCCGGAGTGACCAATAGCAAAAGCAATATCGTTGCCATTCAGCGAACTTTCCTGGCACGGGATGGCAAGGGGAAAGCGGCAATCTCCACACCAAAGCGAAGCCTTGGGCCTGTTAGTCTCGGCTGTGTAAAACTTGGGGCAGAACTTTCAATTCTTGGCGTGGCCGAAGGCGTGGAAACGGGCCTTTCAGCAATGGAGCTTTTTCGGGTTCCGGTATGGTGTGCTCTTGGCTCAAACCTATCGCGGATCGAATTGCCGCAAATCGCTCGGAATGTCGTAATATTTGGAGATCGCGGGAGAGCGGGAGAAGAGGCGACAGCGAAAGCGCGACAGATGTTTAAATCGCAAGGCCGAAAGGTTGCAGTGCGATTTCCGCAAATCGGTGACGATTTCAACGATGAGTTGAGAGTGCGTCGGGATGGAAAGTAGCATTTCCCAGCAGGCAGGCGATGACTTTTCATTAGCACCATTGCGCCTTGTCAGCCCAACAACATTACAAGGAAAATCTGTTCCTGACAGGGAGTGGATTTGGGATGGCTGGATTCCGATGCACGCTACTACTGCTTTCTATGGAGATGGTGGAACCGGAAAATCACTGGTAGCACAACAATTGATGACCTCCTGTGCAACCGGCAGCCTTTTTCTTGGTTGCGATGTTCGAGAATGTAAAGTGCTGGGTGTATTTTGCGAAGACGACGAGGATGAACTGCACCGGCGACAATCTCGCATCAATGCGAAGCTCAATATTGATTTTGATGATCTTGCCAACATGCAATGGATATCCCGTGTGGGCGATGAAAATCTGTTGATGACTTTCAGCGGTGAAGGCAGGGGCACGCCGACCCCATTTTATTTTCAGATAATGGCGGCAGCGAAAGAGCTTGGCGCGCAATTGATCGTAATTGACACGGCGGCGGACACGTTCGGCGGTAACGAAAATATTCGACCCCAGGTTCGCCAGTTCATATCGATGCTAAATCGACTTGCTATGGAAATTGACGGAGCGGTGCTGTTGCTCGCTCATCCCTCACAGACCGGCAAGACCACGGGTGCGGGAGATGGCGGTTCGACTGCCTGGAGTAATTCGGTGCGCTCCCGGCTTTATCTGTTTAAGGAAAGTGGCGAAGACGGCAACCCAATTGATCCGGACGCGCGAACCCTTAGTCGTTTGAAGGCAAACTATGCCAGGATTGGAGAGAAGCTTTCTCTTTGCTGGAAAGATGGGGCGTTTGAAAGCGATGGACCAATTACCCAAGCCTATGATGAAGGTTCCAATCTCGACAGGATCGATACGGTCAATCGCGCTTTCCTTGCGGGTCTAGCAGAATTGGCTGAGAAAAATTTCAGATGCAACATGCACAAGGGTCAAGCGAACTTTGGACCAAAAATTATTCGCGACAAGACAAACGCTGGTGTTGGCTTTGACATCAGTGAACTGGAAGCCGCAATGAACCGGTTGATACGTGAAGGCAGAATTTCCAGTGTTGAGGAAGGTCCGCCGTCGCGTCGGCGATCATTCATCAAAGAAGTGTCCCCGGACATTCCCGGAATTTGATTCTCAGGAGTCCACTGAGAGAAATTTATTCCGTTCCGAGCCCTTACCTATCGACTGCCCGAAACGCTCGTCAGCGGTCCGTTATGCTGGATATTGAGGCATTTAAAATCCAAAAGTTAGTCGTGCGCGGAGCGGAACGAACCACCTTGATCTGTGTGAATCACCTTAAATTGCCGTACGTGTCCATGCGGTGGTCTTCCACCCTCCCACCCCCTATAGGGGGTGGGAGGGTGGAAGCCTCACCACACCCGTCAACGCGGAAACAACAGGGGAAATGAATGAATGAAATCTAGTAATTATTTATACTGCGAATACTTTGACTTGAGCAAATTGCGTCCAAACAATCGGGAACCATATTAAAATATAGGTGTATATTGCGCGGGATTAGCCATTCAATTTCAGCCATGCAATTTATGCATTGATCGGTGATCGACAGGCGATGATCAAGCATTGCCTGGTTGCCTTGAATGGAGAGAATTTTATTCTGCATTTGGCAGGTATTTGGACGAAAATTCTCTATTTCAAATCTGCGCTCAGGCGGCAAGTTGTTTCTTGATACGATGCACCGTGCCAATACTGACCTTGCAGGCAGTCGCAACTTTGCGAATGCTCCCACCATCCGACAGAGCGGCGCGAATTGCAGTCTCAGACTTGGTCGAGAGGCCGGGGCGACCGAGGGTTTTCCCTTCTGCCCGCGCACGCGCAAGTCCGGCATTGATGCGTTCCCGTATCATGGCACGTTCGAACTCAGCGAATACACCCATCATCTGGAACATTGCCTTGCCAGCCGGAGTTGTGGTGTCGATGCCCTGTTGATGCAAAAACAGGTCTATGTTCAGTGCGTGAAGTTCTGACAGGAAACCGACAAGATCGGGCAGTGAGCGGCCAAGCCGGTCGACCGACCAGGCCATTACCACGTCGAAACGTCGTCGTGCTGCATCTTTGCAGAGCGCATCATAGGCTGGCCGTTTGTCCCTTCCCTTTGCACCACTTACGCCTTCGTCGCGATAAACCTCGACAATCTCCCACCCAATGCGAGAAGCTGTCTCCCGCAATTCCCTTTCCTGATTGTTGGTAGTTTGTTGATCAGTTGAAACCCGGAGATAGAGCGCAGCACGTTTCATAGCAGTATCCTTTTGAATGGAATGTGGTTGATCAACATATAGGATATCAATGTTCATAAATCAAATATTTTATGAACACTCAAAATGAACTCTGAAATCCCTGTAAATTTAAGCGTTCCAAAAGTGAAAATGTTGACAGGATTTATGAACACCCTGTTTCAATCCAAATCGAGATCAGCAAGCGGCGAATAGTGACACCGCAAATTGTAGCGGATTGGTTCGTGAGAAAGTTTGGCGAGGTGCAAAGACGATGGACCGTCACACCAGTTCCTCGACCATTTCCGAAAGTGGCCGCGCTTCACCGGCAATTCGCCGTCTTCGCCCTGCCTGGCAGGTTCGCGAACAAGCAATTCGGATTGTTCGGATTGGTCTAGGCCGGTTTGTTCCGGGATAGTTTTTCCAGGGTTTGCGCGTTCAATTCCTCGCCCTTCCTGGCCAATGCTGTCGCCAATGCCACCAGCTCGCTCAATCGCTTGTCGGACATCTTCGACAAACTGTCGTGCAACTCCTGCCGCATTTTTGCCACCCGCAACTTGTCTTGCTGTGGTGTCAAAGGCGTTGGCGACCGGTCCCTTGCGGTTTTGCTGGCTTGTTGGTTCATCAGGGTTTGCGCGTTTAATTCCTCGCCCTTCCTGGCCAGGCCGAACGCTGATGCCACCAGCTCGCTCAAGCTCGTTTCTGACTTCTGCGACAAAATCGCGTGCCGCTCCAGCCGCCTTTTCACCCTCGCTGCCTTTTCTTGCTGTGGTGTCAAAGGCGCTGGCGACCGGTCCCGTGCGGCAGTGATGTTTTTCGATGATTTCGGCATCGTTCATGGCTCCTTGTGCATTGATTC
>JAAEMV010000585.1 GCA_024225195.1 Planctomycetaceae bacterium | reverse complement strand
CGTTGTTGATTTCGTTGAATGGATAAGATCCGTGAAGAAAATTTGTGTAATTAATACTGGTGGTACGCTTTCGATGCGACGGTCTGAGAAGGGTTACCGTCCTTCGCCAGGTTACCTCGCCAGTCAAATGGCCAACATGGACGAATTGTCCCAAGCGCCTATGCCAGAGTTTGATTTAGTGGAGTATGAACCGCTGGTCGATTCATCGAACATGACTCCTCAAATCTGGCGCAAAATTGCTGATGATGTAAAAATGCGGCATGATACTTACGATGGGTTCGTTGTTTTGCATGGAACGGACACGATGGCCTACAGTGCCGCCGCTTTGGCGTTCATGTTGGATGGATTATCAAAGCCCGTCATTTTAACGGGAGCCCAGCTTCCACTTGGCCAGATACGAAATGACGCTCGGGAAAATCTCAAAACGGCAATGGTTTTGGCGGCTAATTATCAGATCCCCGAAGTCGGTCTTCTGTTTGGCGATCATTTATTCCGCGGTTGTCGCAGTACTAAAGTTAGCGCGACTCGGTTCGATGCCTTTGATTCTCCAAACTATCCCCCGCTGGCAACTGTGGGGACTTCTATCGATATACTAGAAGAGAATCTATTACCCGTTGAGGCCCAATCGTGCGGTTTGCAAGTGAAGCCCATTGAAGCCACTGAGGTGGCGGCTTTTCGTTTGTTTCCGGGGATGTCAATTGATATCCTTCACCATCTTTTACAGAGGCCTCTGAAGGGAATTATTCTGGAGACATTTGGTGATGGGAATGGCCCGACAGAAAACAGTGAGTTTCTGGAGGCAATCTCGTTAGCTACTCAGGCGGGGATGGTAATTCTGGGGTGTACGCAGTGCCTGCATGGTGAGATGACCCAAGGCAGTTACGCCACAGGTACTGCGCTGACAGAGGCTGGAGTTATTCCTGGACGCGATATGACAATTGAAGCAGCCTTAACGAAGATGCAATTTCTGTTTAGCCAGAATCTTTCGATAAATGAGATCAGGGATAAGATTGGCCAGAATATCGTAGGAGAGATATCCACGATTTCTACTTGAAAATTGGAATGAAATCGTTGCCAGTCGGTTTTTTTTTTCGTTTTTAGTTGAGCCTCGGGTATCTTAGTTGTGGTGTAAGACTGATGTTTAATTTGTTTCGGTCCGAAGTTAATGAAGTGACCGTTTTTTTGATTTAGTAGGAAACTAACAACGTGAAGTTATCTCTCAGCTGTATTGCGTGCGGAAGCGTCGCATTTGTTTGCTTGACGTCTTTGATCTTTCAAGCCACCGAACCAACCTCTTTCACCGACGTTGCACGTTCGACGCCACAAGAGTTGCTCCAGACAGTCTCTTATGAATTGCCGGTCTCAAAAGCAATTGGTGAGAACGAGCCTGGGATCGTGAAAGAAAAGCCGACGTCTGGACGATTCGTTGAGATTGAAGGCGGATACATGGTGCCTTACACAGCAACCATTCCGGGAACCGAAATTCAGTTCGAAATGATCCCTGTCCCCGGTGGCAAATTTATGATGGGAAGTCCTGAAGACGAGGATGATCGCCGTGATGACGAAGGACCTCAGTTTGAAGTTTCAGTTGAGCCGTTTTGGATGGGCAAGCATGAAGTAACTTGGCTTGAATACAAAAAATACATGCAACTCGACAAGGTTTTCAAAGCTCTCAATGGGAAGGGGCTTCGCAAAGTTGATAGCGACAACGAAGTGGATGCTGTGACAGCGCCGTCATCGTTGTACGATGCGAGTTTCACTTATTCTGCTGGCGAGGCTGACGATCAACCCGCGGCAACGATGACACAGTTCGCGGCCAAACAGTATACAAAATGGTTAAGCTTGATGGCTGGTGGTTTTTACCGTCTTCCGACTGAAGCGGAATGGGAGTACGCCTGTCGTGCCGGCACAACCACGGCGTATTACTTTGGAGACGATCCAGATGACCTCGAAGATCACGCCTGGAATATTGAGACATCGGATGATGAACGCCACCCTGTTGGCGAATTGAAGCCCAACCCGTGGGGGCTGTATGACATGTATGGAAATGTCGCTGAATGGGTCCTCGATGAATACAGTGAGAATGGATACGACCATATTGAAGCTGGGAAGTCTGCTTCAGCGGACGAAGCATTTCGTCGTCCAACCAAGTTGTTTCCACGCGTAATTCGAGGAGGTTCTTGGGAGCTAGAGCCTGAGGACTGCCGGAGTGCTGCCCGGCTTGGTTCCGATGACAAGGAATGGAAATACGAAGATCCAAATTTCCCCAAGAGTCCTTGGTGGTACACGGATTCACCGGGTTTAGGTGTCGGGTTTCGCTTATTAAGACCTTTGAAAGCTCCAGACGCCAAAGTAGCGAGAGAGCTCTATTGGGACGCCGATGTTGAATCAATTGTTGACGATGCCAAGAACCGAATCCGTGACAATGGAAGAGGTGCTTACGGAATCGTTGATGAAAAGCTACCCAAAGATATCTCTGAGTTAACTGATGAGGATCGGTAGTCGGTAGCGACTGTGGAGACTAAAAATCGTCGGCTCAAGGCGAGGCTGGAAGGTCGGCGATTATCCACAGAAAAAAGGAGACCGGGGCGGCGAAAACAAGGGAATCCATGATGTCCAAAATGCCGCCAAGTCCGGGAAGCCAACTGCTGGAGTCCTTGGTCTGGGTGTCGCGTTTGATCAGAGATTCAGCGAGATCGCCAACCATCCCGGCGCCAGTGACTAAAATGCCATAAGCCAGGAACCACCACCAAGGTTTGGCTATTTCGATGGATAGAATTCCCGGTGCGACGATGTAAATGACAATCGCCGTGCCAGCGCATCCGCCAATGAAAGCACCGAGAGCGCCCTGGACGGTTTTGCCCGGGCTTAGCTTTGGGGCTAGTTTGATCGTGCCAAATCGCTTGCCGATGAAGTAGGCGAAAGAGTCGGCAAGCTTAGTGGCTGTGATTAGGGTGATGATCGATACCAAGCCAAGCGCATTATTGTCCTGAAGTAATCGGTGAGGAACGAGGAATGCGAAGAGCATGCTCAAGTAGATGAAAATCAGGGCTGAGCGGCCCAGTTGGTCGATGATTTCTCCGTTAGCTGAGGACGGAGATGGTTGGAAGGTTCGCATTTGGTAAATGAATGCAAGGACGATTGCGAGGACGATTCCTGCCAAGGCCCATCCGAAGTTGCCAAGCGGACAATTGAAGGGTTGGTCTCTCCACAGTACCGGGGCAAAGGCGGTGCAGGTCATTGCGACGGTGGCCCCAACAATCACGTTGTGGTTCAGCCGACAGGCAACATTGTCGAACATAATGACCAATTCACTTGCCGCCATGGCTGCGAGGATTACAGCTAAACCGCAAAGTAGCAGTCCAGGTCTCCCCAGGCTCTCGGGGCGTCCGAGAGAGTAATCGAAGTACAGCAGAAGCAGCATTGATGAAATGATGACTGCAGCGGAGATTAAGCGACGCCCTAGCACGTTGGATCCTAACTGTTGAGTCCACCAAACCGTCGATTTCGTTTTGAAAAATCACCAATCGCTTGGTGGAAATCTGCGATTGAGAACTCGGGCCACATTTTATCAGTGACCCACATTTCAGCATAGCTGATTTGCCAAAGCAAGTAATTGCTGATTCTCATTTCGCCGGCGGTGCGAATCAGCAGATCAGGGTCAGACATACCAGCGGTGTAAAGGTGATCGGAGACGGTTGTTTCAGTGATCTCGGACGCATCGAGTTTTCCAGCGGCAACCTCGGAAGTGATTTGCCGAACGGCATCCACAATTTCAGCCCGCCCGCCGTAATTAATGGCAAGGCACAAACAGGTGCCGGTATTACCAGAGGTCATCTCGAGAGATTTATCCATCTCCGTTTGAACATCCGCAGGAATCCGCTCGCGTCTTCCTATGATCTGAAGACGAATGTTGTTCTCCATCATCGTCTCGCGCTCTTGAATCATATACTGGGAGAGCAAGAACATAAGAAACTCAAGTTCATCCTCGGGTCGTTTCCAGTTTTCACTGGAGAGGCAATAGAGAGTAAGTTGTTTGATCCCGAGCCGGGCACATTCTTCCGTGATCAACCTCGCGGTTTTCGCACCCTGTTGGTGTCCGCGAACGCGAGGGAGTTCCCGCCGTTGAGCCCAGCGGCCATTTCCATCCATGATCATTGCCACGTGCCTCGGAATTCTTTCCGGTGCCACATCGAGTTGCAATGATTTATCAGGTGAAGTCATGGAGGTTGAAACCGCAATTTAAATCTGCGTGTGGATTCTAAATCGATAACATCGTTTGAGTTTTAAGTTTGAAAATTCAAACCGCTTTGGCGTTTAAGTATTCTTCGAGAGATTCGTCTTGGGAAATGCGGATCGTCTGTGCTCGGTCGGGTCCAACCGAGATGAATTCGATTGGGCGGCCAATTAGGGTCTCAATCTTCCGAGCGTAGCGAACTGCGTTGAGGGGCAGGTCGTCCAGCGAACGGGCGCCGGTTACGTCGATCTGCCAACCCGGCAGGGATTCGTAAACGGGCGTCAAATTTCGAAGATCATTTACATTGGCAGGGAAATGTTCAATCCGCTCCCCGTTAATTTCATAAGCGACACAGACATCGATCGATTCAAGTTCGCTAAGAACATCAAGCATTGTTAAGGCAACAGAAGTCGCGCCGCCAAGTCGTGCGGTGTAGCGGGCGGCGACAGCATCAAACCAACCGCAACGTCGAGGCCGTCCGGTGGTAGTGCCATACTCGTTACCCATGTCGCGAATGTGTTGACCTTTTTCGTTATCCTGCTCGGTTGGAAAAGGGCCTCCGCCAACGCGTGTCGCGTAGCTTTTAGTGACTCCAATAACTTTCTCGATCCAGTTTCCCGGGACACCTGAGCCTGTCGAGATGCCAACACCCGAACTGTTGCTGCTGGTGACGAATGGGAAGGTTCCGTGATCGATATCGAGCAATGAGCCTTGAGCTCCCTCGAAAAGAATATCTTTGTTTTCATCGACAGCGTCGAGCAAGATTCGATTGGTATCGGTGATCATCGGCTCTAATTGCTTGGCGTACGCTTGGTACTCCGTGATAATCGCCTCAGCGTCGAGTTCTGTTTCGTTGTTGCCGGATGCTGCGGAGAGAACTTTCTTTTTCACCGCAACAATTTTTCGAACCCGCTCTGCAAAATCGGGTTGGATTAGGTCACCCATCCGAATTGCAAAACTACGGCCAATTTTGTCAGCATAGCAGGGGCCAATCCCTCGCAGTGTGGTTCCAATATTGTCTTCACCGGAAACGAGCTCGTTCCACATTTTGTCTTCGAGGATGTGCCAAGGCATGACAACGTGAGCGCGTTGGCTAATCTTCATTCGTGAGGAAACATCAATTCCGCGTTCCGCAAGTGAATTAATCTCCTTGAGAATCGTGGGTGGATTGATCACCACACCCGGGGTGATCAAGTTCAGAACACCTTCGTTGATAATTCCGCTGGGAATATGGTGGAGTTTGTAGACATCGTCCCCAATCACAACGGTGTGGCCAGCATTGGCTCCCCCCTGATAGCGAACGACGAGGTCTTTTCCATCGGTTAGTAAGTCGACCAATTTTCCTTTGGCTTCGTCACCCCACTGCAATCCAATTACACACTGTCCAGGCACCCTGATCTCCTCAGGCAATAAGTGAAACGCCGCTCAAGGAGCGGTTGGCAAGTTAATCGGCAATCACCGAAGAACGCCGGTTCATGCAAGCGTAAAAGTGTAATTTTTCGGCGGCCCAATGGTCAACTGCCAAGAGGCGATCTGCTGATAAATCCTTGGAATTTCAACCGTATTTAACGCTAATCCGTTAAATCGTTAAACCAAAACATCAACCTGAGCGATTAGGGTGAGTTCTCGTTGACGTTCACGGTGCCGATAAATAGCCTGAGGGGAAGGCATTTTCTGTCGAGATAATTGCCTTTCCAGTTTTTCTACAATTTTTTGGTGGTTCGTAATGCAGTTGTGCCGTTCAAATAATCGGGGTTGGTCGCAAAGGTGGCGTATCGGGGTGTTGGCTGTTTTTGTCATGGTATTTTTCAGTCCTGCTTTTATCTCAGCGGAGGATGCGGTGGTTCGCGGGAAAATTGAATATCCCGAAGCCAATCGGAAATCCTGGGATGGCCTGAAGTTGACGGTTCCGTTTGACCAGTTAAAGGCGACGCTCCGGGAACAGGTTGTTTGGCCGTTACCGGCATTCCCAGCGAAATTCGATGAATGGGAGATGGAGGATAGGGTGGCTTGGTCAGAGAAATTTGTAGCCTCAAAAGAGGGGAAGGAATACTTGGCGAAGCGCGACAAACTTATGGAGCAGGCGAAGGTGTTTGACATTAAGTTTGATTCGGAAGGGCGGTTTGTCGTTTACGACGTTCCGGTGGGAACTTACTCGTTATCTGCGAGGCTGGATCGCCAGATTGAGAAGACGACCTATGTATTCGAACTCTTTGCGCAAATCGAAATTCTCAAAGATGTTGACGAGGTTTCATTGCCGCCACTTCAAGTCGAGATTACTCCTTTGTTGCAGACGGGAGCCCCTGCCCCGCCGTTTGAAATAGCCAGCATCCGAGGCGACAACAAGATTAAATTCCAACAGTTTGATGGAAAGTTTTTACTGCTCAATTTCTGGACAACTGCGAGGCAGGATGTTGAAGCTGAGCAGCGGATGCTAAACGAAGTTTACGCAGCATTAAAAGAGAAGCACGACCTTCGTTTGTTGTCGATCAATGTCGATAACGAACAAGACTCTGCAATCAAGTTGATCGAAGCTGGCAAATTAGCAGGCTCTCATGGAAAGACATCGGGGCTCGAGCATCCAGTGCTCTTTAACTACGGCGTACGGTCCGTTCCGGCGTTTTGGTTGCTTGCCGGAGACGGCAGGATTGCGATGACGCCCAACGAAATTTCTATGCGACAACAGGAGGGCGTTGATTTGAAAACGATTCTCTCTGATCGAATCGCTGGGAAAGACCGCGATTTG
This sequence comes from Planctomycetaceae bacterium, assembly GCA_024225195.1. Lineage (GTDB taxonomy): Bacteria > Planctomycetota > Planctomycetia > Pirellulales > Pirellulaceae > Mariniblastus. The sequence goes on along the minus strand of JAAEMV010000585.1, from coordinate 31,453 downwards.
CAACCCAAGAAATCGTCGAAGAAAAATCCTTGAAATGGCCAAGGGCTTGCGAGTTTAACGCTGCTGCCAAGTTTCGCACGCTCGTCAGGTTCGTGTTCAGCCATTTTTTCGGGCGCGAGGGTGGGCTCTCTCGTAAGCCTGTCGCAATCCAGCAGTGCTAACGTGCGTATAGATCTGAGTGGTGACAAGGCTCTTGTGTCCCAGCAATTCCTGGACGCTTCGAATGTCGGCGCCACGATCGAGGAGGTGTGTCGCGAAACTATGTCGAAGTGTATGGGGGGAAGTGCGTAAATCTAGGCCTGTTACTTTCAGGTATTTTTCCAGCATTCTCGCCACACTTCGAGTCGTAAGTCGTTTCCCGAATTTATTTAGAAACACAGCAGACGCCTCTTCTTTGCTCAGTCCGCGAGCTGGTGTTCGTTTTTTGAGCCATGAACGTAACGCCCTGACGGCAAAACTACCGAGCGGAGCAAGACGCTCTCGTTTGCCTTTCCCCCGCACTCGAACGAGGCCGTCTGTGAGATCGAGATCGTCGAGATTTACACCTACTAGTTCGCTAACGCGTAAGCCCGCGGAATAAAGGGTTTCGAGAATCGCCCGATCACGAAGCCCTAGCGGTTCATTCTTCGACGGCGCTGAAAGCAGTTGTCCAATTTCCGAGCCGGTCAGAAAGTGCGGCAGTTTTCGCTCGCGTCGCGGGTTCCTTAGTGGCTTAGCAGGGTTAGTTTCGCAGAGTCCTTCACGTTGACAAAACTTGAAGTAACTTCGCATCGATGCTAGGCGTCGCGAAACAGAGCTTTTGGCATACCCCGACTCGTGAAGTGCCGAAACGTACTTTCGCAAATCCAAAGGCGTGATTTTAGAAGGTCTTGGCGTCGAAGTGAGCGTGTCGCATAAAAAGCCGTAGAGGAGTTCAAGGTCTTCGCGGTATGACTTAATCGTCAGCTCAGAGCAATTCCGCTCGACATTCAGGTAACGCAGAAATCGGGGAATGGATTTTTCCATATCGAGGTCGCTCCTACGCTCGGACCACGGTACCTAAAACAAGATCGACCGTCTCGAAGACCAATAAAGCACGCGGATGTCTAGAAGTTGTCTTCCCCGGAGAAGAGATCTTCGTTGGAGAATAAATCCCCAAGATGCGGAGCGGCAAAGCGACCTGGCGACGGTTCGGAAGGGGTTTCGGTTTTTTGAATATTTCGAACTTTTTGGCTCAAGACCGCAGCATCGTACCACGAGAAACTAAGTTTTCCGTCTGACGCGTAGCGGCCAAGCGTGCGAAGCGTTTCGCCCTTCTTTTTGTCATTAAACAAAAATATGTAGCGTTCCTCGCCTTTTACCAATGCTACTACGTTGATGTCCTGTGACACATTTGCCCCCGTCGGTGATGGTTCGAGCCGAGCGGCCCGAGTCGTGCGATTGGGATTTCAATTACTTTGAATCCCACTGACTACATCGGCAGCAAAACGCTCTCTCAATAGAACGGTTTGAAGGATCGTTAATTGAATCCAAATCGTGCTCTTTTTGAGCGTTAAAATCGGAACGACTTGTAAGCTCCGAATCATCATGGCAACCAATTTTTGAATTTAAGTTAGGCTGGTCACAACGAATTGCCGAATTGAGGCGAGGGTTGGGTTAACGATAGATAACGTTGATTTATACGACTTATAAAGGGTGTTTCTGATCAGGGAATGATCAAAATTCGATATTATTAAAGCGTTCTGGATGCCAACCTTGGGCACCAATCAGGTAGACTTTTTATCAATCCCGCGAAGGGGATTGACGTTGAAACAGAGTGATGGCATTTTTTGATTGCGTGCGAGATGCATGCTAGAGAAATTCAAAATTTGAAATTGAGCAGTGCCAGGCATTTGAGAAATTTTAGAAGATTGATCTGTAAATCAGTTGGAAGGTTAAAGTTAAGCGGATGGAACAAAATCAAACTGATCAGGCGACGTCTCAATCTGCTTCATCTGGCACTGATGAGATTGATGCTGAACTGAAGCCTTGGATTCACGATCTGTTGGATATCCGAGTCATTATGTTTTTGGTTTCGACCGGCGTCATTGCGATGACAGCGACTGTTTTATTGCTCTCCAACGAAGAAGAAGTTGGCGAAATTAATCCTGCAGGCCAGACTAGTACGGTTGGAGCGGACGTGGTTCGCGATGGAGGGGAAGCCTCAGCGGTCGCAGTAAACTCGGCTGACGGAGGTGAGTCGGAGGTCGTGGATTCCATGCCGGAGAATGCAAGCGAACCTAAAGTTTCCAAATTGACTGTGCGGCAAGAGTCTGACGGCAGTTTTAATCTACCGATTCGTTTGGCCAAAGTTTCGGGATGTGAGGCAAAGAGTTCTGGAATTAGTGGTTGGTCGAATGATGGCGAGGCGAGGTGGGAGTTGGCGATCGAAGATCGAAAGACTGGTTATTTCCGGTGCTTCATCACTTACCGGTCGAAATACGAAGGAAGTCTTGATATTTGTCTAGGAGACCGAAGACCAGTCAAGTTTTATGCGCTCCCTCAGGATGCCGATTTTACTGAGCAGGTGATGGTGCGACTTGGTAAACCGGAAAGTCCGACCCTAGCATTGATTGCCAAAGAAATTGACTCTAATTCTGATCTGATCATCACGCGAATCCGGATGGTGCCACGGTAATTGTAGCGTTCGGGTAAACCGCTTCCGCGTGCGCTAATTGGCAAAGGTTGCCATTGAGGCAATTACTTCGCTTACCGGATCGTCGAATACGCCTGCTTCGTCCGACTCAAATGCCGTTCGCCAAAGTTGGTAGGCGTCTTGATAGTCGGGTAACTCACTGGATTCTCCATCGAGTTGGAGCACGCATTTTTCCAACGCCTCTTCGGAATATGGAAGGTGCGCGATGAAGGTTGTGACTCCGCCGGGCGCTTCCGCATTGGGAATGGAAACACCGGAGACAAAGACATGGACGATCGTACCGAAATCGGGGTCTTCATCGAGTCGGACGATGGTCATTCGTGAATTAGGTTCGCAGTCGCGAGTTGCGTAGGTCCAAACTTGGCCTACGGAAAATTGGGTAAGCATTGATTGTTACTGGGATGATCGATTGAACGTCGGGTGAAGGTGCTTCCGCGAACGATTAAATGATTAGATTAGGACTTGCCGCGTTCCAATCGTCGGACAAACGCCTCTCGCGGGATTTTTGTAACCTCGGTGGTTGCAACGAGGTCGGTTCGCAGGATGTCAGTTTCTTTTTTACTGGTGGGCATTGTAAATTTGACCATGAATCCTCCTACCTGGATTCCTTGCATTTCGTAAATTGGCGGCCAGAAATCCTCGGCACGTGTGGCGAGAGCACGAGCGAGAAGTCGCGTTGCTCGTCCAGAGAACCCGCCTAAAACCATCTCTAAACGGCCTTGGGATTCACGGTGTACATAAAATACAAAGGCGACCTCTTCTTTTGGATTGTCGCTTCCAAAACGATTCCAAACACCTTGTTCATTTTCATAGTACAGTCCAGCGTCAAGAGTTTTGTCATTCTCGCTGAGGTTTAAGCCGGCAAAACAAGATGGAATGTGGGGATCGTTGTCCCGGTATCTCATGAAAAAGGGAAGTGCTCTTTGGTCAGCGTTGCTGACATTGTCCTGGCTCTCAAAGGGATCACAGTTGAATGCTTTGGATAGCACGATTTCCACAACAGGGTTACTTTTGGTACTACCGATTCCGATCAGCGCTTTGTCACCTTTGGATTCAGAAAACTCGTTGTATACCATTGAGGCTCTGCGAATGACTTCCTGTTCATCTGCTTGGCCAGGACTCCAAACGAGCGATTGTTTCAGGTGCTCAGGGTGGGGGAGTGAGTCGGATGTCATCATGGACATGTTCCCGTCCGACTTTCTCAGCTTTGCAGTTCCGCCAAGCGTGGTGACTCCGTTTAGGATCTCGCCGAGCAGTACAGAGTCAGAGGCAACGACGAACGAAACGTCTGGGTTTTCTGCACTGACGTCTTTACGTACGCCGACGCACATTTCCAAACGTCGTCGCCTCGCAAGTAACTCCCAGAAATTTTCTGGTTCGACAGAAAACAGGGCGCCCGGTAATTGATCTGCCGTAGCGTGCCCGTGTTCAATTAGGAAATCACATAATCGAGACAAGGCTTTTAAAGGGATGTACTTAACTTCGTTTTTCAGAAGTGCAGCGACCTGATGTCGATCGAGACCGGTGTACTCCACGATTGCTTTAATGGTACCGGGTCGTTTTCTTGGATCGGGAACGTGCCCTAAAAGCTCAGCGAGACGGAAACTGTATTGCATTTCTTCAACCTCGAAAATGTCGTTGCAGTCGCAAGTCTTAAACAGCGGGGTGAATCTCACCGTAACTTGTGCGAAAGCGCCAATGTTAAATATATGTCCATTAGACACCAGATTTCGAGATTTTAAGGTATTCGCGGTGGCGATGCAAAATTTTCGAGCGAATATTTGGCTTTTAGGTGGGATTTTTCCCTTTAGCTATTTGGAATGACGTTCGGTTTGGTTTTTTTCGGAATTTAAATTGGTATGGCTCAAGTTTTACTGGTTTGGTACCGTCCCGCCGTGATGAAAACCGCCCTGAAATAAAGCACGGATTGCGATCGTTGGCGGCACAAATGTCAGGAGAAAGAGATGAGAACAGTTCGACTGTGTATTATTGGATTGCTAGCCGTAGCGGTATTTTCTCAATCGGCCAACGCCCAGCGGTTTAGGCTGCCTTTTGGAAATAAGAAATCTGAAGGTCAATCTGGTGAGTCGAGAGAGCTAACCAAAAAGGCGGGGCCTTGGTTGATCATGTGTGCCTCGTTTGTTGGTGAAGATGGTAAACAACAGGCTCAACGATTGGCTGCTGAATTAAGTGACCAGCATCGCCTAAAGACCTATGTTTATGTCCACGAATTCGATTTGAACCCGATTGTTGCCGATCAGGGTTTGGGGTTTGAGGTTTTCGAGGATGGGGGGCAAAAGCGGCTTCGTCCAAAGCGAATGAAACCGGCGAGTGCGTCTCAGATCACGGAGACAGCAGTTTTGGTGGGTGAATTCGCTTCGGTCGAAGACAGTCGTGCTCAAAAAACGCTCGCCATGATTAAAACCCTGAAGCCAGAATCGATGGTTACCTACGACAAAGTTGGTATCGATAAAGATTCGACCTCCGTATTACGTGCCTGGAGGAATTTCTCGATGCTGAAGAGCGATGATCCTAAGGACCGGGCCAAGGGACCGATGAAGGCTGCATTTATGATGCCCAACCCGATGCTCCCCGACGAGTATTTTCAAGCTCGAAAAACTGACGACATCGTCATTAGTTGGAACCGAGATTCAAAATACAGTCTGTTGAAGAACAAGAGCATTTATACAGTCAAAATTGCGTCCTTCAGTGGAGATTCCACCATGGAACTCGAAGAAATCGCACAGACCCGAGCTGAGGAATCTTGGCGAAAAAAGAATGACCGGGCGCAAACGGAGAGTAAGCTGGTCAACGCTGCGAAAAAAGCGACCGTGCTGACCGACTACCTGAGAAAGCAAGGGGTCGAGGCTTATGAGTTCCACGATCGCTATGAGAGCTACGTTTGTGTCGGCGGATATGATTGGCTGAAGCAAAGTGATGAAAATGGCATCGATCGGCAAAATCCGGAGATGGTGAAAATGATCGAGAAGTTCAAGGGTTCTCCCGCAAATTTGCCTGGCAGACCTAATGCGATTCGCTCGTACTCTTTGCCGTCAAAACTTGCTAAGGCTGGGATCGCCTGTGATTTGCAACCAGTTCCAGTGGGAGTTCCGCAGGCTACCGAGCAAACGGCTTCCAGTGTATTTAGCCGGTTTAAGTAGAGTCGCGGTGAATGAAAGTTTCACTAAGGCCTGGAGCCGATGGGTTTCAGGTCTTTTTCGTGGTTTTAGATTGGTGGCTTGATGAAGGTTGATCGCTATTTGAGGCGAAATACAACTTTTATTGGGACATTTTCGGCGACTTAGTTAGGTTAGATGCACCAACTCAAGTCTGGTTTGCCGATGGAACGCATAGCCATTGATTGGCAAATTTTCTTGTAATTACCGAGGTTTGGACGAGTCTTCGGTAAAGAATCCAAGTTTGGGTGTAGGGGGAAGTCCTCTGGCGTTCAAATTCTGGCGTTTTCCAAAGGAAATAGGGGATAATGCACAGTGATTTGAGCCCCGTGCCGGTTTTCCCAAGAAATTTTGACGGAATTGGCAAACTCCCTTAGTAATTGGGGAGATTGGGATAAAAGCCCTTTAATAAAGACTCGTTTCCGCGTACAATCCTCGACTCAATTTTGATTTTAGAAACACGACGGCGATTCAATGTCAAACAAAATGAAAACCCACAAGGGCACGAAAAAGCGTTTTCGCTTGACCGCGTCCGGTAAAGTTAAGCACCGTGCTTCGGGTAAATCCCACCGAAATGTTCGAATGAGTGCGAAGCGTACTCGCAATCTTCGAGGCGGAACAATCCTCGATGAGTGCATGGTTCAATCGGTTGTGAAGGCTCTCGGCAAGTACAGTTACTAAACGGTTTTCGTGGAAGGCGGCCTGATTGGTCGCTCCAAGAAGCGGAAACCAAAGCAGAGACGAGTTCTTTGCGTGCTTTGATGGGCAACCAACTTCAGACGATTGTCTGAGGCCTGTTTAGCAAAATTTAAGGTAGATCAAATGCGTACAACAAAAGGTGCAGCTCGCACCAGAGCAAAGCGTAAGCTTTTCAAAAGAGCAAAAGGTTATCGTGGCGGTCGTCGCAACATGTTGCGAACCGTAAAAGAAACCTTGATTCGAGCTGGTGTTTTCTCGTTCCGAGATCGACGGGTTAAAAAGCGAACTTATCGCCGACTGTGGATCACGCGAATCAACGCAGCCTGCCGTCAACGGGGTTTGCGGTACAGTGAATTTATCCACGGTTTGCACAAAGCCGAAATCGAACTCGATCGCAAGTCACTCTCGGAGATCGCAATTTGTGATCCCGCTGGTTTTGATATGATCGTGGAATCTGTCAAAGAAGCACTGGCCGCTTAGGACAGCATCCGGGAACTTGATATATTAATAAGGGAGACAACTTTGGCCGGTTGTCTCCCTTTTTCTATGAGATTAACCAAGCTGAGATCACTAGTCTTTGAGAGAATTTGGCATGATCCGATCCCTGTGATTGAGACAGCGCGGACCAAGCGAAATCATTTTCTTGTTTGAGAGCTAATCTGAGGACGATTGTTGAGCGATCCAACAGGCTGTGATGAGACTTTAATTTACAATTCCTTCCAATTTTAAACAGGCAAACTGCCTGCTGCCGAAATGTCCATTGAACTCTTTATAGAACAGCTCGAAGCTCTGGCTCAGGAAGCTGACAAAGCATTCTCGGAGGCTGCTGATTCCGATCAGTTAGACCTGGCGCGTGTGGAGTTTTTGGGCGCGAAAAAAGGGCGGCTGAAGTCGCTTCAGAAAAATATGGGAGCAGTTCCGGGCGATCAGAAAAAAACAGCCGGGATGAAGTTGAATGCGGTCAAAAATAGTATTCAGGACGCATTTGAATCGGCGCAAAGTCGACTGTCCTCTGCGAGCAGTGACGGGCAGCGAGATGTAAAATTTGATGCAACTTTGCCCGGCGAAGCGTTCCATGTCGGCCGCCTGCATCCAATCACTCAGACAATCAATGAATTGAAAGATATCATGGGTCGCCTTGGGTTTACTCCAGCGGAGGGACCGGAAATTGAGGACGACTATCACAATTTCGAAGCTTTGAATATTCCGCGTGCCCATCCGGCTCGGGATCCGCTTGATAATTTTTATCTCTCGGTTGCCGAGACAACGTCGGGAAATGATTCGGCTATGTCGGGCAATCCATTATTGTTGCGAAGTCAAACGAGCACGGTGCAGATTCGGGTGATGGAAAATACGCAGCCGCCAGTGAGGATCGTTTCTCTCGGCCGTGTTTACCGCCCCGATACCGCTGATTGGTCGCACTATCCGATGTTTCATCAGATCGAAGGACTGATGGTGGATGAAAACGTGAGTCTCGCCGACTTAAAAACAGTGCTCAAGCTTTTCGCTTCGAACTATTTAGGAGATGAAGTGCCGGTGCGAATTCGCCCCTCATTTTTCCCTTTTACCGAGCCAAGCGTAGAGGCGGATTACTACTGGGACGGCAAGTGGGTCGAATTCGGAGGCGCGGGAATCGTCGATCCTAATGTTCTTCGTGCGGTCGGCTATGATCCTGAAAAGGTAAGTGGATTCGCATTCGGGCTTGGAATTGAGCGGCTTTGCATGATTCGACATCAGATCACTGATATTCGATATTTGTTTACCAACGACACGCGATTCCTTCATCAGTTTTAACTTCTCCGGGGCTGTGAATTATTAAGCGGCCAGCGGTTTTTTTAGTTTCTCACTCTCTCAAATTTAGACGATAGAAAAATGATTGTCTCCTGGAATTGGCTTACAGAGTACGTTGACTTGGCGATGACCCATGACGACTTGGTAGATCGTTTGACGATGTCCGGGTTGAATCACGAGGGAACCGACGCCGTCGACAAGGATCACGCGATTGATCTGGAGGTTACTAGTAACCGTGCGGATTGCCTTGGGCACATTGGTGTGGCACGCGAGATCGCAGCGCTTTACGAAATTCCACTTAATCTTCCTGATCCCCAGCCAGTCACTGGTTCTGATTCTATTTCTCAACACTGCAGCGTAGTGATTGAATCGGAAGGGGCTTGCGAGCGGTATACGGCTAGATTGATTCGAGGAGTTAAGATCGGTCCAAGTCCGCAGTGGATGCAGGAGCGATTGAAGTCGCTGGGAATTGGCATTGTTAACAATGTTGTGGATGCAACGAATTACGTCATGTTCGAGTGTGGGCAACCGTTGCATGCGTTTGACTTTGCCAAGATTAAGGATGGGAAAATAGTTGTCCGGGAAGCCGAACCTGAGGAGATATTTGAGGCGATCGATCATCGCACCTATCAGCTTGCTCCGGGGATGTGCGTGATTGCTGACTCTGGCAGTGCTGTGGCATTGGGGGGAGTGATGGGCGGGGCCGAATCAGAAGTTTCTGAAGCCACAGTCGATGTGTTAATCGAAGCTGCCTACTTTGATCCATTAACTGTGCGAAGCGCTGCTCGAAAATTAAAATTGCATAGTCCTTCTTCGTTTCGTTTCGAGCGAAATGTTGACTCCGACAATTTAGACTGGGCGAGTCGTCGTGTCTGTGAACTGATTTTAGAGTCCGCCGGAGGAGAGCTGTTAGACGGTGTGATTGATGTGGGTTCGCCTCCTCCGTCTCGTCAGCCTGTTAACCTTCGTTACAGCCAGTTGCAACGTTTGCTTGGAATTGAAATTCCTGTTGATTTTGTCGCACCCACGCTCGAAAAACTTGGCTTGGTAATTGAGTCGTCCGACGAGACTTCCGTTACAGCGGTTCCTCCGAGTTGGCGAAAGGATTTGACACGAGACGTAGATCTCGTGGAAGAGGTTGGCAGAATCTACGGATTTGAAAAAATCCCTGATGACGTGAACGTTCCCATGTCAGCGTCTTATCGACCCAAGGCGGATCGCGTCGTCGATAAAGTTCGCAATGTTTTGACCGCAGCGGGGTTCGATGAAGCAGTAACGCCAAGCCTGGTTCCCCAGCCTTGGTCGGATGCGTTTACTCCGTGGTGTGATTCGCCTCCTTTGATCAGCAGTCAACCGATGCTGGGAGTGCTTGAAGAGTATTCACATAATATAGGTACAGTCAATTTGTTGCGACGCAGTTTAGTCCCAAGTTTGCTGGAGGTGCGACGGATCAATGATTACCGCTCCAATGCAAATGTAAATTTGTTTGAAACTGCGAAAGTGTATCTCCCTTCCGACGGCCAGGAGATTCCCGATCAGCCAATGAAGTTAGCATTGGTTAGTCATCGTGATTTTTTTGCAGTAAAAGGTGTGGTTGAAGCACTCGTGAAGGAATTAAACCCATTAGCTGTAGTTCAAGTCAAAGAATGTGATGAGGCTTTGCTGGATGCAAGTCAGTCGGGCGAACTCTGGCTTGGCGATCAGCGATTGGGTTGGATGGGAAGCGTTTCAGAATCGGCCAAAAAACAATTTGGGTTACGGGCTGACGCAATTGTTGTTGAAGTTGACCTTGGTGTTCTCGAGGATGAGACGCAGTTAATCGCGTGTCATGCCAATCAAAGTCCGTTCCCACCGGTGACGCGTGATTTTAATTTTATCATGGATGACGAAGTTCGTTGGGCAAGTCTGGAATCAACCATCCGTTCGGAGAGTGGCCCCTTGCTTGAGTCTGTCAAATATCTTGAAACATTTCGAGATGAGGCAAGGGATGGTCCCGGTAAGAAACGTGTTCTATTTTCGGTGGTGTTTCGGTCGAACGAGGCAACACTGACTGGTGCTCAGGCTGAGGAATTGTGCAACCGCATTATTACGAATTGCACGAGTGCCCATCACGCTACTCTAGTTGGATAAACGCAACGGCAAGTGGCAAATGTCCAGTAACTCCGAAACAAAAATAATCTACTTAACCGCCGGAGCCGGCGGTATGTTTTGTGGAAGTTGTATGCATGACAACGCGCTCTCGCGTGCTCTGTCGGCAGAGGGGTGGAATATCCAACTCGTTCCAACCTATACGCCCATTCGAACGGATGAGTCAGATTTTAGCGTCGATAAAGTCTTGTTTGGTGGGATCAACGTCTACCTGCAGCAAAAAATTCCATTTCTGCGTTACTTACCTTCGGTCTTTGATCGCTTTCTTGATTCGCCATGGTTGATTCGCAAAGTCACCTCCCGCGCGATGGAAACCGATGGTGCGATGCTCGGTAGTTTGGCCTATTCAATGCTGCTTGGTTCTCGCGGCAACCAGCGAAAGGAAGTCCGTAAGATCTGTCGTTGGATGAGTCTGGCACGCCCAGACGTACTTATTTTTTCCAACATATTGATCGGCGGATGTATCGAAGACATCAAGCAAGTTGTCGATTGTCCCGTGCTCGTGACCCTGCAAGGGGACGATGTTTTTCTTGACAGTTTAAAGCCACCCTATCGATCGCAATGCATTAATCGTGTCAAAGAAATCGCGAACAAAGTCGATGGCTTTATTGTGCAGAGTCACTTTTTTAAAAAATACATGTGTGATTATTTTTCGCTTGACCCTCTCAAGGTGCACGTGACCCCGCTGGGGCTGGAGGTGGCGGATTACAATTCATTTTTGAGTCGCGCGGAAGACGAGCCGGTCCGTCACACACAAACCGTTGGTTATCTTGCACGGATTGCTCCTGAGAAGGGACTGCATCATTTGGTTGAGGCTTTTATTAAGCTGAAGTCGATGCCCGGCACAGAGAACGCAAGGCTACACGTTGCGGGTTGGCTAAGTCCTGAAAACCAGGCTTATGCGGATGAGCAATGGGGGCGTCTTAATCGCTGCGGATTGCAGGATTCCTATCAATACGAGGGTGCAGTTGATCGAGAAGCCAAATTGGAATTTCTCCGCAATATCGACCTCTTGTCGGTGCCAACGGCTTTTCAAGAGCCAAAGGGACTTTATGCACTTGAGGCAATGGCGGCGGGTGTCCCTGTCGTTTTGCCCTCGCACGGAGCATTTCCGGAGCTGTTAGAGGCTTCCGGAGGTGGATTGCTCTTCGAGCCCGAGAATGAAACTGAGTTGGCTAAAACGCTATCCGAGTTGCTGCTTGATGGTGAGCGGCGATTGAAACTCGGCGGGCTTGGGCAACGGTTTGTACATCAGCATCGAAATGCGTCCGTGATGGCTGAATCCACGTCTGAGATAATTAAAAAATTTGTGGTGTGATGGGCCCATCAGGGATCGCGAGAGCGTGTGACCGCAGGGGGCTGGCGCGCAACGGAGACTGTTATTAGTCGGGGGCACGCCGCTGGCGTCTAGTAGAGATAGTCCGCGCTACCAGTAGCAGGCAAATTATGATTGTCGCTATGAGTCCAAAGCCTGTTGAAATTGAAAGAAAGAGCCCACTCAGGCAGAGACCTAAACCAAGGTAAGAGTCATTTTTACCACGGGTTTTAGAGAATCCGACGAACCACATGAAAATTCCAAGGGATCCGTTTATGGCACTGTAAGGAGAGAAAAATGCCCCGGCAATGGATAGAATTCCAAGAACGACGCTCGCGATGGCTGCCCCTCTCGCCGTCATGTCTTCTGTTTTAAACCCTGTTGGAGCAGGCGCGGGGATGAAATTATCGCTGGTAGGTCTGTCAAGTTCTGCAACGACTACTTCATTTTCATTCGAAGAAACATCCGCTAATTCCGCCAAAACTATCTCTTCGTCTGATTCTGATGCGTCCATCGAAGAGGAAGAGGGACTTTCATCCTGTGGTACTTCGTTTTCAGTCAATTTATTACCGGGCGTCAGATTCATTTCGTTGGGAGGGTTTTCTTCAGCACTCATATTTAGGACAATACTTCCCTTACTGGACTAGGAGAGTTTACACTCGATTGACTGGAAAGCCAAGATTGGCGTTGTCGGATCGACGGACCGCTGGGACGAAGTCTAATTTAATCAGACTTCGGAATTAGTAGCAACTTCCGACTCTCGGTGTCCCCATTGAATTTTGTTAAGACTAAAGAATATGACACGATTTATAACCCACTTTGAGAGTGCAATTGATCCCTCGGTTTCGTTACCTGCTGATTGCGAGCAGACGATGCATGAAAATCGTCCTCTCTGGTCGCGATACGATCTTGAAGGTGTGCGGGACAGTATGACCAAGGCTGCGTTGCTGGAACGGCCGCGAGATATGTGGCGGTATCGAGAGCTATTGCCAATTGGAGATGAGATTGAACCCGTCTCGTTAAATAAGTCGATGAGTCCAGTTATTGAGTGCCCAACTTTTGCCAAGCAGATGGGCATGCAGCACGTATGGATTAAAGACGAGTCCCAATTGCCGACCTGCAGTTTCAAGTGCCGCGGCATGTCGTTGGCGACAACGATGGCCAAGCACTTCGGGCAGACTCGAATTGCAATGGCAAGTAATGGAAATGCGGGTGGTGCAATGGGGATGTACGCGGCTCGCGCTGGAATGCAGTGCGTCTGTTTCATGCCTCATGACACGCCGATTGTAAATCAGACAGAGTGTTATTTCAGCGGTGCAAAATTGTTTGTGACCAATGGCCTGATCGATGAATCTGGAAAGCGAATTCGGGAGGGGCACAATCATGGACTGTGGTTTGACATTTCCACGCTGAAGGAGCCCTATCGACTAGAGGGAAAGAAAACGATGGGCCTGGAATTGGCTGAGCAGTTTAACTGGGAACTGCCTGATGTCATCCTCTACCCAACGGGTGGCGGGACTGCATTGATTGCAATGTGGAAAGCTTTTGAAGAACTCCGTGAAATGGGTTTTCTGACGAGCGAGACAATGCCAAGAATGTATGCGGTGCAGTCCGATGGTTGTCAGCCTATGGTTACCGCGTTTGAGGCGGGAGAGCGGTTTGCCAAGCGTCATGAAAATGCTCATACCATCGCCTCTGGGATGCGGGTGCCAGCCGCACTGGGAGATTTCATGGTCCTTGATACTGTTCGGGCCAGTGGTGGTGCGGCAATTTCAGTTGAAGAAACGCGATTGATTGAATGGCAGAAAAAAGTCTCCTCGGCGGAAGGAATAATCATATGTCCGGAAGCGGCTACCTGTATTGGTGGATTGGAAAAGTTAATTGAACAGGACCAGGTAGCACTCGACGAGCGGGTAGTAATTTTCAACACGGCTGCAGGGCAGAAATATTTTGGAAAAGGCGATCCTCTCGATGTGCCTTCCATTGATTTGTCCAAGGCTACCGATTGGGATACTTTCGAGCAGGATTATTTGTTGAAATGATCGGCTGTTTGGGGCGATTGGCATGTTGATGCCGTGTCGCTCGTAGCACCCGGATTTGTTTTTTGAATTCCCGGTAACTTGCCGTATTTATTTTTCTGAAGCTCCGATTGATGGCAAAGCGGAAACCTGAAATTCGAATCCGGAGTTTTGGGATTTATTCGAACTGGGACTCACAGTCAAAAATCCTCCCAAAAATTGAACAGTTCACCACGGAAGTACCGGCCGATCTTGGGATTGAGTTCGGATTTATCGTGAATATTAAAGGGGCAAAAAACAGGGAATTGGATTATTGCATCGATCACCCTGGAATCTTGGATTCGGAGGGCATTCGCCGCGCACCTTTTGACGGCTCGGTCTTTGTGAAGACCAATGACTGGGATTTTTATCTAGGCGATACAATCTGGGAACCGGTTTCTGATAAGTTGGGCCCCTGGCGAATGACCATGGAATTAGACGGCGTTGTCATTGGTGAAAAAGTGTTCAATGTTGTTCTAAGTCGCGAGCCTGATTAGCTTCGTTTGAAGTTGAGCTCCCGACTCGGTGTCTTTGATTTGTTAAACTATCGAGTGATTGATAGTCGTCAGTTCTATTTTCATCTTTACTAAGCGAAGCATGTATGGCCGATTCGGAAAAAAAAGCTGAAAAGAAACTTTATCTTCTCGACGCAATGGCTTTGATTTATCGAGCCCATTTCGCGCTGATTCGATCGCCGCGATTTACTACGTCGGGGGTTTGTACTTCTGCTGTATTCGGTGTGGCTAACACTGTTTTCGATATCATTTCCAAGTATGAGCCGACCCATTTGGCGGTTGCCTTCGATACGCGTGAACCGACGTTTCGCCACGAAGCGTTTCCCGAGTACAAGGCACAGCGGGACGCATTGCCCGAGGATATTGCACTGCAGTTTCCTTGGGTCGACCGACTGTTTGAAGCCATGAATATCACCATGATTCGCAAGCCAGGATTCGAGGCGGATGATATTATTGGAACGTTGTCTGTGGAGGCAGAGGCGGCTGGATTTGAGACGTTTATGGTGACTCCGGATAAGGACTATACGCAATTGGTTTCGGAGCATGTCACGATGTTCAAGCCGGGGCGTCAGGGGGGAAGTCCAGAAATGCTGGGCGTGAAGGAAGTTCTCGAAAAGTGGCAAATCGAACGGGTGGATCAAGTCGTTGATATTCTTGGGTTGATGGGAGACGCCAGTGATAACATTCCGGGTGTACCTGGGATTGGCCCCAAGACTGCTCAGAAATTAATCGCAAAATTTGGTTCGATGGAGTCTTTGTTAGAAAACACAGACCAATTAAAAGGCAAGCAAAAGGAGCGAGTCGAGGAGAATAAAGATCAAGCGATTCTTTCGAAAGAATTGGTCACGATCTGTCTCGATGTACCTCATGATATTGTTTTGGATGACTTGAAATGGTCGGGTTTTGATAAGGCAAAACTAACAGAGCTCTTTGGAGAGTTGGAATTTGATACGCTCGGTAAACGAATGTTGGGCAAGTCGTTCTCGGCAGCGCCAGCGAGGCAGGCGGCGATAAGAGATAAGCGTGAAAAAGAAATACAGGCGACGCTGTTTGATGATCCTGCGGTAGAGGAAAAGACAATAGCCGACGTTCCTCATCAGTACACCACGATTAAAACGAAAAAGGAGCGGGCTGAATTAATTGAAACGCTAATGAACCAAAAGCGTTTTTGTTTTGACACCGAGACGACCGGGCTGGACCCGCGTTTAGCGACACCTCTGGGCATCGCATTTTCGTTTGAAAAGCATCGTGCTTATTATGTTGTGGTTCCTGAATCTGAAGAAATGTCAGCGGCCGTTTTAGAGGAGTTTCGTTCTGTTTTTGAGAATGAGTCGATTGTCAAAGTTGGCCATAACCTTAAATACGATGTCAGCCTTTTGAGATGGCGGGGCATTGACGTTCGCGGCGAGCTAATTGACACCATGTTGGTTCACTCAATGAAAGAGCCGGACATGAAACACGGGCTCGATTACCTTGCGACGATCTATCTTGGCTACCGTCCAATTCCGACCAGTGACTTGATCGGTAAGAAAGGCGAAGAGCAGCGGAATATGCGAGATGTTCCCCTAGAAATTATTGCCGAGTACGCCTGTGAGGACGCTGATATTACGCTTCAGGTGGCAGACGCGCTTGCCCCCGAAGTGGAGGCGAGAGGCGTGGCTGAGGTTTGTTACGAGGTCGAGTGTCCTTTGATCCCCGTGCTTGTTGAAATGGAGTATCAGGGGATTCGGCTGGATTCGGAGGCTTTGAATAAATATTCAGTCGTATTGGCTACAGAGATTGAGGAACTGCGAGCTAAAATTTTTGACGAGGCGGGGCGAGAGTTTAATATTGCCTCGCCCAAGCAACTTGGAATCGTTCTCTATGACGAATTAAAATTAGTTGACAATCCTAAGAAAACCGCGACTGGGCAATATTCCACCAAGGAATCTGAATTGCTGCGTTTAGCGCCTAAGCACGAAATCGTTGCAAACGTTTTAGAGTTTCGCAGTGCTCAAAAACTTAAATCGGTTTATGTTGATCAGTTACCCGATGCCGTCGACCCCAAGACTGGCAAGCTCCACACCCATTACAGCCAGACCTGGACGTCCACAGGGAGAATGCAGTCCAACAATCCAAATCTGCAAACGATCCCTGTTCGCAAAGAGCGGGGGCGTGAAATTCGAGCCGCTTTTGTGCCAAGAGATTCAGAGCATTTGATTTTGGCCGCTGATTATTCTCAGATTGAGTTGCGTATCATGGCTGCCTTGAGCCAGGATCCGACGATGCTAGACGCCTTCCGGTCGGGAACCGACATTCACTCGGTCACAGCGGCTCAGGTTTATAAAGTACCTATGGAAGAAGTTGACCGCGAAATGCGGGCCAAAGCCAAGATGGTGAATTTTGGAATTCTCTACGGGATCTCGGCATTTGGATTGCAGCAGCGACTGAACATTCCCCGCGCTGAAGCCAATTCGTTGATTAACAACTATTACGAAAAGTATCCCGGCGTTCGAGAGTATTTTGATCGGACAATTCGTTTTGCAGAAGAAAATGAGTTTGTGAAAACTCAAACGGGGCGTCGCCGGCAACTTCGTGATATTAATTCACGAAACCGAACGTTGAAAAATGCATCCGAGCGACTCGCCATGAACAGCCCCATTCAGGGCACGGCGGCTGACATGCTTAAACTGGCGATGATCAAAGTCCATCACGCTCTACGTGAAGGTGCATTTAGAACCAAGATGTTACTTACCGTTCACGACGAATTAGTGTTCGACATGTATCGTGAAGAGGCAGAGACTGTAATTCCTGTGATTGAATCCTGCATGAAGACCGCTCTAGAAATAGACGTCCCCATCGAAGTCGAGATGGGCACCGGAGAGAATTGGCTAGAAGCTCATTAAGCGGCAGCTTTAGACCGTGTGGCGAATAAGATTGCCAGATACTTGCCTTTAGAAGACGCGGCCATGAAGGTTCTGCTAGGACTATTTGCCGAGAAATTTTAGCCAAGACATTCGATCTTTTTTATTTGATTTTCCTTCATCCTCTTCGAAATCGCCGGACAGCTTTTCGGCGAGTTCGCAAATCGATTGAGTGATCGCAGCATTCTTGGCGTTCTCTAGCAAAGGTACGCCGTTGTTTCTGCATTCGGAAATGACGGGATAGTTGTTGGGTATTCTCCAAAAGATGTCTCGATCGATTGTCTCTTCTGCTTTCGTCGAGCTGATCTGCATTTTGTCGAGGCCTACCCGGTTTACGACAATTTTGATTTTGTCGTTGACGTCGTCGTAGGTCTCCAGTGATGAGAGAAGTCTCACAACATTTCTCAGACAAGGCAGGTCAAGTTGTGTCAGCAAGACTATGCTGTTTGCACTTTCTAAGGCTGTGATGTCGAGCCGACTGTATGATTTTGAGAGATCAATGATGAGGTGGGTGAACGAGGCTTTCAGTAACCCGATTACCCGTTTTAGATCTTCGTTAGAAATCGCAGACATGTCTTCGATTTGTACCGGTCGCGGAAGCAGGTATACACCAGATTCGTGCTTTGTCAGTGATTTTCTTAAAAGCGCGAGGTCGAGTCGTGAGATATTCTGAGCGACATCGAGCAGGGTGTAATCCGGGATCATGTCGAGGAAGACATCGGCGTCACCGAGGGCAAGGTCGAGGTCAATCAGTACGACGCTGCGCTCTGGGTTGGCGGCCAACGCGACCGCGAGGTTGACAGCGATCGATGTGTTTCCCACCCCCCCGGATGCTCCGGCGACAGCAATGATATTTCCAGCGTTGCTGCGTTGCTTACCATCTGTGTTGGCAGCAACTCGATCAAGGGCTCCGACGAGTTCGTCGATTTGAATTGGGGAGTTAAGGAATTCTCTTGCTCCGGAACGCATTGCTCGGAGGATCATTTGGCCATCGGTTCGGTTGCTGACGACAATAATACCAATCGACGGATGTGTTTTTGAAATTTCTTCTACGAGCTGCATCGCTTTTTCGTCATCGGAATCAATGTCGATGATTGCGATTTCGGGAGTGGTCTGAGAGACAATTTCAGCGAAGAACTCGTAGCGAGAACAATCTGCTTCAAGCCAGATTTGGTCCATGCCAATGAGGTAGCGTTTCAGATTTTCTCGAGTTGTTTCGTCTGGATCGCAAATCGAGATGCGTAGCGTATCGCTCATTTGTTATCCGTGTGTTTAGGCTGCCGAGGGTCGTTGTTAGGCCGGTTCCGCATTTTGCAGTTCCAGCGAAGTAAACAATAGTCTGTCAGTTTAGCGGGTTTTTGTCTTAAAGGGCCATTTGAAAATTGACTTTGACTCACGCTCTGGTTGAGACTTAACTTTTGCGTTTTGCGAACCGTTCGTTTGGTTCGCAATAGTTTTTAGTTGGAACGGAGAGTTACTTGCCGGGTTCGACTGCTTAGCAGATTCGGGCGTCATGAATGGGAAATTGCCTCTTCCGCGAGTGCTGCCAAAGCTGTCATCAATGGGGCAGTCGTCTTCACAGCGTGGTACTTCGGTGTAGCCGTTGATGAATAGCTCACGATCTGATGGCCGTGTTGTGAGCCTTCCTGGGCCATACTCGGGAAGCTGGTCTGATTCAACTTCACTGATGAAGTTTGGTGTAAGTAAGAAGACCAGTTCGGTCTCATTGGATTTGTCCATGACCGATCGGAAGGCGGGGCCAAACCATGGGTTGTGCATCAACTTAGGAATTCCACGGACTTCTGTCTCATCCTTTTCGCGGTAATCTCCTGCGAGAGCAAGTGTGTGGCCAGCTTTCATCTTTACGCCGGTGTTCACACGTCGCACCCGGAATCCTGGGACACCAGCGTCACCAGCAAGGTCAGCAGCGACCTCGGAAACTTCTGCTCGAATTTCAAGCGTAAGTTGACCTTGGCCGTGAATGATTGGCACGACATCAAGCTTGGTACCAAAGGGGCGGTACTCGATGGAGTTGGTTCCCAGTCCGCTAGCGACCTGAATGGCGATTTCACCACCAGAGAGAAATTCGGCAGGCCGTCCATTCTGGGCAACGAGGACCGGTTGGTCCAGCAGTTTCGCCAGGTTATTGCTTTCGAGTGCTTCGATGAACGCGTTGAATCTCTTTCCATCGTTCAGAACACCAAAGGCAAAGTTCGCCGAGGTACCAGCGGAATCTCCGGTCGAAACATCCTGAATCAACTGAGCCACACTTGAGACAACATTGAACTCCTCGCCTAAATAAGCCCAGTCGACGCCAAGCTTTCTCAGTTTACCGCGAGCGACTTCGTAGACTTTCACTTTGATCGCAATGTTTTGCGTACCGTTGACCTGAAGCTCATTGATTACATTCGCTGGGAAGTAATCCCGTGCGACTTTGACGATGTTTTCTACCTGGTCGGCTCTTGCTACGTTACCTGTCAGGATAATGCTAGACTTCAAGGGATTAACACTGACTTGTGAATCGGGGAAGATCTTTGCAATCGCCCCTTCGACTTCTCTCACATCAATCGAGACTTCGATGTTGATCATCTCGAGATTTTTGTCTGGATCGCTGACCGTCAGGGTCGACATTCCGGGCTTCAATGCGCTCACGAGAATCGTGTTCGGGGTAACCGGAACCGCTCCGATAACATCGGGGTTCTCAACCATCAACTCAGGAATGTTGTAGTCGAATTGAAGGCGTTGGTTCGAACCCTCCACCATCTGAATTGTCTTCACTTCTTGACGGATCTGATAATTCAAACCTACTTGTGCCTGGATCGTGCCAGGTAAACCAAGTAGTGCGGTTGCAGCTAAAGCAAAAACAATGCGAAATTGAGTTGAAAGACGCTTGTTCATCCATGAATCCTTGCGTTGGACGGATCGGCTTTTGTAATTTGAAACGAAGTCAGTCTTACCGGAGTCATCCATGACGGCTGCAGTCGGTGAAAAGTTACACCCGAACTGCCCAGCGGTTTTTCAGTGTTAAAACCAGACAAAGTCATACGTTACATATAGCTAATTCGAACCTATTCACCCTGATATTGATCTTCTTCCAAATTGCGATCAATTTCGTTAGAGCCGTCAGAGTCAGCCTCATCGTCGTCATCCGCATCTTCGGAATTTACGGGGACGATCGGAGCCATGTTGATATCAGGGATGGTGCTTTGCGGAAGTAAGCCGGGGGTGAATGTGTAATTTTCAGGCGAATTCCCGCTCCAAATCGTCATTGTGAGGGGGTCTTTAGATTCGGTTTCCGCATCGCTTGCCGCGACAGTGACGATATTTTCTTCGTTTTCAGGATCCTCTTCATCTTCTTCGATGAGGTTCCAGCCCATGATTTCGTCTAGGCTTTCGATGTCGTCGTCGTTGGTCGCTTCGTCACCTCGAAGCGTGAGTTTGATTTGAGCTGTTCTTTGTACGTAGTACATTGCTTCGGCCTGCTCTTCCGTAGCTAACACACCGACAACCGCTGAGTTCGTTCCCGCAGTTGGACTGTCTTCGCGAGTTTCGACTGATTTCATGCTGTTATTGATGCTGAAAACTTGAAGCCCTCGCAGGAATGTCTTGGAAGTCTGGTTGATTCGGTTCGGATTTTTCTTATCCCGCTTTGTAAATAATCCGATTACGTCGACTTTGTCGCCTGGGCTAAGTAGGCCACCAAATAGATCATCTGAAGGAACTTTGATCGCAACCACTTTCATGTCACTTGGGATTGAGAGAGAGGCAACGGATTTTTCGTTGACGATTACCGATTTTTGGATAGGCATACCTTTTCCAAGACGGTTGCGGTTAACCATGTCTTCAATGTCGTCGAGGCTTGTGGCCGCGTCATCGGGAACGATGTCGAGCGGCCAGTTCTCAATTTTGACATTTTCTTCTGTCAAACGCGAGTTAGGATCCAAATCCATGGCAGCCACGATGACCGGCCCATGTTCCTTTTCTGGCTCAGCGTTCGCGGATTTTTGTCCTAAAACCTGGCTGATGCCGATCGCGGCAACGAGTCCAAACCCCATCGATAGAACCATTAGCATGAATGACTTAGATTTCATAGGTTTCACCTCAACAACAGCGGTTTAGGGTTGTTCGCCAATCACTTGGTGTGAACCGAAGATTAGGCTTAATAATTGGCTTAAATAAAAATCGCTTCAGTCTGGCAATGCAATCAACAACCCGTCCTTGAAACTCGTTTCCTTCAATCGAAACTTCGATCCGAGGAGCTGCTTGCTTGCATTGCACCGTGCAAGCAGCCCTTTTCGGATTAATTCGGTTCTATTGGGTTCTCAGTCCAAAAAAAGCCGGACAGGTCTAATTGGAATCAAATCCGGCAGAATCGGAACAATGCGTAGGTCTTAGATGAGGTATCCCATCCAAGCGAAATACAATACGGTTCCGATGGCTAATGGAATTCCGTAGGGCAGCAAACGCATCGAGCTTTTTCTTTCGGTCGCAATTTCTGCAAGTGCTTCGGGATTTTTAATCGTGGTGATTTCATTGAGGATGAAGAAGAACTGATTGAAGTGCTTTCTTCCTTCCCCGGCAGCGATCACCATGATCACGGCAAGAATGGCACCAACGATTGCCGAAACGCAGAAGGCATAAAATGTAATTGTGCAGTGAACCCAGGCTCCAATTGCAGCCATCATCTTCACATCGCCTGCACCCATTCCGCCGACAGCGTAGGCTGGCAGCAGTGTCGCGATTCCGACAGCGGTGCCAGCGAGGCTCCACATCAGTCCGATGTACCAGCCTTGTCCGTCCATTCCGTAAAAAATGGCACTGTAAATCCAACCGCTGATAATCATTGGAAACGTAATTTTGTTGGGAACTCGAAGTTCCTTGCCGTCGATGTACGCGGCAATGATCGCAAAAATACTGACGGCCCAATAAACCCAGTTATCGGCCATGGTAACTAGAATCTCTTCCATAACAAAAACTCCTGCACTCTGTGTTGTGTTGTGTTGGTTCGCGAGAGAAAAACTCATTTTTTCTCGTGTTGACGGTCTCGGTTTCCAAAACCGATAGGTCGGCGATCGCGTGGTCGTTGCGCTTAAAATCTGAGCGTGAATAAATAGCTCAGGAAAACAGCGATCAAAGTGCAAAAGTAGCAGACAAGCTCGACGGCTTGCTCAAACGTTCCAATTGTGACGAACCATTCCATTTGATTTTCTCGATCCAAATAGAGGTTTTGAATGAATTCCGTTCGTAAACTGTTACCTTGTCCTTGATGCGGTTTTAACGTGGAAAAAGCCCCTGAGCTCGAAGAGCTGAGGGGCTAATGATTTAGCAAAGTCTACCTGATGGCAGACCCCAAACTAGTTCGACGGCAAACCGCTGATCTGTGAACCAATGTTTTGGAACGCTGTGTTTGCAGCTGTACCAACAGCCTGAATAGCTGTTAGGCAAACAATAACGATCAAAGCAAGCATAATGGCGTACTCAACTGCTGTTGGGCCATCTTCCGACTTCATGAACTTTTCGATTTTGTTAATAAACTTCTTCATCTTGTCTTTCCTCCGACGGATTTGACGTGCCCGTGTGGGCATCTGAACCAAATGGTTCTAAATTAAAAAAGGGCCGGGCTGACAAAGTGGATGAGCACTTTTCCTGCGACTGTCAGCTGTCCCACGTTATCAAATTGCTTTCTTCAAAAGCGTGCAGGATTGCCAATCCGA
Organism: Planctomycetaceae bacterium; assembly: GCA_024225195.1. Lineage (GTDB taxonomy): Bacteria > Planctomycetota > Planctomycetia > Pirellulales > Pirellulaceae > Mariniblastus. The sequence continues at coordinate 8,461 of JAAEMV010000585.1, read as the reverse complement.
CGTAGCGAATTGGCTTGAATTTAGAGAACAAATTAGTCGTTCTCTCAACTCACTAGAAACCTAAGTCACGACTAGATTTAGTCAAACTTTAAGGGTTAAATAAAAACGAATTATTTCGTCGAGGCTGCGGGTTAGGGTCGGGTTAGACCGAAATTAGCGCTGGTCGCGTAGAGCATCTGCTACAACCGTTGCAGACGTATGGAAACACGGGCGCCCGCGTGTTGAAAAAAAACACCATGAAAAGAAAAGAGTTCGTGCGTCAACTTTCCACCTCGTTAAACAAGAGGGGACGAAACTTGGTTGCCGCGAACTCTGAGAGGCTTGGCGAGGGATCAATCCGGCAGCTATTTGGTGCTTAACCCATTCGGCTGTCGAGTTGCTTTTTTCGTCGCCGGTAATATTTCAGGCCGGAGAAAAAGAAACAACCGGCTGAAACAAAGGCAAACAAAGGCATCGCGATCGAACTGAAGACTGCCATGATAATTGCTGTAACGAACAGCGTGATCGCTTGGATATAGAAAGATCCGGATAGAATGCCGGCCTTTATAAGAAAAACCATCCCCGCAAACACCGCTAACAGGGGGGCCATGCTGAGGCGTTCCAGATCGAAATGAACCTCAAGAGGAAAAATGAAGGCAACGCAGCACATCGCTCCGGCCCATACATGAGCAATTTGACGTTCGACGAAGGTGACCGGCCCCATTCTGCGTCGAACGAACCAGAAGACGACTGCCCAGGCTCCCAAGCCAAAAGTCCACATTACGCCGTAGGCCCACGGGGAGTCGACACCGTAAAGTTGGAGGGCATAAGTTGCCATGCAGGCAACAAACAGAACCATGCTATGCCATATCCAAATCAGCCCCCAATTTTCAAGAATTACCGCGTGATGCGTTTCCCGGAAGACGTTACCAATGATTTGGCCAAATTTTCCTTCGCTTGCGGCGACGGATTCGTTATTCAAAAATGCCCGTAAATCATTCCGCAGATCGGTCGCACTGCTGTAGCGAAGATCCTGAGGCTTTTGCAGGCATTGCATGGCGATGTTCTCGAGTCGGCGATCGACACGCCGATTAAGCACACGCGGGGCAACGGGGTCCTGTTCGAGAACCATTAATACCGTTTCGACTGGGGTTGAGCCCATGAAAGGTGGGTGTCCGGTTAGCAAATGGTAAAGCACTGCTCCCAAACTGTAGACGTCGCTGGTGATTCCCACTTCCCCGCGGTGTCCCGTTGCCTGTTCAGGCGACATGTACGATGGAGTCCCGAGGATCGCTCCAGTTCGCGTGAGGCTGGTTCGTCCGTCAGCTTCTTTGGCTAATCCAAAATCGGCAACGTAAGCGGTCCAGTCATCGTCGAGCATGATATTGGACGGCTTGAGGTCCCGGTGCAATATTCCGTTTTGATGAGCGAAGCTAATTGCATCACTGATCTCATTCATGATCTTTGCCGCACGCATCGGCGGCAGAGGTCCACGGGATAACCGCTCTGAAAGTGATTGACCCGTGATCAGTTTCATGCAGAAAAAACTGCGTCCCTGATGTTCTCCAATTTCGTAAATTGGAATAATGTTGGGGTGATTGAGTCGCGAGGCGGCGTCTGCTTCGGCTTCAAATCGCTGGCGATCGGTATCACTTGCAAAGTCACCTTTGAGGATCATTTTGATCGCGACCAGTTCGCCGTCACTGAATCGGGATGCCCGGTAAACGATTCCCATTCCGCCTCTACCAATTTCCTCTTCGAGGCGGTAGTTGCCGAAGTCGCAGGGAAGCTCCAGTTGCGGGATCGCTAATTCTCGCGTCGACGACGAAAACTGACTTTGCTCTTTCGCCGCTGCTTCAGTCACGATGATCGTGCCCCAAAGCTCTCGAAGGTCAGTCTCGAATTCCGGATTCTTAAGACAAGCCTCTTCGAGGCTTACCTGCTTTCCCTGATTAGCTTGATCGGCTAATTCAGTGACGAGCACCGCGAGTCTCATCTCGGCTTCGTCTTCCTGATTTTCCTGGTACTTCTGAGTCACGAAATTTTGGTTTGGGTATGGCTAAGGTTCGATCGAGTTCTGGCCGTCCTGCATAACCGACTTTAATCTTCGAATTGCTCGTAGGTAACGCATGCTGGCGGCCGGCTCGGATAATTCCAAGATTTGACCAATTTCTTGATTGGTCAGGTGTTCGTAGTGACGCATCACAATAATTTCACAATCCTTCTGGTCGAGTTGTGAAATCGAGGCCTCCACTTTCTTTGCCATCTCTCGCTGAAGCGCCGCTGCAGCAGGAGTCAGTCTTGCGTCGCCAAGGATGGACGCCAATTGAATAGAAGATTTATCGTAGCCTCGCGGAGCACAGAGTTGCTGTTCACGATCCACCGAACGCTTTGCCGAAACACGATGTCGTCGGTGGGCATCAATAATTCGGTCTTTTGCAATCTGGCGTAGCCAGAGATGAAAGGGCATGACAGGATCGGCAAGATAGCGATCCAGACGCCGATTCGCTTCAATCAGTACGTCCTGAACGACGTCGCTGACATCAATTCGTTTTTGAATTTTGTTATCTAATCGCATCCGTATTAATTGCCGAAGCGAATTGCGATGGCGGTCCATCAGATGGTTTACCGCGGACGCGTCGCCATCTTTGGCTCGGACGATTAGCTGTTCGGTTTGGGGTTTATCTGGCCACATGCCGCCATTATGAACAAAAAAGCGTTTTGCGGTATGCGATTCGAACAAATCGAGAGATTATCTTCAAAACAAATATTGCCTAGGTGCGATTGCAGCGACAGGAGGTGGTCACTAGGTCAGTTAAACATTGGGTTCTAGGGGACATGTGGTGGCTGGGACAGCCTTTTTCTTCCGCCTGAAAATTGGCCAGTTAACAGCTTTTATGTGCGTCGACTCACTTAAGTAGTCATTCTGGAGATGGCTTTGATGAAAGTGTTGATTTGGGTCTGATTGTTATAGAGGTGATGAGAGACGCGAACATACCAGCGTTCTTTGAATTGGATGATCATAACTTCGATTCCAATCTGTTCCCAAAGTTGTTTCTGCAGACCACTCCAGTCCCCAGGAGGTAGGGGGACGTGGGTCATCGCTCCATACCATCCGTCGTTCCGGTCGCCGATAGGTTGAGTGTTGAAGAGGTCGCGCAAACAGTTTTCGGTGTAGCTTGCCAGCCAGCCTACCCGTTCGCGGAAATTATCTAAGCCGATGTCCTGAATCCAGGCGATCGCCTGCGGAACCGATAGAAACGGACTTGGGTCACGGGAGCCAATCCAAGTGAATTCTTCGTCCCACGTTTCAGGAATGGCAGGCAGTAACCGTCCCCAGCTTTTCACCGGAGGTTGAATTGTGTTTTGGAAACGCGGATGGACGTAAAGGAAACCGCTACCCAGGGGAGCGCATAGCCACTTGTGTAAACTGGCAGTGTAAAAATCACATTTTAAATTCTCTACTGATAGTTCGACGTGAGCCGGGGCGTGAGGCCCGTCGACGCAGACGGCGATCCCTTGGTTGTGGAACGTGTCACAGATCTCTTCGATAGGCATGATCAAGGCAGTCGCGGAGGTTATATGACTTACCACCAGCAGACGGGTCTTGCTCGTGGCAGACTGCGTTAGACAATCTAAGATTTGCTCTTTGGATTCGAACGAATCGGGCAGAGTCGCAGATACGAGTTTTGCCCCCGCAGCATCGCAAGCTCGCTGCCAGATTCGGTGAACCGCTCCATACTCATGGTCGTTGATCAGAACTTCATCTCCCGGGTTAAGGGAGAAGCTGTTGGCCACGATGTTCATGGCATAGGTTGCATTGTCAATCAGAACGAGGTTGGCAGCGCTGGTGCCCACAAATTTTGCAATCGATGCCCGTGCTTCGAAAAGAGCACTCTCCATCTGCCGAAGATAAAAATCCATCGGCTGTTCATCGAGTCTATCAATCCAGCCACGTCGGTTGTGCCGCACCACGTTGGGCTGCAGGCCAAACGAGCCGTGATTTAGATAAATTGTATCGCTTCGTAATTTCCAGTGCGTTGCTAGGTCAAACCAATCGCGATCGTTGGACGGATCTCGCTTGGGAATTGGATTGGGAGTGTTCATCCCATTATTTGAACCTTTGCAGGCAGTGGGTCAATGGACGGTTGGGAGAATTTGTTTGAGCCGTCTTGGGCAGATACTTGGGGGGATTGTGTGCTTTGATCGCATGCGTAAAAAAAGCCGCTGCCCGAAGGGGGCAGCAGCTTTTCGTTATTTTAGTTGCTCGTTGATCCACATCGTAAATTTGAATCAATCGATCACGCCACGCTAAACTGTCACCAACGCTCCTTTGACAGTTTTGATGATTTCGGCAGCAACTTTATAGGGATCGGCATTGGAAGCAGGTCGGCGATCTTCCAGCCAGCCCTTCCAGCCATTAGTAACGGTGCCTACCGGGATGCGAATAGACGCTCCCCGATCAGAGACGCCATAGCTAAACTGAGTGATCGACTGGGTTTCGTGTTTACCGGTTAAGCGTTGGTCGTTGTCCGCACCGTAAACAGCAATGTGTTCACTTACCCGTGGCTCAAATGCTTTGCAAACTTGCTCGTAAACAGACTGATCGCCACATTCACGGAGAGTCGTGTTTGAGAAGTTGGCGTGCATTCCAGAACCGTTCCAGTCGGTATCGCCCAAAGGTTTCGGGTGGTACTCGATCGCGAGTCCATATTTTTCGCCGATTCGCTCCAAGAGGTAGCGAGCAACCCAAATCTGGTCACCAGCTTGTTTTGCTCCTTTGGCGAAGCATTGGAATTCCCACTGACCAGCGGCAACCTCGGCGTTGATTCCTTCTACGTTAATTCCGGCGTCCAGACAAACGTCGAGGTGTTCTTCGATCATGTGACGACCGTGAGCGTTTTTGGCGCCTACCGAACAGTAGTAAGGTCCCTGGGGACCCGGGTAACCACCGGTTGGGAATCCTGGAGGGCTGTTGGTCTCGGTGTCCCAGAGGAAATACTCTTGTTCGAAGCCGAACCAGAAATCGTTGTCATCGTCTTCGATTGTCGCTCGACCATTAGAGTCATGCGGCGTGCCATCTGCGTTCAAGACTTCGCACATGACGAGGAAGCCACTGAACCGCTCAGGATCCGGGAAAATGGCGACTGGCTTGAGAAGACAGTCAGATGCTCCACCTTCAGCCTGTTCTGTCGAACTGCCATCAAAGCACCACTCAGGACAGTCCGCCAATTCGCCGCTGAAGTCAGCGACAATTTTTGTTTTGCTGCGAAGACTCTGGGTAGGCTTGTAGCCGTCAAGCCAGATGTACTCAAGTTTCGATTTGCTCATTCTGGTGTTAGCTCCATAAACTCTTGATTCATTGGTCGGATCACCTCGGCATCGTTCCCATGATGCAGAAGAAGTAATCATCGTTAGGTGTGATCTGGGCAAAGGGCAGCAGCTAATTTAGAGGCGGTAGGCTGCGTGAAAAACGCAATTCTCCCGAATCTTGTACTGACCGAGGCACAGCAGTGCGTGATCTTAACAATTAAAAATCTCTATTTATAGTACCGAAATCAACTCTGGCTCGGCTTTGGCGGTTGGAGCCTGCTGGAAATTAATTCAACGCTGCTTGAATTCGAGGCACGGATTGGGCATTATCTGTGCAAGTGAAAATGGTCTCTGGAGGTGAGGGAACCGGAAAAGTCGTTTTATGGCAGGTTCTTGATCACTGAGACAATCTTTGCGATTGTGGCACGAAGATTGCTTTTAGCATTCTGGCTTAAATTTTTGAAATGTCAGTTCTCGGGATTAGATTTTAGCCCGTCAAAAAAAAGAAATTTTATTTCCCGAGTTGGTCGGGAGCAATTTTTTCAATGCGTGAAAGGTCAAGCTTTGACTCCTAAAGAAGTAATCGCGTTTTGTCGATCGGCGAACGTCAAAGCGATTGATTTGCGTTTTGTCGATTTTTTAGGTCATTGGGGGCATACCACCATCCCTGTCAGCGCGCTCTCAGAATCAATTTTTGAGAATGGACTCGGCTTCGATGGTTCGAGTGTTCGAGGTTGGCAACAAGTCGACGAAAGCGACATGTTATTGATCCCTCGGCCGGAAACAAATTTCATTGATCCATTTGCCGCGTTACCCACCTTGAATCTCATCTGCGATGTTGTCGATCCGATCACGCATGAAAATTACAGCCGGGATCCTCGGTTTGTCGCAAGGAAAGCGGCCAGCTATCTGAGTAGCACAGGGATTGCGGACACAGCTTGTTTTGGCCCGGAAGCAGAGTTTTTCATTTTTGATAACGTCCGTTTCGATCAACGACCGGATGCTGCGTTCTATCACCTCGACAGTGTTGAAGCCCAGTGGAATCGCGGTCGAGAAGAGAACCCTAATTTAGGTTACAAGATTCGTCATCAGCAAGGATATCTCCCCTGCCCTCCCGCCGACCAAATGGTGAATCTGCGAACGGAAATGATGCAGACGCTGATTGACTGTGGCATTGAAGTCGAGTGTCAGCACCATGAAGTTGGAACGGCCGGTCAGTCAGAAATCGATCTGAAATTTGGGCCATTGGTTCAGATGGCGGATCGCATGATGATGTACAAGTACGTCGTTAAGAACGTTGCGTTCCGTCACAACAAAACGGTGACGTTTATGCCAAAGCCGATTTTCGGTGATGCGGGTTCGGGCATGCACACCCACCTCTCGTTTTGGAAAGACGGTTGTCCATTGTTTGGTGGTGATGGTTACGCTGGCTTAAGCCAGATGGGATTGCATGCGATCGGTGGGATACTGAAACATGCTCCTGCACTTTTAGCGCTGACCAATCCAACAACCAATAGCTATAAACGATTGGTGCCGGGGTACGAAGCTCCGGTGAATCTTGCCTATTCCCAGCGAAACCGTTCTGCGGCGTGTCGGATTCCGATGTACAGCAACGATCCCGCAAGCAAGCGAATTGAGTTTCGGTGTCCCGACGGTGGTTGTAATCCGTATTTCGCCTTTGCTGCGATTACGATGGCCGCCATTGATGGAATTGAGAACAAGCTTGATCCCGGCAATCCGCTCGATAAGGACATTTATGACTTGCCTCCCGAAGAGTCAAGGAATGTGCCAAAAACGCCAAGGTCACTTGAGGAGTCTATTCATGCATTGCAAATGGATCATGAATTCCTTTTGCGGGGAGATGTGTTTACAAAAGATGTAATCAACACTTGGATTTCTTTTAAGACGAGAAACGAAATTGAAGCGATTCGTTCTCGTCCACATCCCTACGAATTTTGCATGTACTTCGACTGTTAAATTATCTCGGTTGGAGTAATCACCGAGTGTCTCATTGAGTCGCTGTTGATTTTGACCTGCGTCTCGTTATCGCTTGATTAGGAAGCTAAGATGAAAAAGGTACTGATTTTGTGCACGGGGAATTCCTGCCGTTCGCAAATGGCTGAGGCAATTTGGCAGAACGCTGGGGATTCGCAATGGGTTGCGGTTTCTGCTGGTTCGCGACCCTCCGGCTATGTGCATCCTTTGGCTTTAAAGTCGATTGAAGAGCTTGGACTTTCGATTGATGGACTTGAGAGTAAATCGGTAGATCTGTTTGTTGGTGAAGAAATTGATTTGGCCGTAACTGTCTGTGATCACGCGAAAGAGGCCTGTCCTGTGCTCCCAGGGGTGAAGCAGACGCTTCACTGGCCGTTTGAGGATCCTGCGGATGCGACCGGTTCGGATAACGAAAAGTTGGTGCAGTTTCGAAAAATTCGCGATCAAATTAAAAATAGAATCGAAGATTTTTTGAGTGGTGAAGCAGGCAGTCACTGATTACTAAAACAGTGAAAAGCAACGGCAGTTTGAACTTTTTGCATAGATCGTCAGTGATCAAAAAATTGAGCGAAGATTGGATTCGGTTGACTAGAGTCGATGAACTAGAGTCGATTCACGTTTGGCAATAATCATTTGACATGTTTTGAACTAGGATTGTTTTGATGAAGGAAGCCCCAAATTTTTCTGAGTCAACGCGACAAGATTGCCTGCGATTGATCGAAATGGCGATTCTGGAAGATCTCAACGCTGCCGATCTGGAAGCGGGTGTGGATTGCACGACCGCTGCGATTGTGCCGGACTCTGTTCATGCAAAGGCGGCGTTTGTAAGTCGAAGTAAGGGAGTGATTTGCGGAATCGAAGTCGTGAAACTTGCTTTGCAGGAGTGGGCGCCTAACATTCAATTGACGGTGCATGTTAACGATGGTGAGCAAGTCGATGCGGGGCAAACGATCGGAGTAATGAGTGGACTGGCCCACGACATTTTAACGATGGAGCGAACCTGTTTGAATTTCATGTGCCGCCTCTCGGGCATAAGTTCGTTGACGCATGAGTTTGTTGATAAAATCAGCGGGACCTCTGCATGTGTGTTGGATACTCGCAAAACGACGCCGGGTTGGAGACGGTTGGAGAAGTACGCGGTCGCTTGTGGTGGTGGCAGAAATCATCGCATGGG
>JAAEMV010000584.1 GCA_024225195.1 Planctomycetaceae bacterium | reverse complement strand
TCCGCTTTTTCAAATTCCCCCGAGACATCGCCCGCGAAAGACGAATCTCGCTCGATCGCAATTTTCCGGGGACCGGACTCTAAATTAAATTCGATGGTTTTTAGATCTACCCAAAGTACCGCCGGCATAAGAACCGATTCGAAATAGTAGATTTTGTCTCCATGATCGGCCACCGTCCTCCAAAACGTCATGGAGATATTCGGATGGTCAGGATCGACCATGCCAAGTGGCACTCCGATGGCTCGGATTTGTGAAAACGCGGCCGCTACCGCCAGTTTTGGATCTTCGTATTTGGGAGAAGATTTGAGATTATAGCTGGCTCTTACAAAGCGGTCTGCGGCATTGATCGTTCCCGGGAGAAATCGATTTCCACCGACAAGATCCCAATAAGTCTCCAGTGCGAGCTGTTGTTCGTAAACCGGCGAATTGGTCATTATTCGGTACTCAGAGCTATGATGAATTTTCAGTTTACCATCAATGTATTCGAGTATAGCCGAGTCTCCGGAAGCGTCGGAAAGCGATAAATGGACAGCGGCTGCGCGTCCATTGGGCAGGACCGGTGCGATGAGCGCAAAAGGAACTTCGTCCATCGCCGTAATCGCCTCATCAACCGTGGAATAGTTATCGAGGAAATACTGGCCCCAGGCGCCGATGGACATCGCCGGATTTTCATTCTCCGTCGCATCACCGTAATCGGCTTCGGCTAGGTAAAGTAAATTGGCAACTAACCCTTTTTCGTTCATACCGTCAGATGTAGCCGCGTCGTAGAAAGAGGCGATTACCGAACCGTATTTCGCCGTCCACTGAAACGGCATCTTCCCAATCCCTCCGTTACGCTTCATGCCTCTGGGAAAAACCCAAAGGGCCGTCTTAGCACTGGTATCGCTCCAGTCCATGCCTCTGGCTGTAATAAAATTGCGAGTTCCCGTTTCGTAGAAAAGCCGAGTACACACGGTATGTTGCCCCTAATTTAATCAAGTGTGAATTTTGCGATCCAAGTGGCAGGACAACCAAATTTCGTTTCCTACCACGTAAATCGGCCCTACCCCATTTGCCGTTTTCGGTTCATCGTATTGTTACCCGACGCTTTCTTCTTCAGCAAGTATAGAAGCAACTTGAGTTTGTTTTTCAAGACGTCAATCGGACAATCCAATCTGCAGAATAAAGATAGGATTTGCCGAAAGTTGAGCCGAAAAAACCTGGAAACAATTCCATTCTAAAATCAGCTGCTGCCTAGATTCCTTGAATTCTTAACGTGGAAGCGAGTAGAAAAAAAACCAATGGTAGATGCCTTCCAACTTCTTAATTTCAGCTGGGGTAGATCCATGATCAACGCCTTCGAAGACGGTTATTTTGACAACTTTGGACCCCGGGCATTTTTCAGAAATTTCATGGTGGGCCTATGAATTAACTCATCTCCCAATGACTCACGCTATCAAATAAGCCGCCGAATGATTGATACGGGGATAGAGAAGAAGCTGTTCATTTCGACAATGGAATGGACCGTTGTCGCCACCTAACCACTTTCCTTAACGACCTGCCTCATATCAACCCGTGCTTGATGTAGATGACAGAGATAGAGAAAACCTACGCGTGATATCAAAGCATCAAATGACCCAAAACCCAGGTTCGCTATACTCTCACCATGGCACTCCCTAATTTCGACGTTGTTGAGACCATTCGCACGTGCCCTCAAAGCGGCAAACTCAAGAATGCGAGTTAAAAAATCCGCTTCCAGGACCCGACCTTTAGGTCCAATCCGATTAGCAACTGCAATCGTCTATTCCGCTGAGCCGGCTTTCACATTAAAAACCTGCCCGCTCTTTTTGATATTTGCCATCTCAAGCCTGATGCCCGTCTCCCCACACCAAGCCACAAGATATTTACCATTCTCGCTTCAATTTTCATTCGAAGCATGGCAAATCAATTCCAGAACATTACCTTCTGGGTCCCTAAAAAATAT
>JAAEMV010000583.1 GCA_024225195.1 Planctomycetaceae bacterium | reverse complement strand
GATTACGACCTCGATGGCGATCCAGACATCTACGTTTCCAATTACCGACTCCAACCAAACCTGTTGTGGGCAAATGATGGACTTGGGAATTTTGAGAACAAAGCGCCGGTCGTCAATGCAGTTGCCACCTCCGACAAATTTGGCGGTGGACACTCGATCGGAGCGGCCTGGGGCGACTTTAATAACGACGGATTGATGGATTTATTTGCCGGAAACTTTGCCCATCGGGACAGCCGCGGCAATCAACCTCAATCTAGATTCTTAAAAAACCTAGGACCCGAGAAAGAATACACATTTGAAGATCGCGGTACCTCCGGAGTTTTTTATCAAGAATCTTATGCCAGCCCGACGGCCGGCGATTTCGACAATGATGGGAATCTCGATCTATTTTTTACCACCGTTTACGGCACCGCCTCATTTGGAAAAAAGAACAATGCCGTACTTTACAAAAACCAGACTAACTTTCAATTTTCAGATGTTACCGTTGACAACAACCTAGGAAACCTACCACCCACGTATCAGGCAGCCTGGGCCGATTACGATCGTGACGGCGATCTCGATTTAATCACCGCAAACAAGCTCTATCAAAATCAGTTGAAAAGTGGCCATTGGTTGAAAGTTCTAGTCCACGGCAACGGAACTGATTTGAATCGATCTGCAATCGGCACTGTCGTAAAAGTTATTGCCGGCGAACATATCTTCACCAGATCGGTTGAAGCGGGTACTGGGCAGGGAAACCAAAATGAAATGACACTCCACTTCGGACTAGGCAATGTCGACACACCGGTCTCGATCAAAATCCACGGGCCTAACCAAAAATCCCAAACATTTCCAACCATTGATTCCGATCGACTCATTACGATCCAACAGTTGGAAAACGGCACTTTCGAAATAACCAAAGACAACTAACTCTCAAAGGCTATTCTTCTTTTGATGGTGCCCAAATACGAACATCGTCATAAAAGATTTCACCACCACCTCGCGTGGGCAAATTGACCCAGGATTTTGGCGCGAGAAAACGTTTGTGCCGCGCCTTCAGCGTTGGCCCATCTTTTAACTGCATCACCACTTGCTCGCCTTTGACTTCCAGTACAAAGGTATACCATTGGTCGGACTGAATCTTAAATGAATCCGAAGTAAGTATTTCAACCTGGTCGTTTTCTAGTTTGGTATTTTTATCCTTGATGAGCGAGATGCCGTC
>JAAEMV010000582.1 GCA_024225195.1 Planctomycetaceae bacterium | reverse complement strand
CTTCACCGCGACGGATGACAATGGGTTCAACAATGCGATTATTCTTCCACCGCAGAGCCCGTTCTAAACTTCTGTTTTGAGATAACTTCAAGGCCGGCGGATTTTCCGCCGGCCTTTTTTGTTATCATTTGGGCATGAATTAAACACTCCTTATCCGCCACATGCCTTTCCTTTTCACGACGCTCATCTCTCTATTGCTTTGCGATATCGGCTTGAGCCAGTCGATCCGTTTTGATTTAGGGCAACGGTTGAGACGCCTCGAGGCGGAACTGGAAAAAGATATTAGCGAATCCAACCGTGTAAAAGCGCTCCCGCCGATGGAGGCCGCGGTGCAAAATTTCTTTTCTGGTCGTTTAGATGATGCGGCCCAGGGCTTGGATCAAGCATGGGTGCAATTGCTGCCTGACAGGCAACGAGCAGTCGCTCAATGGGTTGCTGGCTTGCAAATTAAACCGCTTGGCAGCCTGCTGGTCGATGGCGATCAATTCCAATTTCAGCTAGATCAAAGGTTCGTAAGCACGCGAAAACCGCCGCAGACCTATGAAGTGAAATGTTCACTGCGGCGTGTTGCCGATGATGGTGCTGAGGAGACGGAAGCGGTGGTGTTGCCCATGCATCCTGATCGCTACTCGTTAAAATT
>JAAEMV010000581.1 GCA_024225195.1 Planctomycetaceae bacterium | reverse complement strand
TTAGATTGATTTATTACGAGCAATGCTTTCATAAGCTACCTTTGGAGTTGATGGTGAAAATCGAAGTAAAACGGTTGAAGTAAAATTGTCGAAGGGTTTAATTGGCGAGGGATTTTTTCAAAATCGGTTCAAGTAACGGGCGTTCAAAATGAGGGCTTTTAAGCCCTTTCCCATGCAAGCCACTTGGAGCGGATTTGGTCATGTTTGATCGATGGACTTCATTGAATATTGCTTCCGCAGGAATCCCACTTGCGATTGCGTCCCCGAATAGGACATAGCACCGATCAGCCCAGGCATCAGCCGCCTCGACGAGATCAGATTCGGCATGAGCTTTTGCCCATTCGTAAAGTTCTTCAATTGCGAAATGCAAACGCTGCAAAAATTCATCACAACTTGGATTCTTGAAAATTGGCTCATTCATGAGGCGTTTGAGGCATTTCGCCGCATCCCCGGCATTTGCGGGATTTCCATCAAGCAATTTCGGTGCGATTGCTACGGGAGCATCGATTTGACGATGGAATTTTGCAACGGCGTCCAGCGAGGTTTTCATAGGCTCTTCTCCAGAAAAAGTAGTTAGGTTGAATTGATTGTTAAAGGATTGATTTATGCAATCCGTTTCGTTTCCAAAACGGTTACAGAATTGCCGTACTGAGTTTTGACTAAGCGTCGCGCGTGAGATGAATCGCTCGCAAACACAGATACGTAACTGACGCGTCCTGAAATTCGAATTTTGGCTTGATATTGATGCATGTGGATCTCCAAATTGTTGAGGTTGATGGCAAGGTCGAGCGAAAAGCGTGAAAGTGAGTAAGAAAATGAAAATGAAGCTAAATTTGATCGCGTGGCGAATCGGAAAGGTATTTCTTATTTTCAAAATCGATCTTTCACTAAAAAAGAGGACAGGAACAAAAGTAGGATCAGTAACCAGGGGGAGCAGAGAAACAACAGAGAAAGTGAACTCTCGTTGGTATAGACGTCTGAATTCCAATTCATGTTGAATTTGACAAGATTCGTGACAACTTTGACTTGAATTTGGATGCTGTATTCCTTTTGGGGTGTGGAAATTGGGCCGAAGGGTGATGGGGCACGGTATTCAGATGTCAGAGTTTCAGCTCAGCAACTCTCGCCACCATCTTCTTTTGAACCGTTATCCGGTTTTTTAGAATCAACAGATTCGTTCTGAGGATTTTGTCTTTGGCTCGGCAAGTTGCCGTAGTCTTCTTTTGGCATACAGCTTTTGACAAATACTCTTTGCACCCAAAGATTCTTTGAAACGGCCTTGCTGATGACTTCACGGCGCGCGGATTCTTGAGATTCGGCATCGACAATGAGCCGGTAGACACGGTTGTTGTGGCATAGAATATCGATTTTGTAAGTTTTCAAAATTTCTCCAACGGGGTGAGTGATCATCAAAAGGGGACAGGCATGAGTTTGAAATGCGTCTGTGTTGTTTGTTCAATATCTATATAACGCAACAAATCAGAGAATGATGGATTTGACAAGATTTGTGAAAGCTTTCG
>JAAEMV010000580.1 GCA_024225195.1 Planctomycetaceae bacterium | reverse complement strand
GCGGCAATGATCTTTTTCGGGTGAGCGATGTCACTTTCCCAGCGGATCCGCAACCCGTATCAGAATTTTGGGATTCGGATGGCAAAGGCAGCGTGCTGTTCTCCATGGCAGAACCGATTCCCGTCAATCAGTCGCTTGCGGTTAAATATTCTCTGCAGCCAAGATGGGGGAAGCTTGGTGGGAGTGGCTTTCAAATTTTTATTTTGTTGGTGATTTTTCAGTGTCTGGTAAGTGTCGAGCAGTTTCCATCATTACTGCGGAATCGAGCTTTAACGACGTTAACGTTACTGCTCACCTGGATAGCCGTTTTTTGTTTTGTAATCGTCGTGGTGGGTCAGCCAGGTTGGGTTTATGGTGACACTTTTCTTTTCCTTAACTCAACCGTGCAGGGCAAATCGGCTTGCATGCCATTTGATCCGGCTGCGGGGCGGTTCTTCCCGTTCGGGTTTTTAGATCTGAATCTGCTGGTCCCTTTCGGAGATTTACCGCTCGCCTACCATGCAGAGCGCGCTTTATTGTTCTTGTTAACCGCGGTCTTACTT
>JAAEMV010000579.1 GCA_024225195.1 Planctomycetaceae bacterium | reverse complement strand
CATCTCCCATCAGGTGTCATCAACCCGACAGGGCCAATTCTCTCTCAACCGATTGGACAACATGTCAGCTTCCTCGTTGAGCTGCTGCCTTACATAGAGCAGTCTGGAATAGCCAATCGATTTGATAAATCACTGGGAACCTATGCCCCTGCCAATGCTCCTGCCCGCGAACAAAAAATCTCACTCTTTGAATGCCCTTCCGATTATTTCACAGCGTACGATGGAACAGCTGGGCTGACGAGCTACGCTGGTTGCCACCACAGCATGGAAGCACCAATCGACACCGACAACAACGGCCTGCTATTTTTAAATAGCGAGATCAGCTATGGCGACATACACGATGGAAGCAGCAACACAATCCTCGTCGGAGAACTACTGACCGACCAATCAAGCAACCTCGGCTGGGCGTCAGGCACTCGAGCATCGCTACGAAACACAGGCCCTATTGTTATCGTGGCAGGCGCCATTCCAGCCGCTCCGACCAATCTAAAAGAGGTCGGAGGGTTCGGCAGTCGCCACCCAGGTATCACCAACTTTTGTTTCGCTGATGGACGTGTCTCTTCCATCTCCAATGGCATCGACACAATTGTTTACCAGAACCTAGGAGACCGGTCAGATGGGGCGATGATGGGTGAGAGTTATTAGTTGCAAGCCTGCAGATCGGGCGAGGCAAACCGCGAGTTACCTCTAAGTTTGCTCGATCGCTTCCGTAGATTCGAAGTTCAATGAGTCGAGAATGTCCTGTGTCATTAAAATGCACTGGTTTCTGCCGCTGGCCTTCGCTCGATAGAGGCACTTGTCGGCCATCTCGAACAACTCAACAACCGATTGAGCGTTGGCAAATTCAGTAGAAACAACTCCGACCGAAATCGTCAACCGAATTACCTTGCCATCTGTTCGCAGTGGATTGCTTTCCACTAATTCACGTAGGCGCTCGGCGACTGCTAATGACATTTCTTGGTTACAGTCACTCAGAGTAACGATAAACTCTTCGCCACCATAGCGATAAACATTGTCGTACTCACGCAAAACGCTTGTGAGTAGTTTTGCAATGTGAATCAATGCTTCATCACCAATTTGGTGACCATAGGAATCGTTGCACTCTTTAAAATAGTCGATATCGACGACCAGCAAAGAGTAGAAACTCTTCACCCGACAACAGCGTGCAAAAGCCTGACTGGATTGCTCCTCATAGGCGCGACGATTCAATACATCCGTCAATGGATCCCGGTAAACGGTCGTCCTCAACTTCTCATTCTCAGCAGCAATTTTCTGCTGAGCCTTTAAATGCGAAATTGAAATTTCGGTCATTTTAGCTTTCGCTGCTAATTCGATATCCCGAAGCGACATCGCCGTGGCATCGTGGCGGAAACTCAAAAGTTTCGCGTAGTCAATCCACTTCGTCTGAGCAGCCGCAAACAGCAACTCCAACGCCTCTTCATCGATTGCCAGCTCGCCGTGAAACTTATCTTTACACGACTGAACCTGCTCTAGCGTTGCATCTGCTGAACTGAACAAACTGGCCAACTGCCAAGACAAATCAGCTTGCCGGCGTTGTTTTCCGGTTTGATCCTGGTTAATGTCTTTAACAAATTGAACCACTGCCTCTGGAAAATTCCAACGACTTAAAATTTCGGATCCAACTTCGAAACGGTTGAACCCAAGCGATTTGTTTTCGTGCTCGATTACCGACTCAATCGAATTTACTTTCGGTCCCGTCAACGCTTCATCAGGGGTTTGGCGATAGACCGCAATTTCCCCAATGTTGGTCATCAACCCAGCGAGAAAACTCTCGTCCGGATTCATTTGTGTCAAATGTGAAATTGACTGCGTAGAAACAGCAAGTGCCAACGATTTTGCCCAAAACGCTGAATAGTCAAATCCGCCGTCCTCTTCCGCGACGTTAAATAGCGAGAACGAAAGGGCGAGCATGCGAACAGCACCCATTCCAAGCATCACAATCGCACCGTCGAGAGTCTCGATCGGGCGCGCCGCCTGGATCAACGGGGAATTGCAATAGGAGACAATTTTAGCGGTCAATGCTGGATCTACCTGAATGACTTTCGCAATGTCTTTCAAAGCTACATCAGGATCGTCAAACAACTCAAGAAGTTTGACCGCGACCGAAGGAGGACTGGGGAGATCCTCAATATTTAATTTTTTCAGCTGAATGGATTCCATGAGCTTACCCTTTGGCACGTCTCCTCCTGTCATGTTTGGAGCGAGACGCATATCTTTTGAGCAAAACAACGGTCTAGGTCACACAGCATCAGGCCCAAACTCAATCTGTGTACCGCACCTAACGTCTACTGAACTAATCTAGCGGCATCCTGCTCAACTTACCCATCCATCTGCGAACGTCATCGCTCAGCGAACACCGTTCCGCAATTGTAATCGTTTAAATCTGCGTCACCTTGCGGCTAACGTATCCTCAAACCGAAAAGAACTTTCCTCGTAGCAAAAAAATCAAACGGTCCTATCGGTTAACCCGAAGGGGGGAGACATTTTATCGGCGGTCAATTCAATGATGAAAAAAAGCATCAATTGGTCATTTCATCCCGCAGGAAGTTTTGAGCCCTTTACTTCTCGAGGCGTGAGATTACAAACGAAATCCGCGGTCGAGTCGAATTAGAAAACAACCACGGTTTCGCAGAAACGTTCATTCGAGATTTAACAGCCTCATCGAGTCGAAAGCAGCGGTCGATTTGGTTGCGAATCGCTTCGGCAGAGTCCATCGCTTCGACCAGGCAGCCCTTGGACGGCATTCGGGCCCAGACGACAATCTCCAGTGAAAAATCGTCTCTGGCAAGCTTCGTGATGGCTGACGACGCGAGTTGAATCGCGTCTTTCTGGAGCGGTTCTCGAACCTTCCCCTCTTCGATCCGTTGAAGATTTTCAAAGGAATCAAAAACAATTTGACTGCGGGTGGGCGGCAACTCATCGACATCAAAATGCCTACCAACATTCGTAAGAAAACGTTTAAATTCCTCCGTCTGCCTGTCGATGATCAACTCCTTGTCATCCTCTTCATCTGGACCAAAATGAGCTTTTAAATCCTTCTCGGCATTCTCGCTGTGAATCGCATAAATCGGACTCGGGGCTTTCTTCGGAATCAACAATCTTGAACGATCACCAGGTTCACCACCGGACAACGCAATTGTCGTCTTCGCACTCATGAACGATCCCGTTCCCGCGTACATATTTGCACCAGTTTGCTCCTTCGCAAAGGCGTTAAGCACAATGAAGAAGGCCAGCAGCGCAGTCATCGTATCGCCAAATGAGATCAGGTAAGCCTTGCTTGGTTTAGAAAGGGGTATTTTTTTTCTGGCCATTTGAGCTATTTCCTCAATCCAGAAGCGTAACCGCTCTGGGCATTAGGAGTGAATCGCTCAATCACAATGCGCAGATTCGAATTAGCGACATCGCCCTGCCGCATTAAAGTCATGGCGACCTGACCGGGACGTGTCATTTCAGTATGAAATAAATAATCCATGACCGTCGACAGCCTGTCAGTATCCTTCTTATTCGAAAACTGAAGCGACGCTCGAAATGGTAAATCTTGCAATTGCTGTGACAACATCCCACAGATATCACGACCACGAAAAGTTAACTGGTCGTTGGAGTCAAACAGCAAAGCCAGAGGAACTTCGAACGCATGGGACGTAAGTTCGTTCTGCTCGGCTTCCTCATCCGTTAATGACTTTAATCCATTGCCCCAAGTCTCGGTTGCCGGTTGCCTAAGGATCGGGGGCATTGTCGCGCCGCGAATTGCAATCCGTGCCGCCGGCACTCGTAAACGGTTAATAAACGAATCATGATCATTGTGCTTAATCTTCTTACCCGCGACACCAGTGGCCGAACCGTTGGAGAAAATCGTTGAAATCGTCTTTTCAAATCGCTCGGGTTCCGTGGTAGAAAATGTCAACAACAGAATGAAGAAAGTCATCAGGAGCGTAATAACGTCACTGTAAGTCATAAACCAAGCGGGAATATCACCTTTGGGCTCCGGTAATTTTTTTTCTTTCGCCATGGTACGTCACTGACTGAATTGATCACAAAAACAAACTTGCTCCTAACTCGAAAGCCTACGCAAATTCGTCTTCGGCATGAACTTAGTTGCCATCCTTTTCCGATTGAAATACCTGCCTTGAGTTGGGAGACAGATAGGCTACCAACACGTCTTCCACGACCGGCGGAGCCAGTCCTTTCGCAAGTGCCGTAATTCCTGTAATCATCAGTTCTCGACAAGCAACCTCTTCTTTGGAACGGGCTTCTAGCTTTCCAGCCAGTGGGATGCAGACAACGTTCGCAATCACGGCACCGTACAGCGTGGTCAAAAGAGCGACTGCCATTCCTTTACCAATCTTGCTCGGATCATCCAAAGATTGAAGCATCTGCACGAGGCCAACAAGCGTGCCAATCATGCCAAACGCCGGAGCGGCTGCCCCGGTTGAATCGAGAAGATTTTTTCCAACCGCATGACGATGCTCGATCGCTGCCAGTTCCGTTTCCAAAACGTTTCTGACCTGCTCCTCATCAGCACCGCCGATCACGATTTCCAAACCTCGCTTCATAAACTCGTCGTCAATGTTGTCGAGTTCGGATTCAAGCGCTAACAAACCGTCCTTTCGAACAATGATTGCGAGGTTCTTGAACTGAGCAATTAACGCTTTCGACTCCGGCAGTCGCGAAACAAAACACTTCTTGATCACCGTGACGGTCGAAAGACAGGTCTTTAACGGGAAGTTAATCAGCAGAGCAGCGAAGGAACCACCGACAGTAATCATCACCGACGGGAAGTCAACGAACGGCTCGATACCCTTATCGCCTCCAATTTGGATGGCGGTAAAGATTAGGCCGAAACCGGCTAATAGACCTACAATTGTCGCTATGTCCATCGGCGTTAAATACTAAGTTTGGATCAAATCGTTAGTGAATCAGGGCATCCCGCCCTCCTAATCATCGCCTTTATGAAATGCCTAAATCGATTCACAAATCGAATTACCGGTTATTTCAAACGCGCATGACTATTCCGAAGTATTGGTCATCACTGGGGAAACCGCTGTATTTAATTTAATTTTTTTGCTTTTGTTTCAGATTTCGCGTTGGTTGCGCACCCAGTGTGCAACGCTCAATACTAGGAAAATCCGATTATGCCGGTCGTTCACACCCAACTCGGGGGACTAGATTACAGTAATACTGATTTTGCCGGCTGAATGGGATCGGCAGCAGACTGCCCCACAGGATCACCCCGTGAGTACCTGGTGCCAAATTCGAATCGCAAGAACGCTTAAACCGCTCGATAAAGCCATTCTGCTAGCTTGAGCCCCAAGTTATCGACAACCCCGCCGCCAACTTGTTGGTTTATTCAAGAACTTAGGCGTCGCCCACCCAAACTCGCTTGAGAAACCAATTTCTCAAACCTTGATGCGGGAACCCGCAATCTTGTTGCTACTTGTTCAGGGTTAAAGCCTACCTAACCGATCTAGGTAGTATGATCGGAAAAGTTGAACAATTCAGAGCGCTTCAGGAAGCAATTCAATTTGCATCCCAGAACCATCGCGTCTCCAGCCAAAACCTTGCCAACATCAATACGCCGGGATACCAAACCCGAGAGGTCAATTTTGACCAACTGTTAGCGAGGTTGGATAGTACCGCAAATAGTATCACAAACACAGATTACGAAGTTAGCCAGGTCGAGGGACTAGCCGAACGACGTGACGGCAACAATGTCGACCTTGATCGGGAACTCGCAGCCCTCAAGAAAAACACGTTGGCCTACCAAACCCTGACCCAACTATTGGGATCCAAAATGGGAATCCTTAAACAAGCCATTAATGGCTGAGCCACCAATCAATCTGGGAGTTAGTTTAAATGTTTAGCAACCTTTTTTCAGCAGCGGATATTAGCGCCTCGGGAATGTCCGCTGAGCGTCTGCGCATGGAAACGGTTGCCAATAATATTGCAAACGCAAACACGACCAGGTCAGTCGATGGACTTCCTTACCGCCGCAAGCAACTGGTTTTTTCAGAAATACTCGATCCTCAACTGGGCAACACGTCCGGTTTGCAGGGAGTCCGCGTTGCTGGCATGGAAGCCGACCAGAGTCCTTTTGAAATGGTTCATAAGCCCGGCCATCAGGATGCGGATGAGAATGGGATGGTGAAAATGCCAAACGTACAAATTCCCAACGAAATGGTTGACCTGATAACTGCAAGTCGTTCTTACGAGGCAAACCTAAAAGCGCTTTCGTCTTTTAAAGACATGGTGGAGCAAACATTGACCTTACTGCGAGTCCCTAGATGAACCCAATTGCATCGGCTTCGTCGATTCCTTCACTGGATAGCATTTCCAGTCTTGGCAATAACAAGGGGGCGACACGGAGTAACGGGGAAGGTGGCTTTTCAAAGTTGGTTGACAGCTTTGTTCAGCAGACCAATGAAAACCAAATGATCTCTGATCAGGCGATTGACGACCTGGTTCAGGGAAAAACAGATAACGTGCATCAAGTCGTGTTGGCAGTCGCGAACGCCGAGATGTCATTTCAGCTATTTATGGAAATAAGAAATAAACTAATCGATTCCTACAACGACCTGATGCGAATGCAATTTTAATTGTCATTTGTTTTTAGATTGGTTTTACCAATTTTGACCGTAAGGATTCCGATTCGAGAGACCTATGCAAACTTTGAAATCCTTTCTAAACCAATCTCTCTTAATTTGGAGAGACTCTACAGGCGCTGGTCGAGTGGGGATTGCGTTACTGCTAACGATCTGCGTTGGCGGTATCATCTCAGTCGGCATCTGGTCCGCCCAACCCAACTACGTTGTCCTTGCTCGCGACATCGACGACCCCACGCAGGCCGCAAAAATCATGGCGGCTTTAGATGCAGAGAACATCACCTACCAGATCAAAGGATCCGGTTCGATGATCATGGTGGGATCCAGTAAATTATCGCGCGCAAGAATCGCGGCCGGAAAAGCCGGCCTGACTAGTGCCGGCAGTGAGATGGAAGAAATTTCTCCCTGGATGGATCCTGTCAGCCAACAGTATTACCTCAACACAAATCTTGAGCGACGGCTGAAAGTTGACATCGAAAAAATCAGGAGTGTTAAGTCTGCTAATGTGCACTTGAGCATCCCTGAAAAACAGGCTTTCATCCGACAGTCCACCGATCCTACGGCGTCGGTTCTTATCGAAACATCCCACCTTGAAAAATTCAATGAGGCGGATGCCGCCGCAATCGCTGACTTTGTCGCCTCCGCAGTTCCCGGGCTTTTACCGAGTTCTGTTTCAGTTTCGGACACGCAGGGAAACCAATACAGCACCGACACCGAGGGGATGAACCTCAGTAAAAAAGAAGAGTTCGTTGCGGAGCGAGAGAGCGCGTTAAAGCGGAAGGCTGAAAATCAACTGCGTAATCTTTTTGGATGGGGTAATTTTAATGTTGAAGTCACCGCTGATTACAAATTTGAAAATGCCGTTCAAGAGAGCCGCGAACTAGGACCTGAAAAATTCCTCATCCAGGAAAATATAAAACAGCAAATGGATCTCGCAGCTGGGCCTGCATCTGGTACCGCTGGTGTCGCCACAAACATCGGGCTCCCGCTGGCTGGCACAACCCCGCCTGCCCCCGCAAACAAGAGCCAGCTCAAGATGGAAGAGCAAGAGAGCAAATGGGATTTTTCAGAACTGAAACGGACAGAAACAATCGATGGAGCCCTTCTAAACGCCCTGTCGATTGCCGTCACGATCAACAAACAAGACCGGGATGCCACGCAAATTGCGAACCTTAAAACAACTCTTGAATCTTCGATTGGCACCGCCTGCGGAGTTCGAATCGGCAAAGATCAGATCACCGTCGATTTCATTGACTTTGTCACCGAGGAGCCGCTCGACCCGGTGGCAACCAGCACGATTCCTTGGGATCAAATCAATGATATCCTCAAAAACATTTCGTTGGGTGTCGCTGCTCTGGTTGCATTATTTATTGCCGTTCGCACCTTCAAACAATTCCAACCCGATCCATTCGTCACGAGTGAAGCCGCCGCTGCTCCAACATCGCAATTGACACAACTATGTGAATTGGTCAAACAGAACCCTGAAGTATTCGCCAAGATCATT
>JAAEMV010000578.1 GCA_024225195.1 Planctomycetaceae bacterium | reverse complement strand
TCTCGGTTGATACAGATATCGCTGCCAAGAAAACCGCTGCCGATGCAGCGAACACAAAGCTATCCGAAGCACAGAAAACAGCAGACGACGCAATGCGGCAAAAAAAGGAGGCGGAAGCAAAAGCTCAAGCTTTAAAAGAAAAATTATCCAAGCTTCGCCAAACACTTTAATGCCGTCTTTCTAATCCCGGCAACGAACTCGATGGTTTAAGCGATAATTTTTTCCGCTACAACGCCGCCAATATCAGTAAGACGGTAAGGCCGCCCTTGGTACTTAAATGTCAATTGCTCGTGGTCGATCCCAAGCAAATGCATAATTGTGGCATTGAAATCATGAACGTGCATCGGGTCTTCTGCGACACCGTAGCCCAGTTCATCGGACTTCCCGTACACGAACCCTTTCTTGACTCCGCCACCCGCCATCCACGTGGTAAAAGCTTCCTTGTGATGATCGCGACCAACGTTCGCAGCCTTAACATCACCTTGTCCCATGGGAGTCCGACCAAATTCAGATGACCAAATAACTAAAGTATCATCTAACATACCACGTTGTTTCAGATCATTAATCAACGCAGCAATTGGACGGTCAACCTGCTTGCATTTAGTAGGCAGTCGATTCGCCACACTATTGTGCATGTCCCAACCTTGATCGAACAATTGGACGAACCGCACTCCTCGCTCTACCAATCGTCTAGCCAACAAACAGTTATTCGCAAATGAACTTTTGCCGGGAGTCGTTCCGTACATCGCATGGGTTTGTTTTGATTCTGATTCGATTTCCATTAACTCAGGAACAGAAGATTGCATCCGGTACGCCAATTCATATTGATCGATTCGTGTAGCAATCTCCGGATCCTGCAAATTCAAAAGCTGACGTTGATTCAACTCGTTAATAGCGTCAACAGTTCGCTTTCTCGCCTCCGCTTCAATCCCGTTAGGGTTTGATAGAAACAAAACAGGGTCACCTTTACTTCGAAATTCAACCCCCTGATGCACCGTTGGTAAAAAACCACTACCCCAAGCGCTGTTCCCTGCTCCCAGTACTTGCCCGGTAACCAATACAACAAAACTCGGCAGATTCTTATTTTCACTGCCCAAACCGTAACTCGTCCAGGAACCAATGCTTGGCCGCCCAAATCGCTGGAACCCAGAAAGCATCATCATCTGTGCTGGAGCATGATTAAACTGGTCCGTAAAGGTCGCACGATTAAAAGTGATTTCATCAGCAACCTGTTGTAGATGCGGGAGCAGGTTGGAAATCCTTATCCCACTCTGACCACACCGAGTAAACGCAAACTCTTTTTTTGAAGGAGTGCCTAGTAACGATGGCTGCTGACGAATGAATGCTAATTGCTTTCCCTTGAAGAATTCGTCAGGACAGAGTTGACCATTTCGTTTTTGCAATTCCGGTTTGTAATCAAATAAATCAAGATGCGACGGAGCGCCTACCATATGAATATAAATTACATTTTTAGCCCGCGGTGCGAAATGACGCTGAGCAATATCGAGCCCTGGTTGGCCAAGCGCAGATGAATCTGCCAGTGATGCTGAAAGCCCCAATCCTGACTCCCGAAACAGAGATGCCAAGGCAATTCCTCCAACACCACTCCCAATTCTCTGGAACAGATGCCTGCGCGTTAGCGTCAAATCTTGAGATAACTGCTGGTTCTTATGAAGCGACATCTTTTCTCTGTTCACAATTAATAAAAAACAAACCAAACCTACTCAATAATTAATCGTCTCATCTAAGTTTAACAAGACATTGCAAACCACACTCAATGCCGCAAGATGTCCTCTTTCCACAGGAGTCAATTCCGCCATCCCACCTCCTGCGACAACCCTGTTATTATCAAGCAAAGCATCGACGGCAACGCGATCACCTGAGAACCGGTTCAACTCAGCCTCATATAGCTTTTCCAGAACATCTATCTCCTCTGATTCAGGAATGCGAGCGACACAACGCTGCATGGCATAAGCAAGCTGTGCCCTCAATTCGCCGGCCTCTGAAGAGTGACTAACAACAGTAAAAGCCAGCGCCACCGCCATTTCGACGAATGCTTGATCATTCAGCAGTGTCAATGCCTGCAGGGGCGTATTACTTCGTGGACGTTCAATCACGCACGCGGCACGATCCGGTGCATCAAAATTAACAAAACTCGGATAGGGCGCCGCACGTCGCCAAATTACATACACGCCGCGGCGGAAACGATCTTCATCTTTTGCCGCGTTCCATTTCGGTCCATTTCGACCTACGGTTCGCCAGATATTATCCGGCTGAAATGGCATCACCGGAGGCCCACCCATTTTCGTGGACAGCAAACCACTTATCGCCAACGCATTATCTCGGATCATTTCGGCCGGCATCCGAAACCGGGGGCCACGCGACAGCAATCGATTCTGAGGATCTCGCGAATTTAATTTTGGATTCGACTGAGAGGTTTGTCGAAACGTGCTCGACATCACAATCAACTTATGAATATGCTTTCTCGACCACCCGGACTCCATCAGTTCAACTGCCAACCAATCCAGCAACTTCGGATGCGACGCTGGATCACTTTGCGTGCCAAAGTCTTCCCCCGAGGCCATCAGCCCTCGCCCAAAAAAACTGGTCCACCAGCGATTCACCGCCACCCGCGCCAACAGAGGGTTTCTAATATCCACCATCCATTTTGCCAGGCCGAGCCGATTATTTGGCAGTTCGCTATTCCATGAATGAAGAACCGCCGGAACCCCTGAGCCAACCTTTTTACCGGGGTTGAGATAATCACCTCGGTTCAATTTAAAGGTCTCACGAGGTTTGTCCATTTCCTGCATGACAAGTGTTGTCGGTGGTTTCAGCGCTGCCAATTTCTTTTGGACAGTCGCAATTTCAGTTTGCAGTTTAAGTAATTCGGGCTGACTGGTATTCAAAAACTCATCAAGCTTTTTCCGCTGCGCTTTGTTCAGTTCCGGTAACATTAAAATATTTTTAATTTCATCGGATATCCCCAACGTTGTTATATCATCGGACGTTGCGAGCAAACGAAACCGACCAATCGTCCTGCCGCGGCCATAGTTCTGGTCTAATAGAAAACGAATCCGACCTTGGGCCCCTGACAATTTCAGCGGCGTTTTAAAGCCAAATGCCGCCCAGTGATTTTTGAAAAATTGCTGGGCAATCGCCCAACCGGTTTTCTGGTCACCATCAATCGCCTTGGCGACTTCCCAGTTTTTCTGAGAAAAATCAGCAAAAGCATTATCCAACGCAACCACTTCAAACCCATCTTTTCCCGACGTCTCCGAGGGGCCTGCCGAGACAACCAATTCACTTAGAATAAAATTAGGCCGCTCAACGTCTCCGCGTCCCGGCCCTGTCCCTGGCAATTCTTCATGGGTTAAGGCTTCGATCCGAACCGCCGTAACCAAAGGCAACTCGTTCGCCACCTCTACCGTATAGCGACTGGTCCCAGGCAATGAGCCTCCTACCAAAACAGATTGATCGTTGAGAATCCGATGCGATTCGCCACTATTCGTGCTGAAATTCAAAATCTTGAGTGGCGTCCAGTTAATCTTATTTTTGACTTCAGTCGCCAAATCCGATTTCAACTCCTCCAGTCTTTCACGTGCCGCAATCCCAACGCGTTCCTTCTTTTGTTTCAACGCATTTAATTCACTGGTTAACGAATCACGTTTTAGCCTAATTTTTTCGTCGACCGAGAGATCCATTTTTGGACCATAAAAGTCATAGGAAACACCCGAGGTCAACTTCACCTCCACAGGAGTGTTGTTAAAAAACGAAAACAGCTTGAAATATTCCTCCTGCGAAAAAGGATCGTACTTGTGGTTATGACACTGGCAACATTCCAGGGTCGTACCCAAAAAGACTGTACCCGTCGTATTCACACGATCAAAAACTTGATTGACTCTATTCTCTTCGGGATGGACTCCTGCCTCGACATTGCAGGTTACCGTCCGGTGAAAGCCAGTGGCAATTCGCTGAGCCTCTGTCGCATTGGGCAGTAAATCTCCAGCCAATTGCTCTAAAGTAAATTGATCGAACGGTTGGTCTTGGTTGATCGAGCGAATAACCCAATCACGATACGCCCAACTTTCTCGAATCTGATCTGCCTGATAGCCATTCGAATCCGCATACCGTGCCGCATCCAACCAAGGAGTCGCCCAACGCTCACCATACGCTGGAGAATCAAGACAAGAATCAACAAATTGCTCAAACCTTTTCTCGCTAGGATTCTTCAAATATTCTTTGACGACTTCGACCTCTGGAGGAAGCCCCGTAAGCGCTAATGAGACCCGCCGAAGCGCCTGAGCGTTCGAGGCGTCATTTGAAAGCCCCAACCCCTGAACCGCCAATCTCTTGGCAACAAAATAATCAATTTCATTTCGCAATCGTTCGGAACTAACCATCGCAGGCAAAACTGGGCGGACCGGGGCAACGTACGACCAGTGCTTGGAAACCGAACGCTCAGGCCACTTCGCCCCCTCTTCTATCCACTTCACAATTAGGGCGATCTCCTCACGCGTCAAACGCTCCCCCTCCGGCGGCATCATCTCCGCTGGCTCCCGACTGCTAATCCGCGAAACCAGCGATCCGGACTGTGGGTCACCTGAGACAATTGCGATTTCCCCTGAATCCAATTCAACCATCGCATCATCGCGACTGGTGAATCGCAAGCCACCTTCTCGACTCGTTAGGCCATGACATTCCGCACAACGAGAATCAATAATTGGCTTAATTTGTTTATCAAAATCAATCTCATCTCCACATGTGCCAGTTTGCAGGGCGATACACACCAAGCCGGCAATGGAAAACAATTTAGCTAAGTACAGCATTTAGTCTTTTAACCCAACAATGTTTGAATGCCCTAATCTTAACGTTTAACAGTAGTTCATTCAAATTTACCACGTGACAAGGCTGCGCCCCATTTCGACTGGCACTGCAAGAGGATGACAACGGTTAAACGCCACTTTCAAAAAGGGTAACGACTTCCATCATCGCGACTTGGATCCAATAAAAAAGCCACGCTGATTCAGACGTGGCTTTCCCTAGACTTCTTGGTCAATTATTGAGTTTCAATAGAACCCGATACAGTGCAAACAATAGGAACCGTCCCTAATTCGGGCAACACGGCATCCCTCATCGACCGCTCATTGTCGAAGAAGACTTTCAAGCAGAACGAACCTTCGGACACAGATTCACCGACCGCTTGAACTCCATTTATGCACATTAGTTTCCGTTTGAATTCTCTCAAATCAGACGGTTCGATTTCTCGTTTAGAAGACATTAATTACCATCATCAACAGACAGCACTGTGCCATTCAAAATCGACAAAGTTGTCAAAACCTCATCGATTGGATTAGCGATCGTCACCGATGAATTACCGGCAAACAACAACCCCACTGGATTATTATTCCCTTGAGTCACGATCAAGGATCCCGAATCACCACCTTCGCTAAATGTAGCATCCACGAGTTTACGCCCGCGTTGCCGTTTACCGATGATGATAATTTGATTTTCAAACAAAGCCGAACCCGCTGTGTAGCCGACGTTAACTGTGACATTGATTGCATCCACTTCACCAAGCGTTAAGCTCGTTGTTCGACCAAACTTTTGGACCGGCATGCCGACGTAAGCGGACTGAGTATTAGAGGAAGGAGCACCATAAGCCCCCGCCGGGGATGCAAAACCGGTATCAGCGACCGTTGTTGCTGCCACTGCGGCGTCGATGAAGTTCGCCTGACCGTTGAATTTAATTGGTACAAAACCAGATAATGAACCGATCACATCTTCTAACTCCAGAACACAATCATTGTCCAACGTGCCAGGTTGAATAACCAAATCGTTTCCGACTGATCCAGCATTCTCCTCAGCTATTACATGGTTGTTGCTTAGAATATATCGCTGCCCGTTACTGCCTTTGAGACGACAACCTAAAGTTCCTGCGAAACAGGCGTTAGCAGCACTTGGACGATAAGTTCCAATCGAAGCTCCAATTGCAACTGGTCGAGCCAAACGAGTCTGTGGGTTTGTTCCACCGCTATCTCCACCGCCCCCATTGCCTCGTCCGGGCTTTTTCATCTGATCAACCGGCCTATCCCACGCCGTTATTGGACCGGCGACAAATTTCTTGACGGCAACGCCGTTGGCGAACGCGGGAACCTTCGTCTTTGCATTCTCAGTGTAGACCTTGATTACCGCGTTGCCGGCTCTATCAACCGAAACACCGGTGGCGACCACGCCTTCTACTTGGAAAAAATTGGGATTGTGAGCTCTCTGAGCCTCCAAAGCTCTGTCTAATCCACGTTGACAGAATGCAGTATTGGAAAAAACAAACAGGCAACTGCCGTGAGCAGCAAAAGACCACGATTCAAAAACTTCACGACAACTCCGTTTAAGGAGGGGCAAAGAGGGCAGGTTTGCACTCTCAGGAATGGGATTTAGTTCAGCAAAGATGGTTTCGACATCAATATTTCCCCGATAGATTCGCAACCGAAAACGAGACGGGGAAACCTTTTAAGCGCAGCCGAACCGGAATTATTTGCGCAGCACTTTACGACTTTACCCAATCGATTTGACTCAACGGGATACCACGAGGAACCTCTAAAAATCAACTTTTAGAATTCAGCGTTTCCGGGGGTTCGAGGAAACGGGATGACGTCTCGGATGTTGGACATACTGGTCACAAACTGCACCGCACGCTCCAACCCAAGCCCAAAACCAGCGTGTGGAACCGTGCCGTATTTTCGCAAGTCGGTGTACCACCAGTATTCATTAATATCGAGATCTTGATCTTTCATTCTGGATTCGAGAACGTCCAGACGGTGCTCACGCTGACTTCCACCAATGATCTCACCAACCCCTGGAACGAGCACATCCATGGCGCGAACTGTTTTGTCATCATCATTGCAATACATGTAAAACGGTTTGATCGTCTTCGGGTAATCAAACAGGATCACAGGTTTCTTGAAATGTTGCTCCGTCAAATACCGTTCGTGTTCCGACTGAAGATCAATCCCCCACTCGACGGCGTAATCAAATTTCACATCCGCCTTCAACAGAATCTCTACCGCTTCGGTATACGGAAGTCGAACAAATTCTGAATCGACGATGGTCGTTAGTCTCTCGATCAGGGATTTTGATTCATCAATCCGCTCATTGAAAAACTCCAAGTCTTCCGAACACTTACTAAGTGCATCAGAGAAAATTCTCTTTAAAAACTTCTCAGCCAAATCCATATTGTCATTGAGATCCGCAAACGCAACCTCAGGTTCGATCATCCAAAATTCAGCAAGGTGCCGCGAAGTATTCGAATTCTCAGCACGAAAAGTTGGCCCGAAAGTGTAAACCTTTCCTAAGGCACACGCGTAAGTCTCTGCTTCCAATTGCCCGCTGACGGTCAGGTAAGAGGGCTTATCGAAGAAATCAAAACGATAATTTAGATTTTCAATTTTCTGTTTTGCAAGCTCATCAAGGTTCATCGTTGTTACTTGAAACATCTCTCCGGCACCTTCACAATCACTCGCGGTGATGACGGGGGTATTGATGTATAGGAACCCTTGCTCTTGATAGAATTGATGGATCGAATTGCAGATACAATTCCTGACCCTCGCCACGGCACCAAATGTATTGGTTCGAGGTCTCAGGTGAGCCCATTCTCTCAATTTCTCCATCGAGTGCCGCTTTTTCTGCAACGGATAGTTTTCTGGATCCGCCCATCCGTGAATACAGATTTTTTGAGCTAACATTTCTGTTTTTTGCCCGCGTCCGCCGGATTCTTTTATCTCTCCCTCAACGGAAATACTGCAGCCAGCAGTAAGCTGTCGAACTTCAGATTCGTAATTCTCGAGCGCCGCTTCCGCAATGATTTGAATATTCCCTTGAGAAGAACCGTCATTAATTTCAATAAAACTAAAACCGGCTTTTGAATCGCGACGAGTCCTTACCCACCCTTGCATTAGAAACGTGCTGCCAATCGACGACTCATCTCTCGCATCCTTGACTGAAATCTTTTCCATTAACTCGTCTCTGTCTTAATTTACAAACTAATAAACTCAGGAATCTACCGCACGAACGGCGGGGTTTGCCTCTTGCCGAAGACAACGAAGCTTTGCAGCATCCCAGCTTTCAACGGCACCGCACCTCTAATCAATTGCTTTCACGTCTGGGCCTGGCCGAAAAACCAACCAACGCAAGAATCACGAAAGTCACAACGCCGCCAATAACATAAGGACCGTTTGGGCTGTCGATTTTAGTGGAAACAGCCGCCACGGATTGCAATAACGCTCCGACTACACCAACACCCATCAGCACATTCCAAATGGTCATTCGGATGCCGGTTGGTTTTTCATCTCCAAGTAACTCACGGTTGTTCATCAACGCCATGAATGTGAAGTACGCAATCGGTAATAAAATGGCAGCAAAACTGGAGGCGACAATGACAAGATACGTCTTCGAATCCCCGGTCCAAATCCAAAACCAGCAAAAACCGACCGCACAAGCCGCTCCAGCACCGACGATACGAAGCCAGTTACTCTGGTATCGATTAAAAATCTCAGCAACTGCGTAACCATTGATCAACATCAAAATGATAATCGTGGAAAATCCCATTCCCAGAACGCCTAAACCGAAAACAGTATTAGACCAGTTCCCCAAAACGGGCTGTAGCGTTTTTGCCAAAGCCTCGGTATTGGGTTTAACGAGTGCTGAAGCAACTATCCGTTCGTCTTGTTTCATACCAGCAATGTACTTTGCGACTTGCTCGGATTGCCATTGCTTCAAACCATCCTCTCCCAAACTTGCCGGCGGCGCCAGCGAGTTGGGACCGGCCTCTTCCATTCGCTTCATTATCGTCGATTCGGTTCCCTTAAATAACCGACTCTGCTGCACAACATTCCAGTCATCGCTCTGAAACTCAGTATCAATTTTTGCATGAAACGCGTTCGCTGACGCTAGAACAATACAAGTGGTCACCACGATAAATGGAATTGCCATCCCCGTCATTAGATCCCATCGAGCCAGTCCTCGAAAAGGCTTGTCCCAACCGCGAGCCAACATGGAATAAGGCAATAAAAAGGTCATGTTAATTCCAACCGCCGTTGCCGTCGTACTAATCATCACACTTTGCTGACGCTCAACTAAAGCCTGCCTCCAGAAAATTCTGGCAGACTCATCGAGACCGTTGACTTTATCTGCCAACCCCGGCGAGGGTTTAAACCACTGACTAAAATCAGGAATGAAACCCTGCAAGACCTCCCAGCCGTTGATTTTTCCCGTGCGTGCCAGAAAAACAACTGCGAGAACAAAACAAATGACAATCGCACCGACAATTAGCTTTAGCAAAGCATCAAACATCCGTGACGCAAAACCGGGCTTAAAACTGAGCACCACAATTCCAAATGCTAAAACTCCGATCACTGCAGAAAAGATAATTTTGGAGCTTTCCGTGGGGGCTTCGCCAAACATCCCGAAATTTTTGTCCAGCACATCAAAACAGAGTGAAAACTGAGGCAAAATGAAAATCATGTTGGCAAGAATTGTTGCTGTAATCCAACTTGCCCCAAGAACTGGATTTACGAATTCGTTAATTGCTCCGTAAGGACGCCTACCGGTCGACAAAGTTACGTAGCTAATCGCCGACAACATGATGACGCCAATGACGATTGCCACTAGCTGGAGCCAGAGCATGCTGCTTCCGCCAATCACACCGAGATAAAGTGCACCACCAAGCGACCCACCTCCAAGTGTAATTGCACTTTGCAACCACCCCGGACCGGACAGCCTAAAAAACGCACCTAACGTTGCAACCGACCCTCGCGAGTGAGCTTCTGAAAGAATTTCACGATCTCGAAATGCTTTTTCAGTGGTCATAAAAATTCACCTTACACTGCAATTAAAATTGAAACGAAAGCCTCTCGACAACGCGGAATTAAAAAAACGAACCTCGCTCGCGATTTATTTCCACCAACTAATCTCATCAGAATCAGACGTAAAATTACTCGATTCCGTTTTCTGCTAACCAACGTTCAACATCGAGGGCTGCCATGCAACCGGTCCCCGCCGACGTGATCGCCTGTCTATAATAGTCGTCCGCGACATCGCCCGCAGCAAAAACTCCGTCAACACTGGTATTAGTGCGAAATGGTTTGGACCATTGAATATAACCCTTATCATTCATCTCCAACTTGTCTCCGAGGAAGCTGGTGTTCGGCGTATGCCCAATGGCTACGAACATTCCCCCCACCGCCAACTCGCTGGTTGAGTCATCCTTGGTGCTTTTTAACCTTAGCCCGGTGACTAGATTCCCGTCTCCCAAGACCTCATCTACTACGGTATTCCAAATCACTTCGATTTTCGGATGGTTTAAAGCTCGCTCCTGCATGATCTTGGAAGCTCGCATCTCATCTCGCCGAACAATCATGTAGACCTTCACGGCAGATTTAAGATTTGCCAAGTAGGTCGCTTCCTCAACTGCAGAATCACCCGCTCCAACCACTGCCAGCGGTTTCGCATGGAATGTGGGAAGAGCACCATCGCAAACAGCACAGGCGCTGACGCCTTTGTTTTTGTACTCCTCTTCCGAATCAAGACCAAGATAATTGGCTCGAGCTCCGGTCGCAATAATAATGGTATGCGCCTCAATTGGCTCTCCCTTAGCGGGGATCACCTTGTAAGGTTTGGAGGACAGATCGATATCAACAATGTCGTCCTCCACAACACGCGTATCGAAATTGAGCGCCTGCTGTTTCATCAACTCCATCAATTCAATACCCTGCACCGCATAATGAGGAGCGATGTCGTCGAGTGAATTACGGTTTTTCGGATCCTTGGAATGCTCGGGGATCGGCGGAAGATTCCAATGTCTGTCTTTCGATACCGCACTTTCGACGAAACCGCGAATGTTACCGAAGGGAAAACCTGGATAATTCTCGACTTCTGTCGTGTATGCCAACTGACCAAGTGGAATCATCTCTGGCTTGAACGTGCCCTCAAAAACCAGGGGTGAAAGACTCGCTCTTGCAGCATAAATTGCCGCCGACCAACCAGCAGGACCACTCCCAATAATTACGACTTTTTCAGCCAATGTATTTCCTCCCAAAAACAGCCTCGGTGCCGCGAGTAATTACTCCAGTGACATCTAGGCTTTTTGTGCTTGTTATGATTAGATTTAAAAGAAAAATTATAAGGTTAAATCACCTCCGATGGCAGTAGCTTATCGAAAGTTTGATACCGAAGGCCAACTTTTATCCACCGCTTAGAACTTCTGAAAAATGCCGCAACTGGGTGAACTGGAGAGATTAAAATTATCCCTCCATTTTACTGCCAATCTCGTAAAGAAGCCGCCAACGGCATGAGTTGGCGATCGCCTTCATTGTGGTAAAATAGAGCTTCCATTGCCCCACCGCAGGTACCGCATGTTTACTTTCTTAATCGCCATCGGCTCATTCGCTGGTTTTATTGTTGCCTACAACACCTATGGGCGCTGGCTTGCAAAGAGAATATTTAACCTAGATCCTGACGCCTCGGTTCCCAGTTGTGAAATGGAAGACGGCGTCGACTTTGTTCCATCGAAACGGTCAATTGTATTTGGTCATCATTTTACCAGCATCGCTGGTACTGGCCCGATCGTCGGACCCGCCATTGCTGTTTTCTGGGGATGGCTTCCGGCACTGGCCTGGGTCGTTTTCGGAAGTATTTTTATCGGTGCGGTACATGACTTTGGGGCTTTGGTTGTCAGCCTCCGTAATCGCGGCCAAACCGTCGGCGAAATTGCTGGACGCCTCATTTCACCAAGAACGAAACTGCTATTCCTATTCGCTCTCTTTTTTGCATTGACGGTCGTTCTAGCTATTTTTGGACTGGTCATCGCAATCATCTTCAAGGTTTATCCAGAATCCGTTTTAGCAGTTTGGGTCTCACTACCGATTGCAATCGCTTTTGGCTTTATGATGCGAAAAGGGGGCCATCAATTATTGCCGATGTCTGCAATCTCACTCGTACTGATTTATTTAGCAATCTATGTTGGAGCCTATCACTTTCCAATCACACTTCCGGTCAGCAACCCAATTGTAGGGTGGACGATCATTCTTTTAATCTACTGTGCAATCGCCTCGGTGCTTCCCGTCTCCTGGTTGCTGCAACCAAGAGATTACATTAACAGTCACCAGTTATTTGTTGCCCTATTCCTTCTGGTCGTCGGACTCGTGATTGCGAGCCTCACCGGCAAGGCTGACCTGCTGGCCTCAACCCCCGCCATTACCCAGGAGTTACCAAAAAACACACCACCTATCTGGCCATTCCTTTTCATCACCATCGCCTGCGGGGCCATCAGCGGGTTCCATTGTTTAGTCAGTAGCGGAACCAGCAGCAAACAACTTGCGAATGAAAAAGATGCCCTCCCAATCGGATATGGAGCCATGCTTCTAGAAGGAGCATTGGCCGTTGTCGTGATACTTGCCTGCTGTGCCGGTGTGGGAATGGGCAAGTTCACGAAAAAAAATACAGGTCTTTTAAACGGCCCTCCACAAATCAGCTACCAACCCGTACTTAGCGAAGAAACGGGCCAACCACTTGTCCACCGGGAAGCATGGCGAAAGACGTACCAACTTGGCGAAGAGAAAACGTGGTCGTCGTTTACACTCCCGAGTAAGATCGGAGCATTTGTCGAGGGAGGTGCAAACTTTCTGAATGTTCTGGGCATTCCATTAAAACTTGGTATTGGAATTATCGCGGTCCTCGTCGCCTGCTTTGCAGCCACAACACTTGACTCCGCCACCAGACTCCAACGATACGTGATCCAAGAACTGGGAGGCACACTCAAAATCGCACCGCTAAAAAACATCTACATTGCGACCCTAACCGCCGTTACCCTCGGTGGAATGATTGCGATGCTAAAAGGCCCCACTGGCATGGGCTCAGGTGGCCTATTACTTTGGCCCCTATTTGGCGCAACCAACCAACTACTAGCAGGCCTCGCATTTATGGTGATGACTTTTTATCTTTGGCGGCGTAACAAACCCATTGGATTTGTGCTGATCCCAATGATCTTTATGATCGTACTTCCAGGCTGGGCATTGATCTGGCAGCTCTTTAATGCACAGAGCGGATGGTGGTACAGTAGTGATAAATACCTCGTCGCAACCATCGGAACAATAACACTGGCCCTGCAGTTATGGATGGTAGTTGAAGCAATGCTAATCTGGCCCAAAGCAAAGGGGATTCTCGAAACTCCTCTTCCGCCACTCTCAGAACAGGACACCCGTTTGAAAGACTCTGGAGGTCGGTCATGTTGAGAAATTCCAACAAAGCAAAATTAATTCCAGCATGTCTACTCGCTCTTTGGTTGGTCGCAATCCTCGGATGCCAGAACTCTACCCCCGCGGTAACAAGTACAGCCAATGTCAGCGGCACTGTGACTCTTGACGGCGAACCGGTTTCCGGGGCCGCCATTGTTTTCATTCCTGTCAACCTCAGAGATGACAACAACGAAATCTTGAATCTTGCTTATGGCGTCACCAATCAGGACGGATTTTTCCAGCTTGCCTATTCCGACAACAACCCTGACATTATTGGTACGAATTACAACATCCTCATCACCAAATCCAACTCAGCGACCCCCTGGCCGCTCGCGCTCTTACCAGAATCCATTGCAAAATTTTCAACATTCAACGAGTCAGAAGAACTCATTCCCGAAAACTACAACGTGCATAGCGAACTATATTTTGACTTCAACGATTCGAAAGAAAACGTCGTCAAAGACTTCAAATTGTCAACTCTCGACCCTTCGCTTTAATAAACAACTCTGTCTCAACCACGTACCTCAAGACGCATGAGCAAATTCGAACTCCACCCTGATCTCCAACGCGATGGTGTGCACCTTGGAAATTTTCAATTGTGCCGCGTCTTGCTAATCAATGACTCCAACTACCCTTGGTTCGTTCTGATTCCGGAAATCCCGGATACGTCCGACACCATCGATTTATCATTAGCAGAACACGAACAGCTATGGAGCGAGTCAAGAACATTCAGTCTGGCCATCATGGAACTCTTTAACGGCGACAAATTAAATGTTGCTGCACTTGGTAACGTGACGCCGCAACTGCACATTCACCATATCGTGCGTTATCAGTCCGACCCAGCTTGGCCTGCACCGATATGGGGAAAACACCCGTTAGCGCCCTATTCAGAATCTGCATTAAAAGAAATCCACAATCTGTTTGCCGCTGCAAAGTTGGATAATTTCTCGCTAGAGGTGGAATTATCTACCTCTTAAGTTCTGGAACTACGCCAGAAACTGCACTAAAATCTCTAGTAATTGCTTGCGTTCAGCAAACAAATTCTCGCTCTGTTTCGATGTAAACCCCAGAGGTCTCCCGTGTTGCCCACTGCACTCCGCGCCATTGCTGTCTCGCTATTCTGCTGTTTCATCTTGAGTTCTCCGCAACTAACCTTCGGCGAGACCCCAAAATTAGACCAGGACCAGCCTAACATCTTGATGATTTTCCTCGACGACTTTGGGTGGCGCGACACGAGCTACATGGGCTCTGATTTCTATGAAACGCCTCACCTCGACAAGCTCGCCAAGTCGGGAATGATTTTCTCCAACGCTTATTCCTGTGCTGCCAATTGTGCGCCGGCTCGGGCCTGCCTACTGTCCGGCCAGTACACCCCTAGGCATAGCATCTACAACGTTGGCACTAGCCCACGAGGGAAATCTACCTATCGGCGACTGGAACACATACCAGGCGTCGACACTCTTGACCCCGCCATCCAAACATGGGCTCAGCAACTTCAAAAGTCGGGTTACACGACAGCATCGATTGGCAAATGGCATCTGAGTGACGATCCAATCCCCTACGGATTCGACGTCAATGTTGGTGGCACGCACAGCGGCAGCCCTCCCCGAGGCTACTACCCGCCCCACAACAACATCCCAAG
>JAAEMV010000577.1 GCA_024225195.1 Planctomycetaceae bacterium | reverse complement strand
GGCCAACAGCAACGACGAATCTTGACCGAACCTAGGTCGCCGTTTCTTTTTTTGTAGAGGGCTTCAATGTTATTTGTGAAGTTACAAAACGCTGTGCGTCTGTCTACTTGGATCATTGCTTGGGCCGTTCTATGTTCCGGTAGCTTCGCGCAGACAGCGGAAACAGAGAAAGAAGCGGTTGCTCTGGCTGCCAAAGATCATTTCCGTGCCGTGTTAGCCCAAGACTGGGTTGAGCTGGAAAAGGATTACGCTGACGAAATCTTATTGATGCCCGGAAATGAACTTCGAAAGAAAAAACAGGGGGATTTCGATGCGTCCAAACCCGTTAAAGTCGAACGATCTGAATTATTAACTTTGCTCCGCGCGAGTTTCGCGGGTAGTGAGCCGATGGCTGCGGACAGGATCGCTTCGTTACTAAACCTGTATGATTATCAAATCCTCGATACCCATGTCGGAGACTACGCAATTGAACCCGGGGACCCGGTGAAGACCGCGGATGGAAAAATTCACTTCACCATGAAACCGGGTGATTATTTGGTAAAGGTTGTCCCCAAAAAGGGCGGTGACTTTCTGCTCATTCAGTTTCGAGATTCCGCGGAACAATGGAAAATCGTCGCTGAGTATCTTGATTGACGCGATCATTTCAGAGGGGGCATCAATCCATGAACCCAAACTGAACGGGGCTCCGGTGCAATTACCCCGTTTGCCCGAGCTCGATCGAGGGCAGGTATCTCCTCAGGTACGCCCAAGAACCGTTGCCGGACTCGCAGGCACCGCTGACTAACGAACACCGCCCAATGTTAGAAGCTTCTGTGCGGCATCTTAATACCCTAGCGCGAAACTCCAATTCCCAAGATGCCTAACCCGTCCCAATGACAGGGGAAAACACGGCTCCTTCCCTTTGCATGCCTAAGTTCT
>JAAEMV010000576.1 GCA_024225195.1 Planctomycetaceae bacterium | reverse complement strand
CTCTGAGCAACGTTTACCTTCCTTTGTAGAAATTGCCCAAATGGGCGGTGGAGAGGCTTGGCTAACAAAAAACGAACGCGAAATTATGTCACAGCTAATAGTGCTCGTTTTTGGCAGCGAACATCGGGAAAAAGTCCTCCAAGCGTTTGATCTGCTTGAGCGTTAAGCCAATCTTGCCGTAAAGATGGGCATTAATTCGGCGTTTCTAATATTGAGGAGATGGCACGCGATACACCCAAGAGGATTGAGTCGTCGCTCCATCGCTTTTGAGAAACGAGTAATGGAGCTGAATACACCTGACACGGTAGATTACGTGGGCTTGGGGGCCTTAGCTGTTTAGCGGTGTTTAGGCTGTAGTTCCGGGGCGTTTGATCGCTAAATCGCGTTGTTGAACTAATGCACCACAATTATATTGGGGAACTGCCAAGAGACTGAATTGCGCCCTTAACCTGCGACAAACAATAAATGGTCGATCCTATACAAGAACCTGCTGCGAGCGAGACCGGTTCGCAAGTGAACCATTATCGACTCACTCACTTGAAGATGTTGGAAGCGGAGAGCATTCATATCATTCGCGAGGTCGTCGCTGAGTTTAGTAATCCAGTGATGCTCTATTCGGTCGGCAAGG
>JAAEMV010000575.1 GCA_024225195.1 Planctomycetaceae bacterium | reverse complement strand
TTTTGAGATTGAGTGAGTAATTTTCCCGCTCAATGAGTCGCGAGGCACAAACTTGGAACAGTTCAGGGTGAATGTTCCTGGCAAACAAGTGGAAATTTAGGTCGGTAATTTTTGGACGAACGGATAGCACAGTAAACTTTCAAAGGGTCGCAAATGAACAGGCGAGACGAAGTGAATTAGCTCCGAGTGCCCGCACCTACTATTGTAAAGTCGCAGCCAAATAAAATCTTCTTTTGATTCGGTTTTTTCGATGCGGAATTGAAAAAAACAGAGATGAAATCTTAAACAAAAATGATGAAATAAAGTTGACATTTGCCGATTTGTAAAAGCGTTTTCTTTGATTGAACGATTTGTGATTCGACTTTGCTTGGTCTTTATTTGACGCAGATCAGCCTCGGCTTTTTTGTCGAAGTGTAAATTCGATCTGCAAACCAGTTGTCGCTTTTGATCGTAGCGATTTATTAAGAATGAACCAACGGTAAAAACTCACGGAGCACGAATGCGACAGCAGACGCCAACCAATTTAAATCTAGATGGTTAGTAAGGCCTTTTGTTTTGGGCCATCAGGGAGGGCAGTTTTTTGCCGGAGGCCAAGTTGAAAGTCGAAGCAAATTGAACGATTTTCACCGATTCGTAATATTTTTCAGTTTTCGATCTTCGATAGGGTTAACATACCGATCAGTAATTTCCGTCCGGAGGCGGGTTTTCCAAGAATTATTTGGAGTGGATGAATTGAAAAACAAAAAGCTAATGATTCTGTTTATCGTCACGCTTGTCGCGGGTCTGTTCTGCTGGCCTATTTCGATTAATTGTGCGCAATGTGGTGAGTCGGTTCGTTACGAAGCTCTAATCGCCCGCATCTCTGGAAGTTGGGAGGATAACTTTATGTGCAACCTCGAATGTACGCAGGCTTGGCTTGACGAGCATCCGATTGAGCGTGATGAAAATGGAGCCGTCATTCCACGCCATTAGTAAACAAAGATTAATTCGCGTCGCAGGTTTACGTTTTGTTTGATCGCAATCTGCCATAGAGCCGTGCGAGTTGCTTGGGCATTTTCCTGCTAGTGATAAGTCGACGTCGATTAAGCGTGAATCCGCGTTAGAGCCGCCAGTCGATGGCCTCTCTGCCGCGTTGAGTCAACTCGCGATTGATCGTCGAAAACGGCTGACTGCCAAAAAATCCCCGGTACGCGGAAAGTGGGGAAGGGTGAGGCGCTGTGAGAACAATGTGCTGAGCTTGTTTGATAAGCTTCGCTTTTTTTTCGGCGGGTTTGCCCCAGAGAACAAAAACGATCGGACTGGGGTGCTCGTCCAATTTCTGAATTACCTGGTCGGTAAAACGTTCCCAACCTCTTTTGCGGTGCGAGTTTGCTTGGCTCTTTTGAACAGTCAGCACCGTGTTTAATAAAAAAACACCTTGTTGAGCCCAGGGCGTTAGATTTCCGGTCATTGGCATCGGAATGTTCAAATCTGCTGATAGTTCTTTAAAGATATTCCTGAGTGAAGGGGGGAGCTTATTTCCATCTTCGACAGAAAAGCTTAGCCCGTGTGCCTGGTTGGGGCCGTGATAGGGATCTTGTCCGAGAATGACGGCTTTTGTTTGGGCGTAGGGAGTAAGGCGAAACGCATTAAAAACATCTTGTTCCGATGGGTAAATCGTT
The DNA here is from genome assembly GCA_024225195.1 of Planctomycetaceae bacterium. Lineage (GTDB taxonomy): Bacteria > Planctomycetota > Planctomycetia > Pirellulales > Pirellulaceae > Mariniblastus. Next base: position 8,896 of record JAAEMV010000575.1, on the reverse strand, counting down.
TGCGACAATCGCTCTGTTTCGATGAACTGAAACAACTCCAAAAAGTCTGGACTGGCAAGTGCTGAGTTAAGCACTTCAGTCCAGTCGCTTTCTGTGGGCCAACCGGGAGGTAAGAATGAGCGGTTCATGCGGTTGCAACCGGCGACTGGCTTGGGCGGAAGTCAATCAGTTGGACTTCGACATTGCGGCGACCTCGGAATTCGTTAATCACAGGGCGAAAGGCAAAATCAAAAAATGCTTCGGTATCGCTCAACTCCGACGCCCATTCGCCTTTGCCAAAAGCGACTCCGCGAATCGTCGAATCGTGTTGTTTCAATTGAACGGAAAGATGACTTCCATCGGCTCCCATTGTTTTTGCGGGGTCAACGAGTTGCACTTGGGTGGCACACAGCACAGGCAGCGGATTGTCTTGTCCGAAGGGAGCGAGTTTTTCAAGTTCGTTCATCATGCCGATCGTGAGATGCCCAATAAACGCCTCGGCATCAATTTCTAAATCAGGGATGAGTTCATTTATGCCGATTTGGCTGATGACCTGTTCGCAAAAATCTTCGCGGAATGCATCAATGTTCTGCGGCTCGATACTGATTCCGGCGGCGGCTTTGTGACCGCCAAACTTAATCAAATGTTGTTGGCACCCCTGAAGTGCTTTGTAGAGGTCGACTCCACAAGAAGTTCTACAGGAACCAACTCCCGGGCGATTGTTAAGCGGATCAGTGGAGATCACGATTGTTGGGCGATGGTAGGTGGATGCGATTCTTCCTGCTGCGATTCCAATGACCCCGAGGTGCCAGTCCGGTTCGGTTAAAACCAAAGCCGGTTCTTGTTCGGGATCATGGTTTTCCTTTATCAGCTTTTTGGCACCATCCGTAATACGCTTTTCTAATTTTTTGCGATTTTTATTGAGCTCTTCGATGTAGGTGGCAAGTTGTTCAGCGCGTTCTTCTAAATCGCAAGTCAGCAGTTCAACGCCTAATTGAGCCTGTCCAAGCCGGCCCGCAGCATTGAGCCTTGGACCGATCGAAAATCCTATGTCTTCCGAGTTAAGCTTGGGTTTGTCTTCACATTTTGCTAAACGCATCAGGTGTTTCAAGCCTTGGCTGGAGTACTGTCTCATGCAGTTAAGTCCATGGTGCACGATGATTCGATTTTCATCGAGCAGAGGAACCACGTCGCAGACTGTACCAATGGCGGCCAGTGAGATCGCACCAAACAAAAAGTTGCGGTATTTTTCGGGTAGTTTGGCTGAGCCGCAGTGATGTTGACAAAGCGCCCAAGCGAGCTTGAATGCCACACCAGCACCACAGAGTCCGGTGAATGGGTAATCAGTTCCGGGGATGCCAGGATGCACAAGCGCGTTGGCGGGAGGGAGTGAAGGCCCGAGGTGATGGTGGTCGGTGACGACAACTTCCATTCCTTCATCGCGGGCAAATTGAACTTCGTCGACACTGGCGATTCCACAATCGACCGAAATGATTAATTTCGCTCCGCGACCTTTTAATTTTTTGAGATTGTCGATACTCAGCCCATAGCCATCATTGAGTCGATTGGGCACAAAGTAGGACACATCGGCGTCAAGCAATTGAAGACAACGAAATAGGATTGCTGTCGAAGTCATTCCATCAGCATCGTAATCGCCGTAGATGAAAATCTTATTCTGACTTTTGATCGCGCTGTAAATTACGTCGACCGCTTGGTTGACTCCCGGGAGCTCTTGTGGGGGTCGCAAACCCGTCATTTTTAAATCTAAAAATGAGTTGATCTGATCGTTGTTCGTTAGCCCCCGAAGCGCCAGGATTTGAGCGACGACCGGAGACACGTTGGTGGATCGTTCAATCGCTTGGATTACTTCCGCGTCGTGTGGGCGAATCGACCATTGCATTGCCATGTGCTCTCCTTTTCTCACTTTATCAGTCGAGCATATCGTAAAGAAAACCAATTCTAGCGGCAAGCAAGCGGTGGGGAATCCAAGCGCAGCAACCGCTTCGGTAAGGCAGCGTTCTGCGACTGCAGCGGAACTGCAGATCACAATCAGCGCGCAAAAAACGACCACGCGAGAAGGGCGTGGTCATTGCGTATTCAAACAGCCAGTCGAGGACTGGATGGGCTATTTTTTCTTTTCGACGTGCACGGTGTGCTTACGAAGACGCGGAGAAAACTTTTTCAATTTAAGCTTCTCACCACCACCTTTTTTGCGAATGGTGTAGTTGTAATCACCTGATTCTTCGCAAACGAGATGGACGATTTCCAGTTTTTTCTTGCTTTTGCCTGCCATGGGTAACCTCAAGGTCCCTGAATTTCCGAACAAATTAGAGTCGCGGAGTATATCAACTATTGTCGAGTTGAGTAAGGTACAAATTTAATAAAATCGGGGCATTAGGCAGTTTGCTTGGAAATTTCCCCAGATCTGGGAGTTGGGAAACTCGAAAAACTGGAATAAGCATGGGAAGTGGGCTTTCCAATTTCAATTCAGGCGACCCAGCCGTAGCGAATCGCACCGGATTAGTCGTCGCGAGTGAAGATCGAGCTTGATTCGGTATCCTGATAATCACGCAGTGAATCCTCGCTTTTTTTCTCGAGTTCGAGGTCGTACTTCGAGATCGGAGAGGGACGTCCGTAGTAGTATCCCTGGCCGAGTTGGAATCCCATTTGTACCAGAATATCATGGCATTCTCGCGTTTCGACTCCCTCGGCAAGAGTTTGAATCCCGAGGTTATTGACGAGAGTGGCAAACAAAGCGACTAATTCCTGACGTTTGATCGAGGCGTGTTCGATGTTATTCGTCAGCTTCATATCAAATTTGAGAAAGTCTGGGCGTACTTCACCAAGTTCCACTAAACGAGCTTTTCCGACGCCAAAATCATCAAAAGCCAGCATGATATTTAAGTCTTTAAGAACTGAGCAAAGTTCACCCATCATGTTCATATTGGTCGCAGCCGCTTCATGAATTTCGAGCGTTATTTTTTGCTCGGGTGCCGCTTCGCGAACTTCTTTAAGGGAGTCGTAGAGTGCCGAATTGTTAAGTTCTTTCGGATGTGTATTCACGAAAAGATTTGAATCCGCACCGAACGCTGTGCCGATTTCAACGCCCCTCAGTCGGAATGCCTCGCTCAATTGAGATTCCATATTTAGTTGTGATGCGGCGTGGAACATTTCCTGCGGCGTTTGAAGGCCAAACAGTCGACTGCGCCCAAGAACTTCGTAACCAACGAATGCTTGATCTTCGAGTTGAACGATTGGTTGGAAGTGTGGATAAAGTCCACCATCGCTGATCAATTTTTCGAATTGAATCATTGCAAGTGCTTGATCACAAACGTCTTCATGAACAGTGTGATAAGAAGTTGCACTTTCCTGTTTGACGCCTACGCGAAATACCAGAGCGGCAAAATGAATAAGATCGTTTTCCTGAATTTCTCTTTCACCAGAGATTTGTTCACCGTTGACGAACGTTCCATTGGTGCTTCCCGATTCACGCAACATCAATCGCCCGTCGTCCGACAAAATGATTTCAGCATGATTTTTCGAAATGCATCCGTCGGGCAGGTGCAGCGATGAGTCGGATCTCCGGCCAATTGAAAATGGCGTCGAATGAATTGGGAATTGGCGATTAGGCTGTTCAGGGTCAATTTGCCCTGTCAGAAACCAGCGACAGTTGCTCGACGCCTCTCCCTTTTGTTGGGGGTAATTTGAGCTAATTGCATTCAGGTCGATCATGGGCGGACTTGGTGTAAATCGTAAATGGTTTATTCGGTTATCCGAGGCAAAGTGAGGTGATTTGTTCCAACTGGCGGAACAAACACGGACACGTTAACTGGTGCTCCCGTCCGAGGATTTTTGAGGCATCCTCCCTCCCTGTAGGGATTTGTAGCTTTTAAATAACCGGTCGGTTGGAACAAAACAGACAAAATCACCAAGGTCGAGAAATGAATTGCTAAGCTTTCCCCAGTTAACGCGGGATAGGTCGGAGGAGTCGGCAAATCTTGCGGTAGATATATGGTTTGTAGCGATGGTGTCAGATAATCCTAGTTTTGCACCCCTTTCGGTCGAGGCGGAATCGCTTAAATCCATCCAGATCGTTTCTTTGGAGTTCGTTGCGAGAATTGGCACCTAGGCGACGATTAACCTTCTATACAAAACATCAACTTGTACAAGCTTTTTTCGCAATTTGAGATATTGCCATGTTTACTCAAACCCCACCAAGCTTGGGCTCTGGATTGCTCGCGACCATTTTGGCCGACGAGTCATTTCGTCCATCCGAACCCAATTCGCTACCGGAAACAAGTTTGCCAAATTCGCTAATTGAGAATTTGTTGATCAAGCGGCTCGCCGTTGTTGGAATGAGTAGCGGTCGCCAGCTTTCTAATGATCTGTGTTTGCCGTTTAGCGTGTTACAAAAGCTGTTTGGGCAACTGCGATCGAGACAAGTAATTGTGCATAACGGCTCGGCACCGCTAAATGACTACAGTTATACCTTGACTGAAAGTGGTCGCGAGCGGGCGGCGATTGCAAGTCAGCATTGTTCTTATGGTGGCCCAGCTCCGGTTCCTCTGATGGACTATGTGCTCAGTGCGGAAGCACAAACGATACGGGCCGAGTCGCCAAAGCGGAAACAGCTTCGAAGCGCATTCGGTGATATTTCGATTAACGAGGCGCTGTTTGAGAACCTCGGTCCCGCTATCAATTCGGGCGCCGGTTTATTTCTGTATGGAGAGCCTGGGAATGGAAAGTCTACACTGGCTCATCGAATAACCCGATGTTTTGGCAATGAAATCTGGGTTCCGCATGCGATTTACGAAGATGGTCACATCATCAAATTTTTCGATGCTGCGTATCACAAACCTGCACAAGACGACTCTAATTCATTGATTCATGATGCCGCCTACGACAAACGCTGGGTTAAAATTCGCAGGCCGACAGTCGTTGTTGGCGGTGAATTAACGATGGATTCGCTGGAGATTCGATACAACGCGAACAGCAACGTCAGTGAAGCTTCGCTGCAGATGAAAAGTAATTGCGGTTGTCTTTTGATCGATGATTTTGGACGTCAGCGAATTGAGCCTCAGGAATTGTTAAACCGCTGGATCGTTCCACTGGAGAGTCGAGTTGACTTTCTCAAATTGGCAACGGGCAAGAAAATAATGGTGCCGTTTGAGCAGTTGATTATTTTTTCGACGAACCTCGAGCCGAGTGATTTGGTAGACGAAGCGTTTCTTCGCCGGATTCCATACAAGATTGAAATCAGCGATCCTTCCACCAAAGAATTTCATGTTTTGTTTGAGATTTACTGCGAGAAATTAGGGTTTGAGTATGATGTTGAAGCAGTAGATTATCTGATTCAGACCCATTTCACCTCGGCTTCACGGCGACTGAGACGGTGCCATCCGAGAGATCTTTTGACGCAGATTAGAAATTTCTGTGCTTACAATGAGTTGCCTGTCGAAATTCGTCCAGAATATTTTGACCGAGTCGTCAAAAGTTATTTTACGGACGTTCTAAGCAAAGATTGAGTGAGTGCTCCGGGCGTTTAATACGTCTTGCTGTTTCTTGCCGCAGCCCCTTGCAGGGCTTCGTTTTTCGAACGATTCCTTCCCCAGACGGCTGGCCAGATCTCGTTCTGTTGACGCTTTTCGCTTTCTCGGAAGACCGACAGTCGTAGCAGATGTTCCAGTTCTTTGGAGGGGGCGCTGGTTTTTCGGGGGAATATTTTCCGGTTTTCAACGCAGTTTCTAACCAGAAGCTACCTTTCCGAGATGCTTCGCAGGCTTAAAACCGCCGCTAGGTAATCGAACTCTGCTTAGAACGGCGAAATTTCGGTAAAGGGAATCCTTTGAAATCTGAACGACTAGAATCTCAACGCGACATTCTTGGCTACACGCTTCAGGATCGGATTGGTACCGGCGGGTTTGGCGAGGTATGGTCAGCCGTAGCGCCGGGCGGGCTCTCAAAGGCATTGAAGATCATCTATGGGTTTCATGATGAAAAACGTGCGCAGTCGGAACTGAAGGCACTCGATCGAGTCAAAGCATTGAGGCATCCGTTTCTGCTTTCACTTGAGAGGATCGAGGTTTTCGAAGGCCAATTAGTGGTGGTCTCGGAATTAGCTGACAAGAGCCTTGCTGAGGCGTTCGACGAATACACCGCGAAAGGGCAGTTGGGAATTCCCAGAGCGTTGGTCCTGCGTTATCTTCGCGGAGTTGCAGAAGCTCTTGACTACATGCGCGAAGAGCACGCGCTCCAGCATCTCGACATTAAACCGGAAAACTTACTTTTAGTTGGGGACCACGTTAAGGTCGCTGATTTTGGATTGATCAAAGACCTAGGTGCTGGTTCTCATTCACTGATGTCTGGAATGACGCCCGCGTATGCGGCACCGGAGTTATTTGACGGCTGTCCGGGGATGCATAGCGATCAGTATTCTTTGGCAATTGTTTACCAGGAAATGCTAACGGGCACCCGTCCCTATCCAGGAAACACGCCCGCCCAACTTGCTGCACAGCATCTCCATGGAAAACCTAACCTGCGGCAGTTACCTAAAGGCGATCAGTTGATTGTTGCCAAGTCACTTTCCAAAGACCCCGCGCTTCGCTACTCCAATTGCCGCGATTTTATTAACGAGTTAGTCAATAAGAAGAGAACGGTCAAAAAGTCGGTTCGTCGATCAGATATTCATCTCGATGTTGATTCGAACACAATGACCTTGCCGGGGTCTAACAATAGTCAGCAGGTCACACCGACGCTTTCCGGGATGGGACTGCCGTACAAGGGAACTGCTCTGAAATCACTGGGGCCGCCGGATTGCGACCCTCAACAGGCGAAGTTGCGCCCGACCTTGGTGGTTACGGTTGGGGCAACCGCTAATCGAATTGCTCACAAATTAAAAAAGCAAATTGGGTGTCGGCATGGAGATCTTTCGAATTTACCTTCGACCGAGATACTTGCAATCGATACCGACCGTCAGGCGTTAAATGAATTATGTGCCATTGGTGTTAATGGTGCGTTAGGCGTGAGCGAGGTAATTGACGTTCCCTTGCGAAAACCGGAAGTTTATCGCGACCGGACCCATTCGTTACTTTCCTGGTTGGGCCGACGCTGGATTTATAATGTGCCAAGGTCACTGCAAACAGAAGGGTTGCGTCCCCTTGGAAGGTTAGCTTTTGCCGATCACTTCGACATGATTTGTAATCGCATCCAGGAGAGCCTTCGAAAAATCATGGCGGTTGAAAATCTGGCAAAGTCAGCAGATAAATTGAACATGGATCCCGGGGAATTAGCGCCTCGCGTATTTCTGGTGACCTCAATCAGTGGGGGAGTTGGGAGTGGGATGGCTCTAGATCTTGCCTACACAATCAAACTACTGATGAATGAAAGTAACATTACTTCCAGTACGCTCTCCGGGATTTTGTTGCATTCGACGTGCAAGCAGAAGCGAGATCCGACGCTCTCGACTGCGAATACAATCTCATTTTTGACGGAGATGCGACATTTTGTTGAGGGTGGATTTACCGGAGATCCTACGATCGGGTTGCCTGATTTTGAAAACGAGCCACCCTTTGATTTTACCTATTTCAACGATTTGGGGCATGATTTGCGGGCGAGTGAATTTGATCTCAATCTTGATCAAGTCGCCGAATACCTTTACTTGTCAAGCACTTCGCGATGCGCAGAATTTTTCGATAAGTGCCGAGATATCGAATCTGAGTTTGATCACTTTTCCTTGCGAACTTTTGGAATGAGTTCCACAGGCCCTGGGAATTCGAAAACTGGACAGGACGCTGTTAGTCGTGTGGCAAGTGGTCTCGTCTCTCGATGGTTGGGCGGTGACCGTAGCAGGCAGTTCAACGCCAATGAATTTGTTGACCGTCAGATAAAGAATGCGGGTTTAGGGGAATCTCAGTTAGTCGATCGAATATCTGTTATTACAGAAGATGTATTCGAAGGTAAAATAGGGACAATCGTATCTGACGCAAAAGAAATGGTTTTAGCGACCTCGGTTGATGCGCGAGTAACGATACAAGAGTTCCTCGATGGTGTTTTTGGCGTTGCGGATGCTTTGAATGACGAGGTCACTGGTTTGGAAGTCTGTCATGAGATGCAGGAACTCACGCAACAAATGGCCGCGAAGGATGCAGAGTTGCTGCAGGCTGAGATATATAAAATGGTCAGTAGTCAGGAACTGAATATTTTTAAAGCTCAACAATCAATTGACTGTCTGCTTGCAAGGCTTGACGGTATTCAGGTTAAACTCAAACATTCCATCCGCAAGCATCGTTCCGATTTAGGCATCAAACGGAATGAGTTGCGTCCGTTTTCTGACGAGCGAGCACGAGCAAGTCAAGAGTTTGAGGTGAGGTTTGAGCAGGCGGTCAGCGCTTACTGTGATGCGAGGTGTACTGAGTTTTATCGGCGTTTTACCACCTCTTATTACAGAACCGTGGTTCGCGAATTAGGATCAACCCGAGAAATGATTAACAAGTTTAGAATTAAACTTGAGAAGATTCAGGTTGATTTTGAATCCATCGAAGAAGTTGAAGAGGTAGAGAGGACTGATGATTTTAATATGAATCAGATCTACAGTGAGAGTATCAATCGCGATCTTGATCAACAAATATTAAAAACGGAACTCCAGGTCTACCAATCACTGATCCGAGATTGGGGTGACTATGTCAGTGTGTTCAATGATGCCTCGTTGATGAGAAATCAATTGCCGCAGCAAATTAGGTCGTCAGCTCAGCGTGTTCTCACCAATGCTTATAAAAAGGTTTCATTGGATGACGTGGTTCAAAAAGAGAATATTGGTCCCGAGCAATTAGTGAAGTGGGTAAAAGATCGGATACGTGAAGCGAGGCCCGAAGTTGATGATTGCGGTGGCACTTGCCGATTGATGGTGGGGATGCCGGCG
>JAAEMV010000574.1 GCA_024225195.1 Planctomycetaceae bacterium | reverse complement strand
GATGCGTTGCCAAATTCAGTCCTCCACCTAGAATCCTAACGACTCCTCCCCGTGCTTTCGGATTGGTTCCATAGGCTAGCCCGCTGTTGCGCGAAACGGAAAATGGGTGTGAAGGTAGTGGAGTTGGTGACTGAGGCCACGTTGACGTCCCGAAAGTTCACGCAAACTACCAAATTGGCTCCTGACACTTTTTCTTGATTCATCCAACGGTGACGCGCGTGAACTGGGACCTCGCTACTTTCGTAAAATCGACGCCTTGATTTGTTCGAATTCCTGATCATTGGCCACCGTTTTAATTTTCTTGCCTGTGATGACCTCATGAAACAGGACCTTGTCACCCTGTATTATCTTGTGGTCGCCTGTGAGGGTCTTGTTGCCTGTCCATTTGAAGGAGAGTTCGACCGTTGCACCCACAGGCTCTGGCAGAGATTTTTCCGCTTCAAAGCGAGAGGTCTTCCGGTCCCAAGTTAAATCGATCCCTGGCCCGGATTTTCCCTCGAAGGTCATCGTCTGAACAAAGAGATTCTTATTAGGGTCATAGCGGCAGACCATGTACGTTCGTTGGGTTTGATTACCTTGTTCTGTTTCCTGTTCCATCTCGCTGACCATTTCAATCGCCTTCCCTTTTTCCAGCCAGCGACACAGGAATCTTTCCTTGTGGTGCGTTTGGGGGCCAAATGTATTGACGAGCGCCTTGTGGTTCACTTCGTTTTCTCCAAGGCGAACGGCCAATGCCTCGACGATCCAGTCGGTGTCGTTCACAGCCTTTGCTGGGGTCCCTTGCTCCTGAGCCTGCACACTCTTTCCGAGCCCCACAACCAGCAGCAACAGTAACAAGCCCGCAAATATCTTTTTCATGACTTCCCCTTCAGGATATTCTTAAACAGTCCAATTCTCTCCAGCGGAGGCGGGAAACGTCGAACACAGTAAGACCTAATGAATGAATTTTGGGTTGGGTTTGGTGGGAACAGGTGCCTTGGTGTTCTTGACCCAAGCCATTAACTCGGCGTCGAGTTGCTTCGCTTTTTGGGGCATCTTCCGGGCGAGATCGTTCTTCTCTGAGAGGTCGTCACGCAAGTTGAAGAGCTTGTAGTCGTCGTACTCATAATAGTGGATGAGTTTGTAGTCGCCTTTGCGGATCACGGAACACGGAACGGTGCGCCAGTTCAATTTGTCGGTGCCATAAACAGGCAAAACTTTATTGTAACCAGAGCCGGAAAGGTAGAGTGGGTAGTGCCAGAAAATGGCGCGGTTTTGAAGGTCCGCCTTCCCCTGAAGAACTTTGGTGAAGGAACGCCCGTCAACCGGTTGATTCGTGGGCAGCGACGCACCGGTCATTTCAGCGAAGGTAGGCATGAAATCGACGCTGGTGAGTGCCGCGTCGCTTCGCGAGCCGGGCTTGATCACGGTCGGCCAAGCCGCACAGGTGGGCACACGAATCCCGCCCTCAAAAAAGGCACCCTTTGCACCGCGAAGCGGCCGGTTGGTGGTAGCGAACGAGGCACCGCCGTTGTCGGACGTAAAGATAAACAGCGTGTTGTCTTCCAGGCCAGCTTGTTTAATCTTCGCGCGGAGCCGGCCAACGGATGTGTCTACTGCATCGATCATGGCCGCGTAGATGGGGTTCCATTCCCAGTCTCCGTCGTCGGTGAAGGTTTCGAGTTTCTTTTTGTATTTGGCGACCACTTCTTTGCGAGCGCGAATCGGACTGTGTACGTCCCAGTGAGCCACGTACAAAAAGAACGGCTTCTCCTTGTTTTGCTCGATGAATTCAACCGCCGCATCGGTTATGTCCTCGGCCACGTTGATGTTGCCGTAGAATCTCTTACCGACCACGCCCGGTTTGCCGTTGGCCGACGAAACTGTGAATCCCTGCAAATCTTCGCCCAAATGCCATTTGCCGAATCGCCCCGAGACATACCCCGCGGTGCTCAGAACCTCGGCGATCGACGTGTGGTGACCATCGATGACATTGCGCATCGAATCCACCGTGTTGTAGACCGGATCATCTTGCCCCTTGGTCGGAACGGCGAACCGCATCGACTTCACATCGCCCTTCGCCATTCCACCAGGTGTGAACAGTTTGTGCCGCGGGGTGTACATGCCAGTGTTGATACAAGCGCGTGTCGGGGCGCAGTTGGATCCACCCGAGTAAAAATCTGAAAGAATCACGCCGGAGCGGGCGAGCGCGTCGATGTTAGGAGTCTCGTAGAAGCGTTGACCGTTGAATCCGACATCAGAATATCCGAGATCGTCGGCTAAGACAAAGACGATGTTGGGTGGCTGATCAGTAGCGAGAACGGCGGTTGGAATTGTCAGCACGAGAACAATGAATGTTCTAAGATGGAATGAGTTCATGGTGATTTCGGTATTTGATTGAGAGCAATGGCTGATCGAAGGATTCTTATCGTGGGTTGGCTATTGATGATTTCTTGAGATATTTTTCT
>JAAEMV010000573.1 GCA_024225195.1 Planctomycetaceae bacterium | reverse complement strand
TCGGCTCATTATTACGAAATAGGCAACGACAAAGAAGCAACCGTTTTTCTCAGGAACGGATTTGAAGATGCTCACTACGGGGTTATCGCAAGTGCTTGCGTGGCGGCAGTGAACGGTAATCATGATCAGGCCATGAAGGCTTACAAACAGATCATGCGTGATTCAAAAACCCCACGTATCAAATTGCACGCACTCGATATTTTGCTACTTTTGGGCAAGTACGAAATGGCCGCTGATGGAGCAAAAAAACTAAACAAGCTAGATGAGCAGATATGGCATCTAAGGGATTGGTGTAAAGTGGAACTGCGTTTGGATATAATTCAAGACGCAAAGCTTCCCGTAAAACAACTCGCTGCCAAATACAGTAACGAGATCAACAAATCCGGCTCAGCAGAAATGTATGGAAACTATACGTTAGGATTAATTGCCCTTGCAAAAGACGACGCTCCATCGGCGAAAGCCTACTTCGAGAAAGTGATTCAATCCAAGCAATTTTACCATCCTCAATATGCCATGGCGCAAGCTTTTCTGGCACGGGGCATTTGCTCCACCGATGATAAGAAATAGGCAATTGCAGAAACCTCTAACATGCAGCTAAGACCGGTCCTACGCCCCCTCCTGGCTGCGGTTGGAAATGGTCAACTAAGACCAGGGCTTGCGTCTCATGGGAAGAGTTTTCGCCCAAGATGGGCTTTTCCCAAAAATTGTTAGCTCAGCCGGTGAGAAGAAATAAACCAATACCAATGCTGGATTGACAATTTATGCTCCGAGCCAGCTGGCAAGACCATCAGTACAACGAACGGATGCGGTTCTGCCGATTTCTCAGCCAGCAATCATCAGGGCGTCGCGCCGCAAACTGGGACCTGTTATTTCGTTAGAAAACTTTTCATTGCAGCAAGGGTTTTTGAACTGACATGGTGCTCAATGCCCTCGCTATCAATTTCGGCAGTCTGAGCATCGACACCAATGGCGACCAAAAAATCGAGGACAATCTCATGGCGTTGCTTGGCGTACTTCGCCATTTTCGCACCTTGCTTGGTAAGTGAAATGGGGCGATAAGGACGCGTCACCAGCAAGTCCTCCCCCTGAAGTCGCTTGACAATTCGTGAAACCGTCACGTGACTGACGTCAAAATACTTGGCCAAGTCCAGGACTCGACATTCACCAGAGGCATCGATTATCTCGGCAACCGCTTCCACGTAGTCTTCCGCCGTTTCATTGGCATGGTGCTTTCTCGTCCGACTGAAGCGAACCGAATTTGGTTTTTTATCTTCTTGCATGCATGGCTCTTTGAGGATTTTATTTGATTATACCGCTTGCAGCATCCGTAGCCATTGCTACAATTTACCCCAAGCCGTAGCACTGGCTACGGATTTCTTCTCTTCTGAAACAAGTTATTACTGTGAAAAAACACCAACAATTTCGAGGGTTCACGCTTGTTGAACTCCTAGTTGTGATCGCCATTATTGGCATATTGATCGGGATGCTACTCCCCGCTGTTCAACAAGTCCGGGAGGCAGCTCGCCGAACTTCGTGCGCTAACAATTTGCGACAACTCGGTTTGGCAATGCAAAACTACGAAGGAGCTTTCGGGTATTTCCCTCCCGGTTTTTCTTCGACACCAACTAACAATGGGATCGTTCCATCCGGTGAATTTATTGCTCCATCTACCTGGAACGCCTCACCGGGTTGGGGTTGGGGCGCTTATTTACTACCATTCGTTGAAGCTGGTAACATCCAAGATCGACTCAATTTCCGGTCAGCACTTTGGGCTGCTGACCAGCGAGAGATCATCCAAACACAAATCCCAGTGTTTCTCTGCCCGTCGGCATCGGGAGATAACGAACCGTTTACCGTCGTCGACGAAGGCGAGAATCCCTATTCTCCGGATGGAGTTACGCCAATCCTATTAGGACGCTCGCATTATGTGGCCAGCCATGGCCAAGAATCGGCGTGGGGGCCAGAGGCTGGCTCTGACTTGACGGGCACCGTATTTACTGACATTTACACCTTCGACACCACGACGATTGGCATATATGGAGATGTCTCGAGAGTCGCGGATGGTCCGTTTTATCGAAACTCAAAAACGAAAATGTCAGCGATCACAGACGGCACGACGCACACCATTTTTCTGGGGGAACATTCCTCGCGGCTAAGTGATAAAACCTGGGTCGGGGTTGTTCCGGGAGCAACCGTACATCCCCGATTTTCTTCGCCTGAGAACGGGCCGGATGGAGCAGCCACGCTGGTACTATTCCATATGGGGCCCTCAGGTGGCGAACTCGATATCACTGGATTTCCTATCATCCATCCCGTCAACTTTCCAACCTATCATGTTGGCCAAATGTATGCAGAGCATCCCGGTGGAGGAAACGTTGGCATGGGCGATGGCTCAGTCCAATTCATCTCGGAAACCGTCGATTTAATCACCTGGGCTGAACTCAGTAGTATTAATGAAGGGGAGGTCGTAGGAGAATGGAAGTAGAAAATAGACGAAGCCTTATATTTGTTTTGTTCTCCGGCATGCTCCTCGTTTTAGTTGGAGGTTACCTGTGGGCAAACCGCGGTTACGGTGAAGTCAGCCCAGACACATATCAGTTTTCTAAAGCACTCTATAGCGCATGTTTAAAGAAAAGTGATGAGCATTTGGACATGGTTGATAAATTGCTCGATGAATCTGATGATTTATCGCTTCCATCGAATGAGCGAATCTGGATCGAAAAAATTATCAAACTCGCCCGCAGCGGCGATTGGAAATCCGCTGCAAAAAAAGCGAAACGAATGATGGAAGATCAAGTGAAATACTGATTTCTCAAACGTTGGGAATTGCGATGTTCGATGCCTTGGAACACCACAACCACGCAGAGCAAACGCCGCACAAGAAAGATCTGGCGAAATCAGCACTACATTCACACTGACGCATTCCCATCAGCAATCGAAAGAGACGAAACGACAAACCCGGGAAATCAAGGGCGCAAGCCAAGCGTCCTCACTGGACGTAAACCGTAAGTGAAAATCCGGTCGGTTGGCTGAGAGCTATAACGATAGGCCGAACGCACACTCGACGAATCAAGATAGTAAGATCCGCCACGCAACAAACGAGTTTCCGTTTCTGGAATCGCGCCAGTCTTTGGCGTGAACTTGGAGCCATTCTCTGGACTGGAAAGATCTTCAGTAAAAGCATCGTAGCACCACTCGATGACGTTCCCGTGCATGTCAAACAAACCCCAATCGTTTGGTTTTAAGCGCCCGACCGGCCAACTGTGATTCTCCCCCACCGCTTGGTACCAAGCGTAGTTGGCAAGCAGTGAATCGGCTTCACCGTAATA
>JAAEMV010000572.1 GCA_024225195.1 Planctomycetaceae bacterium | reverse complement strand
CTTGCCGCCGGCACCGGCACAATAATCCAGTATCTTTTCTCCGGGTCTGGCAAAAACAAGGTCTGCAACAACCTGGCTGCCTTCGTCCTGGATTTCAAACCAGCCCTTTTGATATCCGGCTTCAGCCTGCACATTTGGCAAGCGCGAACCCCTGTTACCGGGTGCAATTCTCAAACCAAAGCGAGCCAGTTTTGTGTGTTTTGGATTACTGCGGGAAAGTTGTCCTGCAATCTTTTCCCGGTTTGATTTCAGCATATTAACGCGGATATCGAGCGGCGGTCTTTGGCTCAGCGCAAGCGCCTCATCAATCCAGTCCTCACCGAAATTAGCTTCAAAACTGTCGACACACCATTGAGGTATATCCGCCAAATCACCCGATGGGGCACCTGGCACATCTTCCCGGCACATCAGGTCAATCTCATCTTCAGTCGGATAATGCGGGGCAAATCTGTCTTCAGCGAACAATGAGGCCAACTCATCATTTGAATAACGCCACTGGCGAAGCAGCGTTGCAAATACACTCAGTCGTGGATCGTCACTGTCGGCAAATACCATTTGTGAAGATTTTTTTCGAAGCGTGTCATAGACGATATTGCCAATCGCTGCTCTATCACCCGAACCGGCAAACCGATGGGACAATCCCCAATCTTTCAAAGCGTTGGCAACCGGACGCTTGCGCTTTGCCATATCTTCCAGAACT
>JAAEMV010000571.1 GCA_024225195.1 Planctomycetaceae bacterium | reverse complement strand
TTTCTCTGCGAGAGTGAGCGAGTTGTGCTTGGACTTCGATCAGTTGCTTTTGTTCGAACTCAGCAGCATCTGGGAAGAGGTGTTGATGGGAGAACAAAGGAGATAACGTCTCGGCCGGCTTTAAAATAGCCTCCGGAAACGCCAGTAAGTTCTCGTCCAGATTCGGCGATGCCGTTATCTGTTGCCCCGCGATGGAAAGCATCTGCTCGACGAGGTCAACAAGTCGGTCGGTTGCATTGGCCGCATTTTGCAAAGCATCGCAGAGTTGTGTCTGTTGGTAGAACAGGTGTTCGGGGGTCGGTTGGGCTAGTTGTGCGACGATCGATGGAATTTGATTGGAAGCTGAGATCGTCCAGCCAGCATTCACGTAACGCGGGCAGTTGTGGTAATCCAGTAAGGCCGTAGGAATGCCAAGGCGCATGGATTCGAGCATTCCTGTGGAGGCAGTTGTGATCACTGCATCCACCTGAGTGAGTGTTTGGTTCAGTTCCTTACCAGTGAGATCGTTTAAGTTATTGGTGACACCCAGTTCGTCCTCCAGGCCACCAGTCAATCTCCATACAATTTTTACATCGAGGGATTCGGATGTAGTGGACTGATCGGTCAAATTGAGTTGGGCGTTATTGTCAGCCCATTGTTTGAGGTCCTGCAGGCTCTGTTTAACAGCTTTGATTTGGGTCGGAGTAAAACCAGGAGTTTTGGCTGTCATGGCCAGGATCCGAAACTCTCGATCGGCACGCGGAGGAGTTGGTTGAGCGGGTATGGAATCAAGTCGCGGGATTCCTACGACTTCTGTTTTTCCTAAGTTTCCCCACTGGTTAAGAATATGAGCCTGGGAGTTACCAATGCAGGCTGCCTTATGAGCGAGGATAGGACGCATCGTGTAGGGGCATGCAACTTCGTCGGGCAGATTGTCCCATGCGTTTCGCCATTCGAGAATGCCGTCAATTAAATACAATGTTGCCACGTTGTTGCGTTTCAATTTCGTGCAGCAGTCTCGAAATCGGTCAAAATGTTCAGAGTAAAAAATTGCTAGGTCGCCGGGTTTGGCTTGCCGCACAACATCCGATGGAGAGGCGATTGTGATTTTGAGCCGACCCTCGAGGGGTGCGGCGTGGTGGGAGACCTCGGTGGGTTCGCCTACAAAATATACCGAGGGTTTATTCATGATCGTTGGAAAGTGGATGGGAAATTAAAACTTGCGGGATTCGATCAACTTAATCGAGATCTATAGAAAGCCCGTCCTTACGAGAGCAGAGTCGAAAAAGAGTTTCTTCGTCGGTGCTGATCGGAAGCGAGTGAACACTGCCATCTCCAAACGCAAAGTTAACGACTCCGACATGACCGCTGCCAAAGATTGGGTATTCGCCGGGCGACAAAATCAGCGTACGGCTCGTTGCCAGTCCCATTGCAAACCCTCCAATCCGCATGAAGGTTTCGGGTTCATCGCCGTTGTAGATCGATCCGTCACCCCACCCTTGAGATTTCAATTCCCCGTAGGTGCTGACGTATTTTTCTCCGATGAAAATAGTATTGGATAAACCATCTGTAATTTCGGCATGCCCATATCGGCCCCGTTCGGTTCCTTCAAGTTTGCCATTTACGACAGGGTTTTGGCTTGCCAGTCCTGAATTGAAAACACCGTCGACAGGGTCTTGGAATTTTGCCCAGACATCGAATGGAAAGAATCGAGGAGTTCCGGCATTTCCAGCGTAGTCTCCGATTGCGCCGACGGGTCCTTTGGATTCACCTAGGCTGACATCGCTTTTGCGTGGCCGCGCTGGGCAGAGCATGACCGGCATGGTGGTTTTTACAATCTCCGGGTCTTGAAATTGGTATTTCTCTTGAATCTTAAATTGGTCGTAAAGATTGTTCATTTCGAGAAACGGCATGAGGTAAACCGGCCAGGTCAAAAATTCATCTGCGGCCCGTGCTGGCGGATAGAGTTGTTTGGCAGATTCGTAGTTATGAATGGACAGAACAACTTGATGCAGATTGTTTTGACAGGCCGTCCGCCGCGCTGCTTCACGCACCATTTGAACGGCAGGTAGCAGCATCCCAATCAGTGTGCCGATGATTGCAATAACGACTAATAATTCGACCAATGTGAAGCCGTGTTTGCGGTTCATACGTGGGCTCGGATAAAACGGTGATTCGCTCATGGTCTATTATGACGCACGTTAAGAAGGACTGTTCCCATAAGGATAGGAATTTGAATGAAATTCCAACCCCCTCCGGTTTCAGGTTGGCGACGATTGGGCTGGTCGACCCCTATTTTTTATGGCGCAACGCGTTGTCCAGCTCGGAATAAACTTCTTGGTCCGAAAATCCCGTTTGGGACAGTTTTGCGGCAGCTTCTTGGAGAGAGGTTTGCCTGGACGGGTTTTGGGCAATTTCTACGAGGCAGTCGATCCAGTCTTGGGGAGAATTGCAAACCATCAAAGATTCGCCTGATTCAGCCGAAAAGCCGTCCATGCCAATGGTTGTCGTGACCAAAGGCTTGCCAAAAAATATCGCCTCGCAATTTTTAATCTTAAGACCTGTGCCGAACTCTACCGGATTAATTGCGATATCAATTTGGTGGTAAAAATCTGCCAGCTCACCGACGCAACCAAGGCAGGCGATGTTGCTGTGTTTTTTGAATAAATCTGGAGAGGACGTGGAGATTGCATCGCAGATCATGCCGGCAATGACTAAACGGATATTGCATCGTTCGGAGATTGGCTTCCATGATTGATTAATAAAATTAGTCAATGATTGGAGATTGGAAGCATTATCCGAAGCAATGTATCCAACGGTGAGAATTTCCGAGGTCGTTGGTTGAATTTTTAGAGGGTGCGGTTGAAAAGGGGCATGTCCGCAGACCAATACGTTCTGCTTCGGGGCGAGGTTGCGAAATACAACGGCTTCTTCATTTTGAATCGCAAGAATTGTATCGAAGAGTTGGACTGCTTGAGTTTCTTCTTCTTGACTGATGTCGAGCCAGTGAACCAAGCCCCGCTCTTTAAACTGCTTGTTGCGAAGGTGGAGGACGTCGTGTGTATCGAGAAGGCAGTGGATTTTATTTCTTTGGCTGGTAGTCAAGGCCTCTAAGAGGTAGCTCAGTTTGACGTATTCGATGATCACGGAATCCGGTGCGAACGAGCGGATTGAATCCTGAAAGGCATCGATCGCCCAAGGCCATCTGTAATCAGCGAGGGTCGTTGGGCTTTCAGTTAGGAGGCTCTCATCTTGACCGACTGGTTGTGCAGGTGACGTTTGATTTCGGCGAGTTCGTTTGCTTTCCAAGCGATGCTTTATCGCTTTTAGATGCCATGCAGCTTTTTTACTCAGTTGGCGGGGTGGATGACTTGATCGTTTAAGTTCAATGTCAAGTTTTTGCGCACGAATAGTTTGCTGATCTTTTTCCGTGATGATTGAATTATCTTGAGTGAGTTCAGTGGTCTCACACAGGAGGAAAATGCGGACGCAATATCCTGATTGACTTAGGTATTCGACCAAGCGGGCGATTCGTTGTTCGGCGCCGGTCGATCGTCGCCAGAACGGTAAATCGGTTGCAAGCAGAATACGGTGCGAAGTCAAGGAATTGCCGAATTGTGAAAGAGTGCGTGGATGGTTTGGGTGGTATGAGGTTTGCCGACAACAAAGTTTATCGAGCCAACCTGTGGTTAACAACTTTATTTCAAAATTGATAAGGCGGCTTGTTAAAGCGTGGGTTCAATAGAAAATAGAATTTTCAACATTGAGCGATTGGCTGTGGGGTAAATTACTTTGAAATCTTATCAACCGGATACGAACCGATACGACGGACGCATGGTTTACAGACGATGCGGTCAATCTGGACTAAAACTGCCTGCGGTGACGCTTGGTTGTTGGCACAATTTTGGCGGCAATGCTCCGACCGAGAATCAGCGACAGATGATCTACACGGCGTTTGATGCCGGTATCACCCATTTTGATTTGGCAAATAATTACGGACCGCCCTATGGAAGTGCTGAGAAAAATGTCGGTCGAATATTGGCTGACCTGCCACGGGATGAGATCTTGATTTCCTCCAAGGCTGGCTACGATATGTGGCCCGGGCCTTACGGCGAATGGGGATCACGCAAATACATGCTGGCCAGTCTTGACCAGTCTTTGCGTCGGGTGGATGTCGATTACTTTGATATTTTTTATAGTCATCGGTTCGATCCCGACACGCCATTGGAAGAAACGTTGGGGGCCTTGAACACAGCAGTCCAACAAGGCAAAGCATTGTATGTTGGGATTTCAAGTTATTCGACGCAGCAGACGCAGGAGGCAGTAGGGATTTGCCGGGCCAATGGTTGGGAGCGACTGTTGATTCACCAGCCAAATTACTCTTTATTTAATCGCTGGGTCGAAGACCGGCTCGCCGGCGCCTGTGAGGAGAATGGGCTGGGGATGATTGCGTTCTGCCCACTTTATCAGGGCTTGCTTACGGATAAATATTTATCTGAAGTCCCGGATGGTTCTCGCGCGGCGAACTCTCCCAGTACCCTGCGTCCGGAGGAGTTGCGAGATGAGGTTTTAGAGGTGGTGTCGAGTCTCAATACAATTGCTTTGAATCGAGGGCAAACGCTTGCTCAGATGGCAGTGGCGTGGATCTTGAGGTTGCCGCAAATTACTAGCGTGCTTTGTGGTGCGAGTCGCCCTGAGCAAATATTAGAAAACTGTGCTGCCCTTGAGAATCTGCATTTCTCCGATGAAGAAATGAAAGAAATTGATGGCCTGACGAAAGCGATTGAGTTGCCCGCTTCACTTTGGGCTAAGGAAAATGATAGCTAAATCTTGATAACCCATTAAACTCGTCTTGGATGCGGATTTTTATTGATTCCTAGGAGGTAAGAATGGAAGAGATGCCAATGGCGCGTTTGATGGTTACTGAAACAGAGGTAGATGCTAGTTTTTACAAAGCAGCACTCGAGGGAAGTGGTATCTCTGTTTTTATCAGCGGCATGGAGGGTTCGGTTTTTGGTGCCGCGTTAGACGGCCCTGATGAAATTGAAATAATCGTCTATCAAAAAGACCTCGAAGCCTCCCAGGCGATCATTGCAGAGTTGGATGAGGAGCCAGAGAATGAAATTCCCACTTGGGATTGTTCGTGTGGTGCTGAAGTTGATGAGGGATTTGGTGTTTGTTGGTCTTGTGGTGGGGAGTACGATGCTGGTGCGAAATCGCATGACAGCGACAACGCTCCTGACTGAAGAAAATGATCTGTAACTTTTTGATTGTTGATTGAATGGCAAAGAAAAAACCTAAACGACGAACTGGCTTTCCTCCCGCTGTTGAAACTCCAGTAGCACCGCAAAGAATCAGCAGTACTGGCCAGCGTCCGATGCGCTGGGGTTTGATCGTATTATTTTTGGTTATTTCAGTCGGCGGTACTTACCTGGCGATATGGCTTCGGCAAAACGATAACTCTCCTCGTTACACATTCAAGTTAATTAAGAAGTATCCCCACGACGAGAAAGCGTTTACGCAGGGACTCTTGTTCCATGATGGTTTTTTATGGGAAAGCACGGGGCGTTATGGAGAGTCAACGGTTCGCAAGATCGATCTTGAAACCGGGGAGATTCTCAAGCAGCACTCGCTGGATGATAATTTGTTTGGCGAAGGGATGGTGCAGTACGGCGATCGCCTGATTCAGTTGACATGGAAGGCTGGAAAGGCCTTGGTTTATGACATGGACTTAAACCCAATTGAAGAATTCAGTTATCCAGGAGAAGGCTGGGGGTTGGCGACCGACGGCAATGATCTAATTTTGAGTGATGGTAGCTCAGTTCTGAAATTCATCGACCCAGAAACATTTGATATAAAAAAACCTCTTCGCGTTTTACGAGAGGGTGGTGTCTTTGTGGGGCAGCTAAACGAATTAGAATATGCAGGCGGGAAGATTTATGCCAACCGATATCAGTGGGATCTCATTTATGAAATCGATATCAACACCGGCAATGTCGTCGGCATCATTGACCTCGCGGGATTGTGGCCGCTGAGTGAACGTCCCGCCGACGGTGTTCTCAATGGGATTGCCGTCACCCAAGATATGCCGCCGCGAATGTTTGTGACCGGGAAGCTGTGCCCGTTTATCTATGAAATTGAACTAGTCCGAATGGATGCTCGCTAGTTAGTCGGTTTGCTGCCTTGGGGGATCTTTCTCTTGGCCTGCGCTGGCGGTTGGTTGTGGCGGCTGGTTGTAGTAGCCATTGGCTTAAACTCGTGCTTATTGACGCGATCGCTCGACGGTCAGCGGTCAATTTAGCTTAATTGCTTTCTCTGGTCGGCGACTTGTCCGATTGGTTACCGATTAGGGTCGGCGGTGGCCAAACTCCTCGTCGAGTTCGGGTTACTTGGATTTTAAGGGTTGTGTGTCAGGAATTCTTAATTGAACCCGAAGATACTATTGGACGATGGCAATTCATGACTAACACTTCAGTGACCTCTTGAAACTCGGGTTTTTCCGTCTGTTTGGCAAGGTCAACAATGCTGATTCAATCCGGCCTGATTTTGCACTATGACACACTGGAAATCCAAACTTATTGACGCTTATCGGTTCGCGTCTTGGCCTTATCGGTGGTCGATGCATCGTCGTATGGCGCGTTCAGGGCGAGTCCCAGTTTTGGCTCTTTTTTATCATCGCGTCGCCGATGACCATCCCAACCCTTGGACGATTGGGTGTGATGATTTTCAGCGGCAGATTGATTGGTTGCAGGATCATTTTGAAATTGTCGACTTGCAGGAATGTCAGCGGCGCATTCGCAGTGGGTTCAATCAACGTCCAACGGTGGCGATTACATTTGACGATGGATATTCCGATAACTGTGATTTCGCTTTGCCGATGCTGATTGAAAGGCGAATTCCTGTAACGTATTTTGTGACCACACAGCACACTCTTCACCAGCAAGCCTTTGAGCATGACCTCGATATCCAAAGGCCGTTGCCAACCAATTCCATTGAGTCACTTCGGGCACTCGATCTTGCGGGTGTCGAGATCGGTGCACACACTCGGTCGCATCCGGATCTTGGCAAGGTGACATGTGAAAAAACTTTGATCGATGAAGTCATCGCATCATCGAGAGAACTCGAGTCTGCCATTGGACGTAAAGTAAGATACTTTGCATTTCCCTATGGCCTGCATTCCAATCTAAATGCGAATGTATTTGCGATGTTGAAAGAGGCTGGATTTTTGGGTGCTTGCTCAGCTTATCAGGGTTGGAATGAAATTGGTTTAGATGAATTTCATATTCAGCGAATTCATGGTGATCCGAACTTTTCGCGTTTCAGAAACTGGATGACTTATGATCCACGGTTCGCGCGGGTTAAGCGATTTGATTACTCAGACGGAAAGTTTGACAAATCTAAGCTCGAATCTTCACCCGCGAAACCGGTTGCTGGACTTCCGCTTGGAGAGATCAGTCTGATGCCCAGCACTTATCAGCATCCATCAGTCCAGTGATTGAGGTTGGAGTGATTTTAGGCGAATTCACGACTGAACCGCTCCCGAAATCTTACCTGCTTTGGGTAATTGAGCTGAGAAGTCGATTCTTGGTCTTGAAATCGCTTGTATCTTGAGAACAATGCTGGGATATTTAGGACGGCAGTTTGCCGGTTGTTTAGGGTGAGATTGAATGAAGCAAGTCACGGTTCCTGTATTAGCAGCACTCGCGAAAGTGTTGAGCGGGGCAACCGTGCGCTGGATTGGTTGTGAGCCAGAGACCTGTCAGCGAATTTATTTTGCCAACCACACCAGTCACCTCGACGCGCTCGTTTTGTGGGCTTCACTTCCTAAAAATATTCGTAATTTGACTCGACCAGTGGCGGCGGTGGATTATTGGCAGAGTGGTCCGGTCCGAAGGTACATGGCAACCGTCTTTAATGTCTTGCTGATCGATCGAAAGAAAATTAAAGTTCACAACAGTCCGATCGATATGATGTTGCGAGAAATCGGCGACGTTAATTCGCTGATCGTGTTTCCTGAAGGTAGTCGAAATTTATCGGGGAAGATGGGCGAATTCAAAAGTGGCTTGTTCCACTTGGCAAAGAAAAGACCTGATTTGGAATTGATGCCGGTTTATATAGATAACTTAAATCGCGTGATGCCCAAGGGTGAATTCCTGCCCGTACCTCTCCTAAGCTGTATCTCGATTGGGGCGCCGATTTGGCTTGAATCTGGGGAGAGTAAAGCGGAATTTCTGCAGCGAGCCCGAAAGTCGGTACTAAAAATGAAAGATTCTTGATTTCTTCTAGGGGTTCGGGTTGGAATGCCTATCAATCTATCTTAAGCCCTCGCATAATCTAATCAGTGACGCCCTCTTCGTGATTGGGCGATTAATTGATTTGACGAACAATGACGACGTGAAATGTGATTGACGCGACGCTTACA
This sequence comes from Planctomycetaceae bacterium, assembly GCA_024225195.1. Classification (GTDB taxonomy): domain Bacteria; phylum Planctomycetota; class Planctomycetia; order Pirellulales; family Pirellulaceae; genus Mariniblastus. The sequence continues at coordinate 5,044 of JAAEMV010000571.1, read as the reverse complement.
ACTTTACTGGCGGTTCAAAACGAAACTGCGTCTTCCTTTGGGGAAGGTCCGGGAAGTTGGACGATAGGTTTAGTGTTGGTCGTTTTGGTTTCGCTGGGAGCCTTATTGGCTGCTGGGCAAACTTTGAAACGGAAGCCTGAATCGCATATTGATCCAGCGATTCTTCGAAATTTTAATAAACGAGTCACGTCATGGTTGACGATTTGCGTGATGCTCGTGATTGCGTTGATGTTGCATCGCAGCGTGACAATTGCTTTGTTCGGCTTTGTTTCCTTTTGGGCGCTTCGTGAATTTATCACGATGACACCGACTCGTCGCGGGGATCATCGGACGTTGTTCTGGGTCTTGTTTGGTTTCACTCCACTCCAATACGTTTTGGTTGGAATTGACAACTATGATCTTTTCACGATTGTTATCCCGGTTTACGCGTCGCTGTTCATTCCTGCGAGAATTGCTTTTGCTGGCGATCACAAACGGTTCCTCGAGCGGACTGCCAAGATTCAATTCGGATTGCTAATTTGCGTTTACTCATTAAGCCACTCGGCAGCTTTATTAAATTTAAAATTAGCGAAATGGAATGCCGACGAGGGGGAATGGGAAGCGTGGCAAAACGATACTTACGGATTGTTGTTCTTTTTCATTGCGATCGTACAAGTGAGTGATATTTTGCATTTTCTTTGGGATCGATTATTTGGTCGCCACGTGATCGCGCCTGCCGTCAACGCAACAAAGACATGGGAGGGGCTGCTGGGGGCTGCCTGTTGTACGAGTTTGGTCGGGATGGTCATCCAGGTTGTCTTGCCGGTAACGCCATTCACATGGTGGGGCGCCGGATTTATGGCCTTGATCATCAGCATCATGGCATCTTCGGGCAGTATGACGATGTCGGCTATTAAGAGAGATCGGGGCGTTAAAGAGCATGGCACCTTAGTGCTTGGGCATGCCGGCGTGTTGGATCGAATCGATTCGATTTGTTTTGCTGCTCCGATTTTTTTCCATCTAACGCGTTTCTTCACAGATGCTGAGAGGAAAGGTATTGAGGTAGTTGTTGAGCAATCGGTCGCGGCGGTCACGACGGGAATGTCTTGTTTTTCAGCCATGGTCTAAATGAGATGAGGTCATCGGATCGACTCGCTCGGGTAGCGGAATTTAGTAGTTCCATTTCAGCCCATTCTGTGCGAATTCTACTTGAAGCAAATGGTGTGAAGGCGACGGTGGTGGGTGATGTCATGAACGAGACGGGGCTTGAGCTGGTTTCTGTTTACATCCACGCTAACCAGATCGAGACAGCGAGAATGATCATGCGTGATGTTCCTGCGGCATCGGAGGTGTTGATTCCGTCATGGATATGCTCATGCGGAGCAGAAGTTGACGCAGGTTTTCATTGTTGTTGGGCCTGTGGCGAAGAAGCGGAAGAGTCTTCGAGCGAGGGCTGACGGGCACCGATTTTGCATTGGAGTGATCGAAGGATGCGTAAAAGAATGGTCGCAAGCGATTTCAGATTCTTAAGGATTCTGTTAAAGTGTGCCGGCGGTGGTTATCCAAATTGAAGGTAAAAAGAATTCGTGGCTAGTTTAAAAAAAACAATTGAGATGTACGAGCTGGATGTTCCGTTTGAGGCTTATCCACGTTTGAAGCATTACTGCCAGGCTTTATGGGAAATTAATCAGGACCTTAATCTTACGCGCCACACTACCTACGAACTGTTTGTTACCCGGGACCTGCTCGATACGATCGAGTTATCAAAATTAATTCCTGAGGGTAAGGAGGTGCTCGATATTGGTTCTGGTGGTGGGGTGCCTGGTCTGGTTTTATCCGTACTGCGTCCGGACTTGAAGATCTCGTTGACTGATTCGGTCGGGAAAAAGGCTGCGGCGTTGGGGCAGATTGCAGAGGTTATCAACGCAAGCGTTGAGATTTACCATTGCCGAGCAGAAGAGCTATTGGAAGATTTTCGGTATGACTATTCGATCGCGCGAGCCGTTGGCCCATTGAAAAAAATGGGCGTCTGGTTTTCTGATTGCTGGCCGTCACTGGGTCGATTACTCGCGGTCAAGGGACCGCAGTGGCTTAAAGAGAAATCCGAAGCCGACGAACTTGAGTTGCTTAAGCAAGTCGATGTGCGGGTATTAACGGAATACGAAGTTCCCGGTGTCGACTGGAAAAGTGTGATCTTGCAATTGAAGGCAAGCAGTTGATTATCAAATGCCTAAAACAAAAGACAAGGCGATACTCAAGAGAAACCATGCGGCGACGGATAGGAAGAAGAGGATGGTTATGACCATCCCAATGACCATTCCGGCCTGCGTCATCGAGCGTCCTTCGGGATCCATGATTCCCTGATTTATTTTTCGCATGTCTTGTTTGCCAAGAATCCAAGCTAGGACGCCTGGAATGAGGCAAACATTGCAAAGGATCGAGGCGATCCCAAGTCCCAGAATCAATTCCCCTCTGTGAGGTTGCTGGCTTCGAACAGAAGTTGACGGTGTGGTTGGAAGACCTGTCGAGTAGGGATTGGGTGGCGGAGGGGGAGGTTGGTTCTGTTCGAAATCGCTTCCCGAAAACTGCATATTTTCCGTCACAAGATTTAGCGTCTGACATTGCGGGCACCTCGCCTGTTTGCCGATATGCGATTCGTCAATTCGGAGAATTGTATTGCAATGCGTGCAGGGGAATTGAATGGCCATGGCTGCCTCTTTTGCATTCAGGTGATAGAGTTGGAGAAACGCTTGCCCCAAGGTCTAAATAATACGACTGTTTAATTTAGTCTGTCAAAAAAAGTAATGTTGAAGTTGATATAACATATCCACACCGGCAATGGTTTATGGGGAGGAAATGTCATCATCGGTGACCGGTAATTCTCGGAATTATTTTGGAGTAACTTCGAGTCGTAACGGAGTCTGCTCCAAGTTACCTCGGAACTCGGCGTTTCACGGATTCTAATGCATAACGCAGGCGGGTGAAATCTTGCAAAGAGTGTATCTGGAAAAGGGTTTGTAATTTCATCGGAAACAGGGTTGAAAGATTTTTTGCTGCAAAGAACAGTGCTGGATTTTTTTAAATCCAACGAAATTTTTAGCCAGAGTTCTTTGTGTGCGGTGTTGGAAGGGCAATATTTGTGTAAAATCCTGCTCTCTTTGAGGAGCAGAAGCCCGTTAAGTTTTATTCGTTTTGTCCCTGTTTTACTTTTGATAATGCCATGCAATTTAAATCCGCGGACGCGTGTCGGTTCGATATTTTGTCGTTAGGTGAAGTGATGTTGCGGCTGGACCCAGCCGATGGTCGCGTACGAACGGCACGTAGTTTTGATGTTTGGGAGGGAGGTGGCGAGTACAATGTGGCCCGCGGATTGCGCCGCTGTTTTGGGTTGCGAGCGGGGCTTGTTTCAGCCTTTGCCAAAAACGAAGTGGGGCGATTGTTAGAGAATTTAATCCTCACTGGCGGCGTTGATATGGAGTTCGTCAAATGGATGGAATTTGACGGTGTTGGGCGTTCGTGCCGAAACGGTTTGAATTTTACCGAGCGTGGTTATGGAGTTCGCGCAGCCTTGGGGACTTCGGATCGCGGGGCGACGGCGGCGTCTCAGTTAAAACCGGGTGATATTGACTGGGAGCACATTTTCGGCGAACTGGGAGTTCGCTGGTTTCATACCGGTGGAATCTATGCCGCCTTATCTGAAACGACCCCGGAAGTGATAGCCGAAGCATTGCAGTGCGCGAAGAAGCATGGAACCGTAACTTCTTACGATTTGAATTTTCGCAGTTCACTTTGGTCAGCTTTTGGTGGGAAAGAGAATTGTCAGCGTGTGAACCGATCGCTGGCACCTTTTGTCGACGTCATGATCGGTAATGAAGAGGATTTTACCGCCTGTTTAGGCTTGAAGGTTGAAGGACTCGATGAGCAAATGAAAGAATTGCCAATCGAGGGTTACACAAAAATGATCGAGCAAGCGACTTCTGATTTTCCTAATTTTCAGGCGATTGCGACAACATTAAGAACCGTCAAAACCGCGTCTATCAATGATTGGGGAGCGCTGTGTTGGAGTGATGGGAAATTATGTCAGGCGGTTCATCGAAAGAATCTTGAGATATTTGACCGCGTTGGAGGCGGCGATAGTTTTGCATCGGGTTTAATTTACGGCTTCCTAAAGACGGGCGATCCTCAACAGGCGGTTGAATATGGAGCTGCTCATGGAGCGTTGGCGATGACGACTCAGGGAGACACCACGATGGCGAGTGTTGAGGAAGTCGAGGCGTTGATGGCAGGCGATAGTGCGCGGGTCAAGCGTTAGAGACGCGAAGTGTCCGTATTCGACCTGCAGCCAATGCAATGATAGTTCGACGTTTGCGATGGAGACTGTGTTGCGGATGTTCTGCTTGGTCGGTAAACACCCTGCGGGACAGAGTAGTTTAAATTCGACTGGAAAAACCATCTTGGAGTTATCGTGAGACGTTATCAGGGGCTTATGCGGGATACTTGGTGGGCTTGGCTAACGATTCTTTCGTTCGGGATTTTGGGGGGCAGCCTGGTCTCGTACATCTTTTTCTCGGCAATTCCGATCGCTATTTTTGCTTTTTTTTACTTCGGTTTGATGCGTTACGATGTCAGCGGTAAACCTAAAGAGATGTAAAATTTGATGAACGAAAACACGTTTGGCCAGGATCTTGAATTTCTCAATCGTCACGTTGAAACGATTGTTTTATCAAATTCAGAGGGGGCTTCAGCAATCGTCGTTCCCGCCTATCAAGGTCGAACGATGACCTCAACATCTACAGGGATGTCCGGCGCGAGCTACGGTTACCTGAATTACGATGCAATCGCGGCAGGGAACCGCGACCCCCAAATCAATCTCTATGGCGGTGAGGATCGGATGTGGATTTCACCCGAGGGTGGACAGTATTCAGTGTTTTTCGATCCCAACGTGGAAATGCTTTACGAGAACTGGCGGACGCCAGCATGCTTGGACACCGAGCCGTTTGCGTTAACCAGTCACAACGCAAATTCTGCGTCATTCGAGCGTGTCGCGAAACTGACCAACTGGAGT
>JAAEMV010000570.1 GCA_024225195.1 Planctomycetaceae bacterium | reverse complement strand
TTATACGATCACCGTAGTGACCCAGACGAATTTCATAATCTCGCAGACAATCTCCAATACAAGGTGATTCAAGATCGGTTGCTTAAGTGGTTGCCAGCAAAGGCGATACCCGAATTCAAGATCAAATCGGAACGGTCTCGAAAGAGAGCGAAGTGAGCTCTATGCTAAAATAGATGCAAAGATGGTTCTTGAGGTGATAGATTGGATCAGAGAAATTGTGTGTATGAAAAAAATAAACCAACAGGTTGTTTTCGTCGCGGTTTGTACCGCGGCCTTGATCACGATTTCGACGAAGGTGAATGCGGCATGTCAGGGCGTCGTATCTGCCAATTCAAACCAGGTGGAGGCGGAAAAGCTGTTGGCCGCCTACTGTTTTGATTGCCACGGCGAGGGAGGAGAAGGCGGTCTTAATCTTGTCGGGTTGTTGGAGCAAGATAGCTTTGATGGCACGCTCTTATTTGAAAACTTGATCACTTCGAAGATGCCTCCAAGCGATATGGAGCAGCCCTCGGTTGCTGAAAAACAGGTGATATTAAAATGGCTCGCTGAACGCCAGGATGAGGTGGCTGAAATTTCATTCCGCCGAATTAGCAGACATGAGTTTATTCATAGCGTAAATGATCTGCTGGGAACAAATCTCGACTTGGCGAGTGAAATTCCTGAAGATCGTGGTACAAACGATTTTGATTCTGATCGGCGAATTCAGCTAAGTAAGGAACAGATCGCATCTTATTTTATGGTTGCAGATAAGATGGTTGAGCACGCCTTTCCGGTTGATGGTTTTCCGCAAGAACAAATTTGGATAACCAACAAACTGAAAGATAGTCATGAGACATACAATATCTATGTCCGCGACTACAAGGACGGCACTCTGTTATCGTGGACCCGTGCAAATAATGGCAACAGTTATTCATTTTTCTACGATAACTTTGAGCCGCCGGCAGCCGGGTGGTATGACCTAACCTTTGATGCCATGAAGGTTGGTGAATTCGAGGGTGATGTCAGTGTCCAAGTTCACGCGGGTAAATATTACTACGCGGATGATCGCCCGCAACCTCAGAGATTGCTCGATGTTATTTCGCTTGGCAATCGGCAATTAGAATCTCACTCCGTCCGTGTTTTCCTGAATCCAGGAGAGAACGTGTCGGTGCATTGTTACTCAAAGCATACGTACCGCAATAAAAATCCCAATCAGGGCGCGTACATTAAGCAATTGAAAGTACGAGGGCCTATTCAAAATCAATGGCCGCCAAAATCGTATCCAACTGTATTTGGCGAATTGCCTCTCAAAAGTTCACCCAAGCCCGCTCAAAATAGAGAGCTTGAACCAACCGTTGTTTCGGGGTTTCAATCCAATTTGCAGAAGATTGGTGGAAAGTTAACGGTTAGCAGTTTCCAGCAGGGAATGGGAAAAGAGAAAATGCAGGACGGTTCTAATCGAACGTTCTGGCACACTCGATTCGAACCCTCTATCGCCGATTCGCCCCATTTTGTAATCCTGGAGAATCCACAGCAGATCGAAATAGAGGGACTGTCTTACGCGACGTGGTCGGGAGGCAATGGTAATGGGCAAGTTCAAAAGTTTTCAGTCTTTGTCTCAGATGACGGCAAAACATGGGGCGATCCAGTTGTCGAAGGTGATCTTGAAATTCGATTGGCAAATGAGCAACCGATTCATTTCACCAAGGCGACAACAAAACGATTCATCAAGTTTTTAATTACAGATTCTTTTAGTTTGGATGGAAGGTCTCTGGCGTCGATTGGTAAGCTCGATGTTGTGGTAGGTTTGAAGGTAGACCATCCAAAAAATAAAGTCATAGTTGACTCGAATTCCACAGACGATTTAAAACGAGTTATTCGCCGATTTTCTGAGCGTGCCTTTTCGTCCAATTTGAGTGATTACGAACTGGAATCTTATTTCGGCCTTGGGCTATGGCCGTTGGCGGAGAATCAAGAGTTTTCTCAAGCGGCTAAAGTGGCGTTGAAAGCCATGGTTTTGTCGCCCCGTTTTGTGATGGGACCGGGTAAGCACTCCAGTTTGTCGCATTCCAAAATTGCTGCACTCGCGCGGATTCTCTGGTTGTCGGTTCCGGATGATGAACTCATTGGCCTAGCGAACTTAGGCTCAATGAACGACGAGGTAATTGCTGCTCAAATTGACCGCATGCTTAATGATAAAAGAAGTGACCGAATGATTGAGTCGTTTTGCGAGCAATGGCTGAATTTGAGGTCGTGGCGAACGATTGCCCCTTCTCTAAAACTCTATCCGGAGTATGACGATCTTTTAAATTATTACCTGCCCATGGAAACGACTGCCTATCTGCGTTATTTAATTCAGGAAGACTTGCCGGTGGGTAACTTGATCGATTCAAATTTTTCAATTTTAAATCAGCGTTTGGCTGAGCACTACGGAATCGAGGGTGTTGTTGGGCAGCAGATGCGTAAGGTCTCATTTTCATCCGAAGTTCCACGCGGTGGGTTGTTGACGATGGGAAGCGTATTGAAGGTGACTACCGATGGGTTTGATACTTCGCCGATTTTGCGAGGCGCGTGGATCTCAAAAAACATTGTAGGTACACCACTGTCGCCACCACCTGAAGAGGTGAAGGCGATTGAGCCCGAGCATGGCAAAACTGCTGCTACGCTCAGGGAGCAGATAGAACGACACAAAAGTAGCCCCGCGTGTTACGCCTGTCATAAGAGTATCGATCCATACGGTTTCGCGCTTGAGAATTTTGATGCCACGGGTGGGTGGCGAACGGAATACCGAGTTGAGAAACCGCATCGCGGTACGTTCCAATTCCGTCTAAATGGATACTACGATCTTGCCCAAGAGGTAGACGCTTCAGGGGAAATTGGAAATCAGGAGTTTGGAAATGTTTTTGGCCTGAAACAGGTTTTGTTGTCGGACCATAAAAAAGTGGCATACAATTTCGCGAAAAAAGTATTTGAGTTTGCCAATGGCTACAAGCCAACGCTTAGGCAGCGAATGGATCTGTATAATTTAATTGAAAACGATCCGGATGACTGTCGAGTCCGCGGCTTGATCAAAAAGGTGGTGGTGTACTCGCTTGCGGGAGAAGAAAAATGAACCATACAAGTCGACGAGACTTCCTGAAGTTTGGTGCAGCTCTGCCGTTAGCTCTCCATTCGCTTGATCTCCGCAAAGACATGCCAAAGCGAGCAACGCCACCAAGACGCGTCATGTTCATCTGCAATTCACTCGGTTTCTATAGCCCTGATTTCTTCCCTCGTGTTAGAGGTGATTTGTCGAGTTCGAAGTATCTCGCTGAGATGAAAACTAAAGACAAATTAACTGTTTTTCAAAACCTCTTTCATCCGGGCATGGAGACCAGTAATCACGATTCGGAAAAATCATTTTTGACGGGAGTCGCTAAACCTGAGGCTCCAAGTTTCAGCAATTCTGTTTCCGTAGATCAAGTCCTTGCACAACAGATAGGAAACGAGACACGGTTCCCATTTCTTCCCCTAAGCATTTACGATCGAGGTTGGGGATGTTCGTGGAATAACAGGGGAGTTGCGATTCCTCCCATGCATGACGAGACGAAGGTCTTCGATAAGCTTTTTGGGAAAGAAGATTTAGTGGCCAAGCGCGAGCAAATTGCCAATGATCAACTGGTGGTGAAATGTCTCTGTCGCGATATTAAAACGCTGGAGAAGTCGGGTGGTGATGCTGCTAAGATTGATTCTTATCGAGTCGTAATCGCTGAGCTTGAAAAACAGCTTGAGCACGACGCGTTCTGGTTGGATGCACAAAAACCAGACGTGGCGAATACCCTGAGTACCGATGTCGAGTATGCTTTTTCGGCCAAGATTAAGAATATGCTTGAGCTCTCGAAGCTCGCCTTTCAAACAGATTCCACACGTGTAATTACCTTTTCAATGGATTGGATCTACGGCGCGATCAAAGTTCCCGGTGCGACTGGCGGTTGGCACACGCTCTCACATCACGGGGGAAAAAAGGATGCTCTCGAAAAATTAATTCGAATTGAAAGCGACATCATCCAGCATGTAAATAAGTTTCTGGCAGACTTGGATGGAATCAAAGAGGGTGACGGAACGCTGCTAGATTACACGACGGTAGTGTTGGGCAGTAATTTCGGTGATGCGTCCAATCACACCTGTAATAACCTTCCTACGATTGTGGCCGGTGGCGGATTCAATCATCAAGCACACTCGGTGTTGGATCGCCCAACGCCTTTGTGTAATTTGTGGCTGGAATTACTTAACGAACATAACGTGGACGTAGGTCGATTTGGCAGCGGTGATCAGAATTTAAATCTTCTTGCTACTTAACGGTTTTGCCGTTGGCTTCGTCCCAAGTTGGCCCCGCGTTATCGATTGTCTAAGTCAAATTCAGTCAAAACCGCGGCGTGGTCGGACGGGAATTCGGGGAAACTTCTTTTCGATTGCGAAGAATGATGCGAGATGACTTTCGAGTTGTTGGTCTTTAACCGTGAGCCAGTGGAATAGATGAAATCGATTCTTGTGTAAGGATCTCGATACTCGGGTTCAGGGTTCTCTTGGACGGGAACAAACCCTTTGTCTGAAATGTAGGTGTAATCAGGTCCGACTGTGGTCCAGGTGTGTCCCAGCGTAGTGTTAAGAATATCTGAATTCGCATAGCGAAACGTATCGGTGAATCCAAGCTTGTGCATTGCCTTGGAAGCTTTGATTGGCAGGATTCGCGATTGGTTGAGCTTACTGTCTCGGGTCGCTGCCGTGTAATCAAGGTGCGAAACGCAGTTGAAATCGCCGGCAACAATGACGGGGACTTCTCGTGAGTTGGCAAGATGCTTTTGAACATCGTCGTGGTCGAGGAATTTTTGGAGCATTTCAAATCGAATGTTATCGCCATCGCAAAAATCTTGATCCGAGATGTTTTTGTCTTTGATCTCTACAATATGGCGGCCGCCACTGGTCAGCCAAATGTCGTAGACCCTGATTTTTTGTCCGCTCGGTAGCGTGGCGGTTGCAGCAATAAAAGAAAAGGAAGAAAGGCCTTTAAGCGGCTCAATATCAGAAAGTGGATAGCGACTGAAGATGCAAAGATTTGCATCTGCCGAAGGGGAGTAATGGAAAAATCCGAGCGACTTGGCGATTTCAGCGGCCGACCCGTAGGTCTCGATCATGGCAATGATGTCCGCTTTGCTGGACTGAATTATCTCGATCGTTCGCTCGCGAGCTGTTTTGTCCTTAAGCGTGTAACGCGGATCTTGATTGAGCCGTCCCCAAATGTTCCAAGTCATCACTTTTAGCTTCGTCGATTTGTCGGATTCAGGAGTGTCGGATTCAAAAGTGTCAGATTCAGGAGTGTCGATTTCCTGAGGCCACGTAGTGATTTTTTGACCTGTTGTGGAAGGAGCGATTTTCCTTTCGCGAATTGCTGGAACGACTATCGATTCAGGTGCCGCGTTGTCGCGTTCGAAGAAGTTGATAGTTGTGGGAGAGTCACCCGGTTTCCAGTGAGATGACTTTCCTTCTGCGTGGATAATCGAGTTGGCAAGATCGATGGTAAGCGTGGTGTACAACGGATCTTGGTAGTACGCCATCCGTTTTTTTCCGCCAACCCAGTAATAGGATGCAGAATTAATATGCAAATAGGTAACGCCATCGACCTGAAGTAACGAATCAACGTGGGCGTGTCCGTTGATGCAGAGGAGGATTTTGCTTTTATATTTTGCCAGTAACTGCTGAATTTCAGTAGCGTTGTTGATCGCAGATTGACCTGCGAGCGGTTGGTGGCTGAGGATTAGGACGGGCCGGTCAGTTTGTTCGAGTTGTTGAGCCAGCCATGCTTGTTGCTGTTTGCCGATGTACGAGTGATAGCCGCCTGTATAGGTGGGCGAGTTTTTTTCATTACCATCGAGAACAAGAATTCGAATTCCCCCGATGTCGCGTTGATAATACGCCGACTCGATCCCCCACGCTTGAAAGCAATCATCTCTTCCCAGTCCAAAGTCAAATTCATGATTTCCAATGACATGGATGGTGTTCTCGTGGGCTCCATTGAATTTATCACTGAAGCGT
>JAAEMV010000569.1 GCA_024225195.1 Planctomycetaceae bacterium | reverse complement strand
TTTTTAGTTATCGGCCTGATCGCGATGGAACTCGCGCTTTTCAAACGCCAGGCCATTGAATCACCGTGGATCAAAACGACCGGTTGGACGCTAAGCCTAATGGCGCTCACGACCCTGGCGAGCATTGCGCTTCCCGACCGAATGATGAGCCCGCTCATCGGTCCCGGGGGATATCTCGGCGCAATGGGCCGGGGAATTCTTGGAAGTTATCTTGGGTTAGGTGGCAGCCTGATCATTACCTCAATGTTCCTTGTCACTGGCATGATGATGTGGACCGAGTACATGGTATTTCGGGCCGGGCGTCTCGTCTTCACTCCCGCTATCTTGGCAGCGTCTAAGGTCCTTCCATTCGGACTCGTACACAACCTGTTGACTTGGTTTAACGGAACTACAGCAGCATCGGTTGATCAGGCCGAGATTTCAGAACAAGACGCTGAGCAGTTCGAGGATAGCGATGCCCCTCGCACAATCCGATTTAGAACTCGGGAATTCGAGGGAGCTGAAGAGTCTGAAGAAGCACACGAGGCGGCTGACGGCAGCTACATCGAAGAGGACGACGTCGAATACGAAGACGATGACAGCGAATACGAAATTGCCGCTGAACAGGAAGAAGAGCCAACCACAATTAAGATTAGCTCGATTTCTGATACCGACGAATCGTTAGAGGATTCCGAAGAAGTTCAAGAGCTGGAAGAACCAGTCGCAGTCGCTCCGCTGGTTCCCAAACCGCACTTTAAGATGCCTCGGCAAAAGCCGCAGAAGGAGCCGACTGAGCGCGAACTGGTCATCAGTCAAATTAACGAATCGACTTCTGCGGAAGAAATGTCCGATTACGAACTCCCTCAGCTTGAGATGCTTGAGCGGAGCAACGCAGTGCCGTTCGAGCGTCAAAAGCGAGACGCCCTCAAGAAGGCTGAGATCCTCGAGAAAACGTGCAAAGAGTTTGGCTATGATGTCCGTGTCGTTGAAATTGAAACGGGTCCCGTTATTTCGCAGTACGAAATCGAACTCGCTCCCGGCCTGAGGCTCAACAAAATTACCTCATTGGCAGATGACCTAGCGATCGCAATGCGTGTCCCGAGCGTCAGAATCGTCGCGCCCATCCCCGGCAAAAACTCCGTCGGTGTCGAAGTCCCCAATGAAAACCGACAAGTGGTTCGCCTCCGCCAAGTCATGGAACAAAGCGAAAAAGAAATTGAATCGATGAAGATTCCGCTGTTCCTCGGAGCCGATGCGGTCGGTGCTCCTTTGGTGGCGGATCTCGCGGCGTTGCCACACTTACTGATCGCTGGACGTACCGGTACGGGTAAGTCCGTATGCCTCAACGCCATCATCTCCTCTATCCTGATGACTCGTCGCCCTGACGAAGTTCGAATGCTATTGATTGACCCCAAAATGGTCGAATTGAGTGGTTATGGAAGATTGCCACACCTAATGCATCCGGTCGTTACTGACATGCGGAAAGCCGAGGCAATTCTGGCCTGGGCCTGTGAGAAAATGGATGAGCGTTATACGCTACTGGCCAAAGCAGGTGTCCGCCACGTTACCAGTTACAACGAACTTGGCGAAGAAGAACTGATGGAGCGGATGCAGCCCGAATCGGCTGAAGAAAAGGACGCGATCCCTGTCAACATGCCGTTTATCGTGATCGTGGCGGACGAGATGGCAGACTTGATGATGACGGCGGGCAAAGAGGTTGAGCAGCACATTATTCGAATTGCTCAAAAGAGTCGTGCTGTCGGAATTCACTTGATTCTGGCAACCCAGAAGCCGACCGTCGATGTCATTACTGGACTCATTAAGTCAAACTTGCCTGCCAGGATTGCTTTCCAGGTCGCGTCAAAAACTGACAGCCGCGTTGTCCTTGACGACAATGGAGCCGATAAATTGCTGGGAATGGGTGACATGCTCTTCCTCGGTAAAGGGACTAGCAACTTACTTCGTGGCCAGGGAACCTACCTTAGCGATCCAGAAATCAATTCCATTACGGATTGCGTCAGCACCGGAGAGCAGAACTTCGTCAACGAACTGGTTAATATTAAAATTAAATCAGAGGACGAAGAAGGGGATGACGATACCCCGAAGAAATTGGAAAACCGGGACGAGCTTTACGAGCAGGCGATCTCGATCGTGGTTCAAGAGCAACGCGGTAGTTGCTCCCTCCTCCAGCGGGCGATGGGGATCGGCTATGGAAGAGCCGCGCGACTCATCGACTTCATGGCAGAGGACGGATATGTAGGTCCTTACAATGGCTCCAAAGCCCGTGAAGTCATGATGACCGAAGATCAATGGGCGAACATTCAGGCTGGCGATCCGAACCCCGTCAATGACGAGGACTGGGTCGAAGAAACTCCTGAAGCTGAGGACAAAAAGGTCGAGCTGAAACCGAAGAAATTGGAGCGTATTGAGCCAGGGCAAACTTCGATTCTAGCCGCAAATGTTTCGTTCTCTCCGAAGCGAAAAAAGAAACCGGTCGAAGAAATCCCCGAGGAAGAAGAAGAGGAAGTCGAATTTGAAGTCGTAGACGAAATCGATTCGGAAGATGACCACGAAGACGAAGCCTACGAAGACGAAGAGTATGACGACATCGACTACGAAGAGGACGAAGAAGAAGAGGAGTATGAAGAGTACGAAGAAGACGACGAGGATTACGAAGACGTAGAGGACTAACTGGTCTCTTCCGCCTGCTCGGCATCCTTCAGCGATGCCGAGTTCGGCGTTACCGCAGCGGACTGAGCGTCGGAATCGTCCTCCGAATTGCCCTCGGCCTTCGCCTGAGCAACCGCCTCTTCTCGCTGCTTCAAAAACGCTTCAATCATGGCTTTTTGCGACCTTGGATCAGGCGTGGCAATTTGTTGCAAGCCAACAAGAAAAAGATCAAAGAACGCGATCACCAGAATTGCGAGCAGTAACCCCAGGATCATCATTATAAAAACGGTGAACACTCGAGGTTCATTCACCCAGTTCAGTGCCGCCAACATAAAACCGGTTGACGTAATCATCGCACTGATCGCCGACCGTCGCCGATATTTCCGAATCTCAAACGCAAAAATACGTTTATTCTTAGCGTCCGAAAGGACTTCATTGAGATGCCGCCGGTGATTTAAGAAAAGGAACAAGCCCGAGGCAATGGCAACAATGCCCAGCATCAAAGAAAAACCTTTAATTCCCTCAAATGCTCCCAGCAATTCGAACGATTGAATTACAGACCCAGAATCAATCACAATAACTCATTTCCAACGCAAAGAAATCGAACTCGACAACCATACTAAGTTGATCCAAACTTATCTATTTCGCAGTTCGCTGTTTTTTCTGAAGCCAAGCTAAAACAACAGCACCGACCTTCCCCAGCGACTCAGCGGAGCAATTTTCTAATTTATCCTCTCGCGTGTGCCAGTATATGTTCCCCGCAGTTGGGTTAGGGAAATTAAAATCAATAATATCACAAGTCGGTATTTTGGCGATTTCGTTCAAGGGAAGGTGGTCATCACGAATGAACTTAAATTCTTCGGGCACAAATTCCCTCACGCCGATTTCACGGGCAACATCCCAGATCTCCTCTGTTAGACCGCGAGCAAAATGCAGGCTATTTCCCTCCAGAGGCAGCTGCAGATCTTTATCGGCAACCATATCGACTAAAACTGCACACTCGTAACGCCAGTTAGGCACCCCTCGCGAATATTGCTCAGCAAAAAACGTCGACCCCAAAAACATTCGGTCTCGAGGACGCTGAATAACAAACTCCTCACCATCGAAAAACACAAAATCTACACCAAACTCACCATTGAGTGACTTCATATGATGCCCCAGTTCGCAAAGCAAAGCGACTCCACTTCCCCCATCATTCGCGCCAATAAATTTCGCGCGAGGATTACGCTTATCCGCATCGGCAAACGGGCGAGTGTCATGATGACAACATATTAAAATCCGTCGAGTCCGCTCTGGATGCCACCGAATCAATAAATTGTGCAGCTTTACATTTTTTCCTGAATAAGGACTCTTGGCAATGAACTCTTGCTGAAAGAACTGACCGCCAATCGCTTCGAAATGAGCCTGGATGTATTTTTTTTGCTTTGCCATCCCCTTGGAAGCACTGGGGCGGGGACCAATTTTACAGATGTCCGCGAGGTAGCCGAATGACCGGTTTCCATCAAAAGCCGATTTCTGGTCTTGGGATATCAGTCGAATGGGAGGCTTCAACTTGTTCGCTTCCTGTAGAGGAAACTGACCTGAATTTTCAACCGGAGTTTGCTGCAAACGATTAGAACTCTGCCCCTGAGTCCCCAAGGCAAACGCGTCACTGCCGATACAAAAAAGGGAAAGCAGGATTAATACAAAAAAACAAATTGGAGAAGAGACTATTCTGATACAGCCATTCGGTTCGCCAACACGCATTCGAGTCACCCTTTTGTTGCTAGCGAACGGAATCTGCGAGCCCCGCATTTCCATTCGCTTCTGCCCTCATCATACGCAAGTCACACCATCAATCCAACGCACATTCGCGTCTTAGTGCCCCTGGAACCCCAATTATTTTTCTCGATATTGAGTTATTGCATCCCTTTTTAGGTACACCACGGCGAGCCTGTATCACCTAAATCGGCATAGTTGATTTGTACAAATCATCGTAGAATTCAACTCCAGAGTTAGTCACCTAGGACGAGGCCGCAATCGTAAGAGGCCGAACAGACGATTCGGCTACAACAATGGATGGAACCATGATCGACATTAAAGAAATCACCGACCTGCAAACATTGACAGTTGACCGCTGGCACCAAGTACCAGTCGATAACGAATACGAAGGTTTCCTAAAGCTGGTTTGCGAGCAACATAGCTTTAACTATCTGTTGTGGCACGAAGAAGATATCGCGCGTTCGAGAGATGTCACTGACGCAGAAATTGCTCGCGTCAAACGATCGATCGACGGATACAACCAACAGCGAAATGACTGGATTGAAAAAATTGATGACCAGATTGCCTTGATTGTCAATTCCTCAGAATTAGAAATTGACCCTAATGCTTCGATGAATACCGAGACTCCTGGCTGCACGATTGATCGTCTATCAATCTTGGCATTGAGACTGTATCACCTTCAGGAGCAGTTGGAGCGTGAAGATGTTTCTGAGGAGCATTTCGAATCAGTAAGGCAAAAGATTGCCGTCTGCCGATTGCAGCAAGACGATTTGTCCCGCTCACTTGGACAGTTGATCGATGATATTCTCTCTGGTAAAAAACGCCATCGAACTTATCGGCAGTTTAAGATGTATAATGATCCGACATTGAATCCTTACTTGTATCAGGCTGCATCGATGAGTCCCGGCAAACCCCATGCAGCCATCAAAAAAGCGTCTGAATCTGCTACGGCGCCTTAATAAATTGTCTCCATGAACGAACCAGTCGCTAACGAAAAACGATCAGGAATTATTTCTTTTTCCAAATCGATCTTTTCAAAATTCATTTTCGTTTTTGGCCTTCTGACGGCTGGGATATATTTGTTTACGCTCACCGGAAGATTTTTCTTTCTGGCAGAGCTTGCCTGCAATTTTCGATTCCAAATTATGTTGACACTCGCTGCTACTGGCATCCTGTCAGTGGTGGTGAAACGATACAGACTTGCTTGTGTGCTGGCCTTTCTGGCCTTACTTGCGACCTCTGGCACTCTGTCGATGTACTATCCCATCTCAACATCTACGACCGCATCCCAGACACTGAAAATAATGTCGTTCAATGTGCTGGTTATTAATCGCAATTACCAAGCAGTTATCGACGAAGTCGCCGAACACGATCCGGATGTAGTAACGATTATAGAATACTCCAAAAAATGGGACGCTGAACTCAAAGGGCTTCAGGAAACCTATCCCTATTCAGTCAGTAATCCACGCCCACACGGTTTTGGAGTTGCCATCTTTAGCAAGTATCCACTTTCGGATGTTCAAGAACGCCAGTTACCGGCGATCAATATCGACAATCCGTTTCTCTCGGCAGTCGTCTCATTTGACGAACAGACGATACGGCTTGCAGCCGTTCATACCTATTCCCCGACCTCCCGAGCACGGATGTCGTTTAGAAATCAACAATTCACAAAAGTCGCAGAACTGCTCGGTGATTTAGATATGCCGACTGTTGTTGTGGGTGACTTTAATTGCACGCCCTGGTCCCCCTATTTAAAGGATTTCCAAGCCCAAACGGGACTTCGTGACAGCCGTCGTGGATTTGGGAATCAAGCGACCTGGCCGACGCAATGGAAAATCTTTCGAATTCCTATCGAC
>JAAEMV010000568.1 GCA_024225195.1 Planctomycetaceae bacterium | reverse complement strand
TCATCGGTAATTTGTAGGCACCAAATGGAAAGCCGATTCTCGGGCACGGTCAGGTTAACAGGTTGGCGGGGGTAGGGAAATTCCGTTGGGTTAGCTTAAGGCTCAGGGCCTTCATCGGTGGCATGATAAGAAAATTTAAAGAGGGCCGCTCGGCTGTTTAACGTAGTTTGAAGAGGGCTACACAGCCTATTAATTCGATGTCCACCATGTCAAATCGATTCTCAAGTTCGTTTCTTAAAGTCGTTAAATCATCGGTTTGATTGCTGAAGATACCCCTGCGATTATAGGAACGCAGCAGTTGTCGCCCCAGCCAATTAGTGGCAGTTCCGGTGTTCAGAATCGTGGAACCGAATACGGTGGAGTCGGGACTTCGCAAGAGCTGCAGGTGGTCAAAGATCCGGCATTTTTGCGGTAAAGGTCCGGGCAGACAATGCAGAAGATAATTGCACGCGATGGAATCAAAAGTTGCCGTTGGTGAGTTACAAGGCTCCAGAACATTATGTTCGTGAATCTCCGGTTGATACCGTTGGAGCCGGCTTGCCGCTAATCCTAGCACGTGAGGGTTACGG
>JAAEMV010000567.1 GCA_024225195.1 Planctomycetaceae bacterium | reverse complement strand
CTGCCAATTCGTAGGTACGCAACTGGGCTCCGTGCGGCCCAAAACCATAAATATCGCCTTCGCCATCGCCGCCATTGGGAACGAGACTGTGATCACTATCGTCTGTCGTGTGGTGATCTAATGCGGAATGATCATGGAACTCTGAGTGATGATCGAATTCAGAGTGGTGATGGAATCCTGAGTGGTGGTCGGCATCTGAATGATCATGAAACTCTGAATGATCATGGAGCTCTGAATGATCATGGAGCTCGGAATGATCATGGGGTTCGGAATGATGCTCGGCGGGAAGATCTTGGTTGGAAAAAATTAGCTCACCGGTATCTGAATAAACAGACTCGCTCAACGTTGCTCGCTCTGCATCAACCACCTGCCCACGAGTGTAGTAACTCATGTAAGGCCCGTCGCTTAGATGAAAATACGGATCGACATAATAATTTCCATGCGTAGCATTTCGGACCGATGCATGAAATCCGTGAGGGGTAAAATCCAAGCGAATCGTTTCGCTGGCATTCTCTACGCCGAAACCACGATAGGTTTTGATATCTGGAAATCGCTCTGCCAGCTCCGGTTCCATTATGGGCGCTTCGACAATTTTAAATTGATCGAATGCACCACTAGGCGTTGGTATCGAGAGGACAATTGAGCTATCCAAATAGCCTGGCGTGAACTCCAACGGTGCCTCGACCAACGAACTCAACAATTCTACTTCATTGATGCCGTAGAGGCTGAACTCGTTTGCCTGAATATAATTGGTTCCAACCGCGGCCTGCACCGCATCTTTGGGCAGCATTTGCCAAACACCATCGGATGACAAATCACCAGCAAGCAAACGCTTGGGCTCCAAAGCCTGATACGCGAGTTTAGCCGCCAACCGATTGGAGGCTCTTTTATTATCGCGAGTGCGGAGACGGGAATACTGTGGGATGGATTTTATTCGATCACGCATGGGGAGGGTCCTAATGTTGAATCGTTAGGGGGGACCCGTAATTTAGTTACAACCGCTACAGTTGTAAAGTTTTTACTGCGATATACTCG
>JAAEMV010000566.1 GCA_024225195.1 Planctomycetaceae bacterium | reverse complement strand
TATACTCATCTTACCCAATTAGCTTGTAGTTTTCCCGTGTTATCACCCTGAAGTTGTCGGTCACGGTGTCGCGGAATTCAGGCCATTTTTTAGGCAGGGTTTTTCTGAAGAAGTTGAGAATTGCTTCGGTGAAGTCGTCGAAATGGTCGTAGTGTCTGTTGTGGGTGACATATTTGTGCATGATACCCCATAGTCGTTCGATAGGGTTCAAATGCGGCGCATAGGACGGCAAAAAGTGTAGTTTTATCCGTCGTTCTGGTGCATTCAGCCAAGGTTGCAAGACCTTTGCGTGATGATAGCGAGCGTTGTCGAGAAAGACATGAATGATGCGCTTTGAAGGATAGGCACTTTCCAGTTTTTGCAGCAATTGGCGGGTGCTTTGGGCGTTGATCTTTTCGACCTCGACAAACTGGAATTGAAAGGTTTCAAGATTAAGCACCCCGTGAATATTCAGCCGCTTGCGACCGGATGTGGCGGTAATTGCCGGACGGGTCTGGCGCAAAAACCAGCCATAAGCTGGTCTTGCCTGGTACTCGGGATGCACACCATCACCAAACACAACTGTCTCATCGTCCATCATTTGGTTGCAAAGGTTGTTGTACTGTTTGATGAATTCGCGCTGCTCGTCTTCTTTGGCATCAAACGGCAGACGCTTTGGCATCTTGTAGACAAAGCCAAGCCGCATCATCAGCTTGATTGCGCCTGAGCGCGAAAAGATCTGCCCGCATTTGCCTTTAACATAGGCGCGTACCTCATTGGTCGAGCGCGGCGGATGCAGGTTCAAATGCTCTCTCAACTTACCTTCTTGCTTAAATGAAAGGTGCCCTTCACGCTTCGAATAGGGCGAAAGACATAAAAATCGCAAATTGTGTTTGATAAAATGGCGGCGCCATTGGCGCACCGTCTCCGCATCCAGATAAAGAGCATCAGCCACCTGATCCACCTTCCAGCCATTGTCCAAAAGCAAAAGCGCATTGGCGCGGCGAACAATCAGGCCATCAGCCTTGCGACGCCGCAAAACCCGCTCAAGTTCCGTTCGTTCGTCTTGCGTTAGTGAAAATGATTTGCCATTTGTCATACAACAACTGTAGAATCCCTTTGAACTGATATGGCAAGAAAAATCTCAAACTGATTTATTGGGGAGTCTGAGTATATTTGATTTGGCGAAGAAAATTTCATGACAGACAAATTCTACTTGCCGACAAGGCTTTTATCAAGATGAAACGTGCATTTGCACGGCAATCGCTTGAAAAGCTAACGATTAACTTTCGCGTAATTATGTGATTAATAGAACACCTCCAACCAACGAGGTGTGCCTATGACAACGACCAACATACTTGACCATTTTTGTGCTCTTGAAGACCCGCGGCAGAGCTGGAAGGTTCTATACCCACTGCCGGAGATTTTGCTGGTGGTGCTTTGCGGGGTGCTGGCGGGAGCCGATGATTTTGTTGAGATTGAGCGTTGGGGCAGGCGCAAGTTGGAATTTTTACGTCGACTTTTGCCCTTCGAGGACGGCATTTGCTCCCATGATACGCTCAATGATGTGATGAATGCTTTGCCCGGTGAATTGTTTTGCGAGTGTTTTACGAACTGGGTTTCGGCATTGCGTGATGATGATCCGGAAATTATCGCCATTGACGGCAAGACATCCAGGCGAGCGCATGCCCGCAATGGCCGTTCATTGCATCTGGTTTCTGCCTGGGCAAGTCGACAAAGGTTGGTGCTTGGACAGCAGCCATGCGATGAACAGGAGAATGAAATCAGTGCAATACCCATGTTGCTGGAGCGTTTGGAACTGACCGGTGCGCTGGTGACAATTGATGCCATGGGCTGCCAACATAACATCGCATCGAACATTCTTGCCAAGGGTGCTGATTATCTTCTGGCCCTCAAGGGGAACCAGAAATCGCTGCACAGTGAAGTGGCTCTATTCTTTGATGCAGCCAAAGGGCTCGACCGCCACACCACCACCGATGCAGACCATGGCCGTATAGAAATACGACACGCATCGGTGTGTCATGCGGTTGACTGGCTCAATGCAGATCGGGCGGCGCCGGGCGAGCCACGTTTTGCCGGGCTGACAACCATTGGCATGGTCGAAGCCGAAGTGGAAAAAGATGGCGAGACCAGCCGCTCGAGACGCTTTTATATCTCTTCAGCCCACCTCACAGCAGTCCAACTGTTACGTGCCGCACGTGCCCACTGGGGTATAGAAAACTGCTTGCACTGGGTCATGGATGTGGTCTTCCACGATGACTTGATGCGGCTTCGAACCCAAAATGGCCCTGCAAACATGGCCCTTATCCGTCACACTGCACTCAATATCATCAAACAAATACCCGACAAAGCAAGCATAAAAGTTCGAAGAAAAACAGCAGCTTGGGACGATGAATACCTGTTTAACGCAATCACAAACAGGGTATGATTCTTTCAAGCGATTCCCGTGCGTGCATTTGTGCATGGAACCGGGTTTTTGTAATAGGCGATTCCTGCTTCATGAAAAGCCGGTAACCCGGTGGCAAAGTGCTCAATGCGACCGAACTTCTTGATATCCAGGTGGATTCATGACAATCGCCATACCCATGCCTCCCAACTCATTTCCAGCGGCATGAGCCTTGCCATCGTTGGTCGTCTTCTGGGGCATACAAATCCAAATACAACACAACGCTATGCCCATTTGGCCGATGAGCCTCTGAGAGAAGCAGCCGAGATCATGGCTGAAAAAATGCGGTAATGGCATCAGAAGCAAATTCTATGCTATTGATCCAATCTCAGGCCAATGATTGTTCCCGGCATGCGTCAATTACCAAGTCTGCGGAAATTTGTCGCAGTGCAGATAATCGCCTGCCTCCCATTCTCATCACTGTTGCTGGGCAAATTGGTCATATCCGAAGGACGGCAAAACTGCTTCAATCTACTACGTCAAAGCGCTTGAATGGGCAACAAGCCCATCCTGCACACTTTTCCTTGCATATTTTTGCAGTTTTACTGCCATTTCGACTCTGTTTATGGGTCTATGACCTAGAGTACACCCACACGGGAGATTTTGGATCATGAAAAATCATCAATTGCAGATTTGCACTGGTTTCATTGCAAGGTCGATGTTCTTAAATCGTAAGCGTCCTGCTGATCACTCGCCAGCATGGTAGTTCCACGGCAACAACTCGTCAATGCGGTTGATCTTGTGATCCGCAATACGGCTGAGAACATCAGTGAGCCAAGCCTGTGGATCAACACCATTGAGTTTGGCTGTTTCAATCAGAGTATAGGCGATGGCAGATGCCTTTCCT
>JAAEMV010000565.1 GCA_024225195.1 Planctomycetaceae bacterium | reverse complement strand
GATCACCATGGACGCGCCGGAATCAGCGGCGAACATTTTGGACGAGCAATTATTTTCAGAACTCGATCGTACGATGGCCGAACTGGCGGAACAGAAAGACCTCAAAGGTGTCATTTTAATTTCTGCTAAACCGACCATTTTCGTCGCCGGTGCGGATCTAAAGAGAATTGCTGCAACACTTGATTGGCCCGAGAAAAAAATTGTTGAATTCTGCCAACGGGGCAGGGCGGTAATGGCTCGGTTCAGCCGCTGTCCATTTGTCTCGATTGCCGCCATTCATGGCGCCTGCGTCGGGGGTGGACTCGAACTCCCCATGTGGTGCGATTTAAGAATTGCCTCAGATGATCGCCGCACAATCTTGGGACTACCAGAAGTCAAGCTAGGTTTAGTGCCAGGCTGGGCTGGTACTGCGCGGCTTCCCCGGATCACCAACCTCGATGCCGCCATCGACTTGGTCACCAGCGGAAGACTGATCTCCACCAGCGAAGCAAGTTCGATCGGCTTAATTGATGCGATCGTGCCACAAGAATCACTGATCGATGAAGCGATCAAGATGATCCATCGCGTTTCCACTTCTGAGTCGTTTATCTTCGACCGAAAAAAAATCATGGGGCCAGTCGAAAACGCTGGCGACATGGAACAGATCGTGCTCAAGCATGGCAAACGAATCATTGAAAACAAAACGATCTTTCCATTTGCACCAACCGTAGCACTGGAACACATGACTCGATCGGCCAGCTTGCCGATCAAAGCAGCTTGGAATTCCGAGTCGGTCGCGATGTCCCAGGTCTACGGTAGTCCCGCCAGTCGCGGATTAATCAATCATTTTTTCCTGATCGATCGCAACAAAAAACAACCCGGTTTGGTCGACATGAAATTGTCGCCAACGAAAATCCATACCGTGGGGATTGTCGGGGCAGGACTAATGGGACAGGCCATCGCAGAGAACTGCTTGAAACGAGGCCTCGACGTCATGCTGCTCGATGCAAACACGGAAACCCAACAATCAGTGACTGGTCAATTGGAACGCGATTACCCGGAACGCTCGATCAAGTCTTGTGAAAACTACGACTCTCTGGCTGAATGTGAGCTGGTAATTGAATCGGTCGTTGAGACAGCGTCGGTCAAATCGCAAGTCCTTCAAAAAATTGAATCCGCTGTCGACGAGTCAACCGTCATTGCCTCCAACACATCGGCAATTCCAATTGAAACACTCGCAGACCATCTCCAACGACCAGAAAAATTCTGTGGAATCCATTTTTGCCATCCAGAATTGATGTCGCTGGTCGAGGTCGTGTGCGGGCCAAGTTCATCTGAACAGACAATCGCAACCGCCGTCAAATTTGTAAAATCGTTGCGGAAAATGCCAGTTGCCATGAACGACGGCGCGGGATTCGTAGTGAACCGATTGCTCGCGGCATTGATCGATCAGTCCCTTCGTATCTTTACCAACGGAACCTCAATTGAAACCATCG
>JAAEMV010000564.1 GCA_024225195.1 Planctomycetaceae bacterium | reverse complement strand
TTCCAGCGAAGCATACAACGGTCACAAGAATAAGTGCAAACTACTAAACCGTTCCGATTTAGGTCGATGCCAAAAAATAAAAGTCTGAGAGTGCCTTTCATCGCCCCTTCACCCAGCGGACCTGGCCGAGAGGGCGAAGCATGCAATTGGTCTTCGCCGTAATTTCAAGCCTGTTCGCTACTCAGATCGAGGGCTGGGATCGTGATCGTCGTTTTGCCACTTCTCCATTGAGCTTGAAAGCAAGCTCGAAATCGTCATCCACAAATATGCTCGTGTCCGAAGTTTCACCCTCTCACAACCAAACGCAATGAACCCTTTCTTTTCCAAGCGTTGCCGTCGTTCTGCTTAACGAAATGTCGGCCAGAGGCGGCTACGATCCACTATTATCCGATCGCGGTAAATCAAGACTTTGCGATGCCTTTTGGTGCAAAAAAACCGGTCGTTTGACAGATATCAAACGACCGGCATGAAAACCTTCGCAGCCCTTTATCAGAGGTGATAGGGAGGGCAACTGCTTGC
>JAAEMV010000563.1 GCA_024225195.1 Planctomycetaceae bacterium | reverse complement strand
CTGAATCCACCCAACAACATCTTCCTGTCATCGAAATGATCCAGGAGTTCATAAAATGCTTTACCAACGGTCACCGAGCGATTTGATTTAATTTTATAATCTTGAATGATACGTGCCTTTTCAGCCTCCGACTTCCAGGCAAATACGACAAACCGAAGGGGAGGACGCTCACAGCTTCGCAGAGAGTTATCATAAAACTGCAACGCTCTTGATTTTGCCCACTTCAAGTTAGTTCGATTCCCATGAACATAAATCATGGTGACTTTGGCTTTGTCCTGAGCATGGTCGTTCGTCAAATTAGCGAGATCCTCACTTTGCCAGCAACCGTTGACGAGACGAGAGCATTCCAGCAGGGACGTATCACTGGGGTGGCAGTGAGAGTCTCGGGCTGACACCAACCAAACATCATCTCTTGAACAGACTTCGATCATCCGCGTTCGACCGCGAGTGTCGATTGTTTCGATCCACTGACCAATTCTATCTCTACCTTGAATCAACTTAGCATTGAAAGGCGTTTCAGTGGTTAAGTCTCCAGTGTGCGATCCCATGGGAAACGTCGATTTGACGTTCACTAATTCGCTCTTTTTCGCCAAGTAGTCCTCAGCCAATACGTAACTGTTAACCAGGCATAAGATGCTGGCTAATAATGATTGGAGAATCCATGTTCGATTTTTCAGAAGAGTAATATTCATTGGAAATACAACTTTTCGAATTAATCCGCATGTTAGTTACAAACGGAAATGTTGATGGGCGTGACAATGTGTTTCGAAGTACTGTAGGTCGGTTTTAGACCGCCCTTCCCGTTTTTTTTAAAAGATGATGTAAAAAATACACGTGATGTGCTTGCACATCATTTATTGTGTTGTACGTTTCTACACCCGAAATCAGCTCCTTGATTTCGACTGTATCCATATGATTGGCATGGGAAGACATGGCGATGAAACGATTTTTACAATTTGCGGCTTGCATGTGTTTGGCTGGATTAATGAGTGGATGCGCATGCAACGATTACTCATTGGCTCACCCGTTTAAAAATAAACCGATCCGAACGAAACTTCGGTCTTGGTGTAAGGGAGACGCCTGCAGCACGTGCAATACACCAGCAGGTCAAATGATGAATTGCGACTCCAACGTTGCCCCGCTGTGCGACGATTGCGGTACGCTTGGCCCGGCAATGCAGCCGACGATCAATGCCCCAGTTGAAAATGGACAAGTTCCTTCTCCAGCTCCGGCCACCGAGGGAGCCAGCTTTCTTGACTCCAAAAACTCGTTTAACACGGGACTGGTAAGCGACATTATTTCTCCACCTGATTTTTAATCATCGCAAACCGACCGAAACTGCAAACAATGACAATTGTTGCAGGCCTGATAAACCTCCTGATCCCATTAGAGCGGAAAGCTATAGGCTTTCCGCTCTTTTTCGTTTCCTGATTCTAAATCTCGCTGACGGCAAGCTCAGCGATGACCGCTTCAGCCAGAAACCCCACGCAGACTTCAACCTGCCCTCTTTAATCCATAAAACCCAGACTTTTGAGAGCGATCCTCGCAAGCACTCCGCCAACCCAGCAAAAAAAACCAGCAAAAAAATAAGGGCTGCCAAGCAATCCATACGATGTATCATGTATTGGATCGGTCTTTTCAAGCGAGTATTACCATGCGTCGACGTAGCAGGCACTTCGTTTCTTTTTTTGCAACTGCCATTACGGCATCGTTGATTTGGCTCACATTGATTTGGCTTCCATTAACCGAGACTGCCGCAGCCTCCCACTCACCGGACAACGTTCCAAACAGTCCAAGCCTTAAGAACCCCCAAGAGACTGATATCGAAGGGGTGACCTTCTCTAACCCAGTGACGACCAAGTGGAAAGTTACAGCCAAGATCCGCGGTGGATCAGGACCAGCCAAAAACATGCTCTTAACCATCCCGGTACCCACCGAGTGGCCCGAACAATCCGTAGCAGTGGCAGAAGACGACATCCCCACCAACATTGCTAACGTCGGTTACCGAGATCTCGAAGGGGGCGTTAAGCAAATCATCGCTAAGATTCCCCAAATCAGGCCGCGTGAAGAAATTACAATCTCAATGACCTTTTTGGTTTCCACCAGCCAAATCAATGCTCCCGTGGATCCAAGTCTTTTTGTTAGGCCAAAAACAAGCCAACGCGATGGAAAACCATATCTCGGAATTGGCCCTCAAATAAATTTCCGTGATTCAAAATTAAAAAAAGAAGTCAAATCAATTGTCGAAGACCAGGACAACCTCTGGTCGGAAATCGAAGCGATCTACGACTGGGTACGCAACAATATTGAAGACACATCCGATCCGCCACGCGACACGATCAAAGTCTTTCGCGATCGCTTGGGATGTAACGAAGATAAAGTCGGCCTCTTTGTCGCCATGTGTCGTGCCCACAAAATTCCGGCGAGAATGGTATGGGTTCAAGGCACACAGTACGCAGAGTTTATGCTGGTCGATTCCGAGAAAAAGGCTCATTGGTTCCCTTGCAGCGTAGGGGGAGTTCGGGAGTTCGGCTCGTACTCCGAACCTCGAATCGTGCTTCAAAAGGGAGATAGCATCAAAGTGCCGGAGAAGGAAAGCCGCCAAAAATTCGTTGGAGAATTTGCTACTTGCCAAGGCAAATCGAAGCCCGCAGTCGCATTTCAGCGCACCCTCCTTGAAGACTAATTTTTCTCATATCCATGAACAACACAAAACTCATTAAAAATTTCTTCGCTCTGTTAGTCGTGTTAATTATTCAAACATCGGCGACAGGCCAAACCCAAGCTCCAAGTGAAAACGGTTTGCTGACGCCATCACTTTCAAAAATGATGAGCGAAACACCCGTTGAGAGCGTTTGGGAATTTGGCCTGAAACTATCTGCTCCTGCCAACGCGCAAGGGATTACTGCTACCGTCCCAATTCCAATGACTTGGCCTGAACAGGAAATTGAAATCCTTTCGGAAGAAAAGTCTCAGGGCGTTGGGGCAATCCGATTCAAGAATCCGACCAAACAGACCCAACAGTTTTCTTTTTCAGTAAATCGAATGACCGCAGGTCGGCCGGAAACGGCAGTCATTCGATTCAAAATCAAAAAGAGCTTTATAACGAGTCCCGAAAACACTTCAGAATTTACTCGCGGTGGCAAATTGCCAAGCGCAGTAAAGCAATTCTTAAAACCAAGCCCCTACATTGAAAGTAACTCAAAAGAGATTCGGAAGATCGCCAGTGAACTCGAAGACGAATCACTTAACGCCTGGTCTCAAGTTGAAAAAAATTACGTTTGGGTTCGCGAAAACATTGAATACAAATTCGATAAACAAATACACAGTTGTTTACGAGCCTTGGACGTTAAACATGGAGACTGCGAAGAACTGTCCTCTCTGTTTATCGCCATCTGCCGAGCTCAGGGGATTCCCGCCCGGGCAGTTTGGATACCCGGTCATACCTATCCTGAGTTTTACCTAACCGATGCTAATAAAGACGGGACTTGGTTTCCCTGCCAAGCCGCCGGCACCTACGCTTTTGGAGAAATGCCGGAACCTCGCCCCATCCTGCAAAAAGGTGATCGCTTTCGAGTCGCTGGACAACGGCAAGAAGTCCGCTATCTGCGACCAACGTTAGTCGCCAAACAGGCACCTCAAGGCGTAGCGATTGAATGGATTTCACGGCAAATCAACCTTGAATCATCCAAATAAGCGAGCTTCCAACGCCGCGAGGGGACGTCTAGAAAACCTCTAGCCAGTAATCGCCCATCTGAGAATTTCGCCCAGCTTGGGCGTCTTTCCCTGCCAAAGAATTCCCACCCGAAAGATTCGTGCGGCTACGATTACAATCAAGATCGTCGACACAGTCATGATCAGAATGGACGTCACCGGTTGCCACCATGGGATCGCCTGCCCCGTTGCCAAGCGAAGCATCATGACCGTCGGTGTTGCCGGAGGAAAGAATGAAAAGTAGGTCGGCATCATGCCCAAAGGATCACGAACGACCATTAACCACACGAACATTGGACTCATCATCAACATCCAGACAGGCAACAACATCGACTGCGCTTCCTTTAGTTGCGAAACAGAGGCTCCTATCGCCATAAAAATTGCGGAATAGAAAAGCACACCCGTGATTTGAAATACGATAAACCAGGGAGCCAAGTGGAATGGCACTTGATCCAGATAACCTTGCCAACAAGCCAGCCCAAAAGCGCCGGTCATGTAGATCACAAATACGGTCAAAGATCCACCGACAGTTCCCAAAAGTTTTCCACTCATCAACTGAAACGGGTTCGCACTCCCAAGTAATACTTCAGCAATACGTTGCGATTTTTCCTCAAGCACGCTCTCCAACATTGGCTGTGCCGCCATAAAGATCACCATGAACATCATCATCATGACGCTCATGGGAAGAAAAATTGCATTCATGGGATCGTTCTCTTCTTCAGCACTCAATCCACCATCCAAACCACGATCCACCAGGCCCATCCCAACAATTTCGATTGGAATACTGGCCGTTTCGACTACTGCAGGGTCGATGCCGGCACTGGCAAAACGCCCCTCACGAATGGAAGTATTGATGATGTTTGAAACCCAGCTTCGCGCAACCGAGAGACTAGAATCCTGCGAATAAAAACGAATTTTTTCGGAGCTTAGATTGTTGCCGACCTCAGCTGGGATTTCCACAAATGCGTACAGATCTTGTTCGCGAATACGTTCAGAAAGCTGCAACTTAAGTTCATCTGTCGCCGTCGCTGGATCGATTCTCTCAAAGAAATATCGATCAAAAGCTCCCCCCAATAAATCGCCTTGCTTTTCTTCTAATTCGCTCGCTTCCTCTACGCTATCTTCCAAGCCTTGATCGATAGATAAGTTTTTCTGATTTGCCGCCAAAATTAGCAGTTCAACAAATTCCCCCGAATGGTCAATAACAGCAATTTTGCGATCATGAACTTCAATCGCATTCCTCATCAATTCGATTGCAAACAAACTACCCATCATCAGAACCGGCATCATGATGATCGAGAACAGGAACGCTTTGGTGCCTACCATCGCTCGATATTCACGAGCGGCAATCGTAATTATTTTTCTCATAAATCTTGCCGGAAGAATAAAGAAATCAACGAATACACAGCGAAATTGTAATCGCAAACACTAGCTGCTTCGAGGGACAACTCAACCTCTAAGCTCACCACGCAAGGCAGCAACCACGACTCATAGTTTCCGTGAAAAAACAAAACAACTCAACCTTCGATGCGCGCTGCGATACAGGTTTTTCTAAGCTCTGCAACGAGAAATGCTGACCCCGAAATACAAATCAGCTGTTTGCCACTCTCCTCTTCAGACGGCTTACCCGCCAATCCCAAATCGAGATCTCGATTGACCACCCCCCAGGCCGATTCAGGCGTTGTTTCGACAAAAAACTCAGCCACATGCTGGCCGTCTGATCTTTTTTGCTCAGCGATTTCTTCCGCCAATTTGAATAACTCCTGCTCAGATCTTCCACGAGGATTATCTTGGTATCGGGTCAGGATTACGCGGTCAAAATGCACCAGCAATTCCTCCAACATTCCCTTCGCATCTTTATCGCGACTAGTTGCGAAAATCAACGAACGAAGTGAAGCGTTATTCCATTCCGGCAAATCAGAGCGCAACGCGTTTACCAAAGCCTGCACAGAGGCAACGTTATGAGCGATATCAAGGATCACCGTCGCTGACGCGGGAATAATTTCAGTACGCCCCGGCAAACTGGCAACCGACAAACCAGCTCTAATACTCGAATCTTTGATTCCCCAGCCGATAGCGTTTAACGTTTCG
>JAAEMV010000562.1 GCA_024225195.1 Planctomycetaceae bacterium | reverse complement strand
TCCTCGAGGCTTTTCAGAAGATTGGCGACGAGGGTAAAGTTTCCTTGGGCGGTGTATTCCGTAAGAATCTCCGCAGCCATGGCGGGGTCCATTGTTCGGAAAGTTGGCTTCAATTTGTTCACCTGTAGTTTGACTTCTTCACTCGCTAGATCACCAACCTTTTTTCCCAATCGGCTTTCATACATCGAAAGCTCTTTGACTTCTTTTTTGACGGCTTCTTTTTCCAGCTTAAGAAGATTGGTTGCTTCTTTCGCTTCGTTGATTTTTGAGTCAATCTTTTTTGAAAAAGACTCGAGCTCAGTCCGTTCTCTTTCGAGATCTTCGCGAAGCAGGGAGATTCGTTTTTCTTCCTTTTTAAGCCGCTCTTCTTTTTCCTGCAGTTTCTTTTCGCTTTGAATGATTGAGTTCATCAGGTCGAGTGCGACGCTGGGCGGCATCGGGACATCCG
The DNA here is from genome assembly GCA_024225195.1 of Planctomycetaceae bacterium. GTDB lineage: Bacteria > Planctomycetota > Planctomycetia > Pirellulales > Pirellulaceae > Mariniblastus. Next base: position 4,428 of record JAAEMV010000562.1, on the reverse strand, counting down.
GTCGAATTCCCAACGGCATCTGCTCCTGTGCCTTGGCTGTGTCCACCATCGGGAGTTTGCCGTCGAACTCAGTGACTGGATCCGTTGCTGCAGGCTCGTCTTTTTCGATAAACGAGTTGGTGAGATAAAAAGTCGCCCCAAAAAGGCTGACGCCGATGACTACGGCAATGATAATTGATTTCATCGTTTTGTTCCTTTAAAACCGGTATTCAGGTACCGTTCGTCAGCTGTCGCGTGTTCGCGTTTTGTTTCTTCGTAGATCAACTCAGCTACTTTTCGTTCGATCAATTTTTCCATCGAATCGATTTTTGACATTTGTTTTCTAATAATCTGCTTTTGGTTTTCAAAATCGAGCTGTGCTTCTTTGAGTTGCTGTTGAGTAGACTCGAGTTCTATTTGTAATTGGTCAATCAGTGGTTTTCGAATTAAGCAATTGCTAATTGTCATGTTGGATGATTCCAGCCCAGCAAGGGAGTGCTTTATTTTTGCTTGGTGGACTTGCAAAGCCAGTTCAATCTTTTTTAGGAGAGAACCTTTTTCGCTCAATTGAAATTTTTGTTGATCTAATTCTTTCTTGTAAAAATCTAAAACCTTGTTGAGTTTTTCAATTTTCTTGGTTTGATTCATGGGTTCTTTTCAGGCCGAATGCCATTTCGTGAGACAGGCTTATCAGCTTGGTGGATACTGGTGCTGGAGCATGTCCACGAGTCTCTGCATTTGTCGCTTGGTGTCTTCGATGGAACAGGGCGCTTGCAGGGGTTGCTGGAGAAATTGACAAATTTTTGGATACATTTCAACGGCAATATCCGTTTGTGGAGAAGCGCCTTTGGTGTAGGCGCCAACCTGGATGAGATCGATGACGTCCTGATATTTGGCCATGATTTGTCGAATGGCGACAGCCGAGGATGCGTGTACCGGTTCAGTTAGTTCCTGGAATAGTCGACTAAGGCTTTGTAAGACACTGATTGGAGGATAATGTCCCGCGTTGGCAAGATCTCGGTCGAGAACGATGTGCCCATCGAGAATAGAGCGGGCGGAGTCAGCAATGGGATCGTTCATGTCATCGCCATCGACCAGAACGGTAAGCAGTCCCGTAATGGAACCTCGGTCGGAGTTCCCTAGTTGTTCCAGCAGCGTAGCCATCTTTTGAAAAACAGAGGGTGTGTAACCGCGGGTAGTCGGAGGTTCACCTAGCATCAATCCGAGGTCGCGTTGCGCCATTGCGAATCGAGTTAGGCTGTCGAGCATTAGAAATACGCTTTTGCCTTGCCGTCGATGCCAGTTGGCAATGGCGATCGCTGATTCCGCTGCCCGGACTCTGGCGAGTGGACTTTCGTTTGCGGTAGAAACGATGACAATTGATTTGGCCATCCCTTCCGCTCCAAGCGACTCGTTAATAAAGGGTAGAACTTCTCGACCTCGCTCGCCAATGAGGGCGACCACGTTAAGGTCGGCACTTGCGTACCGTGCGATCTGTCCTAGCAGGGTGCTTTTGCCAACGCCACTTCCGGCGAATAATCCTACGCGTTGCCCCTTTCCAATGGTCAGCATGCCGTCGATCGCTTTTTGTCCGGTGGCAAAAACTTCATCGACTGGTTTTCGGGTGAGAGCATTCGGTGGATCGAGGACAACGCTCTTGAATCGCTGGGTTTCAAGTTTGCCGTTCCCGTCAATTGGCTCACCAATGGCATTAATCACCCGGCCAAGCAATTGGTCGCCGACGGGTACTTTCATGGGGCGTCCGAGAGAAAAAACTCGATCGCCTCGTTGGAGTTGATTGTTGTGCGAAAAGGGCATCAGCTGAACGAGATCGTCGGAGAATCCAATGACCTCAGCAAGGGTGTTGGGGCCGGACTTGTTTTCAATTTCAACAAGCTCGCCCACACTCGCGGGTAGTGAGGCAGTGATCGCACCCTGGGCCACGGTTAGGCAACCGACGGGCTGCAGCGATCTCGTATTGCTGACGATTTCGGAGCATCGGTTAAGAACGGTTTCGGAGAATTTACTCATCAATGATCTCCGTTAGTCCAGCCTGGATTTCATCGAGTTGAGTTTCCATGCGTGAAAGCAGTTCGTAGGTGTCAAATTCGACTCGGCACTCGCCTGGCTCAATCGAATCGTCAATTTGGAAATTAATTTCCTCGGTTCTCGTTTCTTCCGAGATTTTATTTTTGATGCAATCGAGGTTAATTGGATTGACATAGACACCAACGGGAGTCTCGGGGCGGGCAAGTGCTTCGGACAATATTTTGGTAAGTCGCTTTTCTTTGAGTTCCTGAGATTCGCCTACTAGATTTTCTACGATAATACGGGACAGCGAGATGGAAAGAGAAACCACTTCGTCTGCGAATTCGGCTGTCTTGAGATCGATACTGTCAATTCCAGTCGCGATGTTTTCAAGCAACCCGGTCATACGCTCATTGACTGCGGCCGATGCCGCTTCGGCGGTGACTGGATTCACGGTACGAGTCACCGGTTCTGACCGATCGCTAAACCGGCAGTTTTTGACTTGGCGATCGAATTGTACGTGATGCTCAATCATATTTAGTTCAACGTGATGTCCCCTGCTTCGTCTAGGCGAGCCAGGGCGTCGACGAGTTGTTTTCTAGCTTCTTCGATTTCGTGACCTTTAGCGCCCACGGTGTATTCCATTTCGTCTTCGATTGCTTGACGGGCACGTTTGGAAACATTTTTAAATAGTTTTTCGGCAACGTCAGGATCTGCCTGTTGAAGAGCGACGGCGAGGATTTCAGATTTTGTCTGGCCAATTAATTTCTGACAGTCACGATCATCGAGACGCAGGATGTCGTCAAACACGTACAGTTTGGCTCGGATCGCAAGAACCATTTCTTCATCGCGATCGTTGAGTTTCTCGATGAGTCCTTTGCGTATCTCTTTAGGAAGCGAACGCATCAATTGAGCCAACGTGTCAATTCGGCTGGTGGTTTCTTTTTTGACGGTGACAGCATTGGCTTTTTGGAAGGTTGTTTTTAAGACCTCTTGAACGATGCGGTCGGGGACGGCGCTTTCTTCGCTCAAGTAGATAATGACTTGATCCCGAATATGGTCGTCAAGCTCCTTGATTATTTCGGCTCCCAAATGGGTTTCCAAAAGATTTACCACGAGAGCAACTGTTTTGGCGTTGTCATCGGCAATCGCAGTTGAGATTTGAAATGCGTCCAGTTGATTTAAGTCGCGAACGTAGTCACCTGACTCATCGATCTTTTCAAATACGACGGGTTCTTCCGAGGGTATGGATTGCGTGACCGGTTTGTCTTGGCTCTTTAGCTTTTTCCTTTTTGCGATTCGCATGGCGGTCGACGCTTGATGAATCTCGGGACCAAGTGTTTTCATCGCGAAGGAAAAATAGCGACTGAAATCACGAATGATAAACTCGATCTCCTCTTCACTGGGAGGGTCGGTTTTGTATTCGTCGAGCAAATTCTTGATGAAATTCGAGCGCGTAGGGTTCATTTTCTTCAATGCAGCGTTAACTGCATCGGGGCCTAGCACGCTAAGCAATAGCGCGAGTCGTTCTTCTGTTGAAAGCGATGACATTTCTTATTTGACTCAGGCGGCTACGGTGGTTGATTCTTCTTTGGTTTCCGTCTCGGTTTCGAGACTGGCCCACGAATCAATGATCTTGGCGAATACTTCAGGGTTCTGTTTGACCAATTCACTTAGTTGTGTCAATTGCGATGTTGGAGCAGCGGCGGCTTCACTCGTGACGATTGGATCGGGTTGGAATTTTTTGAAGGTGCGAAAGGCAATAAATAATGCAACCAGAGCAGCGACACCCAACGAAATGTTTTTGAGGATTTCATTGATTTGATCCCAAGGAATCGTGCTCGTTGCCACCGGGTCGAGCGGTTCCTCGGTGACAAAGTCAATAAAATCGACGGTGATCTGATCTTTGCCGATTCGAACTCCGCAAGCGGTGCCAATCGAAGATTCAAGAGTTGTTTTAAGCTCCGCGATTTGCGTGGCATCCCGGTCTTGTTTGTTGATCGTGACGGCAATCGACAGGGCGTTTAGTAATGCTCCATCGATTGTTTCTGTCCGTTTCAGTTCTGAAAAATCCCATTTGCTTTCCTGCTCTTCCATCTTTAGTTGGCTTTTGTTAGCAGCGGCGGGCTGAGCTGCACCGATGGGTAAGAGGTTCCCCCCAGAGCCTGCGATACCAGATGCAGGCCCAGCTGCCAGATCTATTTGCTGTTTTATGTTTTCCTGAATCAGAAATTTATCGGGTCCCAGCTCGCGGCTCTCTTGAACGGCATTTTCAAATTTGTAATCAGCGGTGACTTCAACATTAACATTACCCCATCCAAAAAGATTACGCAGTTGATTTTCAGCCTTCCGCTTTAACGCGCTCTCTCGCTCCGCAACGAACTCTTCTTTTTTACTGAGGTTAATCCCCTCGGTGTCGGT
>JAAEMV010000561.1 GCA_024225195.1 Planctomycetaceae bacterium | reverse complement strand
GGCGCTAAATGACCCGTTCCGTACCACGAGATGTTATCGAAATAAATAGACTCCTTATTATCTCGATGGCTGTTACAACTAAACTCAAGGGTCGAAAATGGAGTTTTAGTGCCGATGTGATCAGCGACCAAATGATCCAACGTTCGATCCAGCGGCCACGCCGTTCCCTGAATCGTGTAAGGTCGAGCACTGCTTAGATAACACGAAGCACATTGCGCATGGACATCTGTCCCTTGCTGGAAAGTTCGATCCATTCCAGTAATTAAATTCAACTTACCTTTGATCCCATTGAGTGGTTGCATCGTCGGAGTCAGTTGATCGAGCTGAGAAACGCTCAAGTCAGGATTTTGGTTTCCCAGCGATTTCATGACGTTCCCAAGATTTCCCTTGGGAATCACATGTTCCGCTTCGCCGGGAAAAAAACCGCGACGAACAACGCCGATCGGAACATAGAAATGCGCCATCCGAAATGGCGACGAAGGCCCCGCAGTCTGAGCAATCGCCAGACTTTCCAACCAAGGCAAAGAAAGGAATGCACCGCTGATTCCCCTCAAAAAATTTCTTCGATTCGTCATCTTCATAATCCTGTATCGCTCAGCCAGCGACGAAGCATATTTCAAACTTTAATCTGCTTACCTGTAACTGCCTACTTTGGAGTCGTTTTATTCTGAAAAGGTTTACTTAAAATCACATTCTTGATTAACGTTTGGATCTTGTAGTCATCCTGAGCCGTTGCCTCAACGATCTGGTCAAGCGCAGGCTGATCAGCCGCACCAATTTCCCGGGCGAGCGCGAACGACAACAAGTGCTCAGCAAATCCACGGGTAAATCGATCTTTTTCAACCAAAATCGCATCTTTAAATTCGACGACATCGTTGAACCGGTGCTTCCGAAACAAAACACCTGCGGAATCGATCTCGCGACCGTTAGCATATCCCTCCCGCCATGCACCAATCGGACTATAGTTTTCAAGCGCAAAACCAAGTGGATCAATTTGCTCATGACAGCCTTTGCAATCCGACCGTTCTCGATGCAATCCCAAACGCTCTCGCAAGGTGAGACCAGACTCTTCATCTGCTGGTTTATCTGCTAACGGTGGCACATCTGCTGGCGGTGGTTCCGGCGGATTATTGAAAATAACTCCCGCCACCCAAGCCCCTCGAGTAATGGGCTGGGTCCGATCCGGCCCCGACGTCATTGTCATTGTTGCTGCATTCGTGATGACGCCACCGGTACGACGATCCGTTACAGGGACTCGCTTGAACGTCAGGACACCAACGGCTCCTCCCGCCTTCCTACCCTTCAACGGGCTGTCTCCAAACTCCGCATATGAATTTTGAAGCCGATTCGATCGATAAGTGAAATCAGAATCGATTAGCTGGGTGATTGGTAAGTTCTCAATCAGCACCGTCTCGAACAATAACAATGGCTCAAGCAACATGTGCATGCTGTCGCGGTATTTCGAAAAGTAAAACTGCGAAAATAACTCCTGGTTCGGCACCGAAGAGACAATCCGCTCTAACTGCAACCATTGCGAAGGAAAACTATCACAAAACCGCTTGATCTTTTTGTCCTTGATCATTCGTTCGAACTGCCCAACCAATACTTCGGGAGTATTAAGCTTCCCTTGAAAGGCAAGATCTAACAAAGTTTGATCGGGAATGCTCCCCCACAGAAAAAATGACATTCGCGACGCCAACTCGAATTCATCTACGGAACTCGACGCATCTGCTTGACTCACTTTATCGTAAAGGTAGAAAAATCGCGGAGATGAAATCACCGCTGCTGTTAGCGATTTCATGACGTCCGAATATTCGGCACCGTGATCAATCTGAGCATTTGCAAAATTGACATACCGATCGAGCACCTCAGATGTCACAGGCGAACGAAAAGCGCGAGTTAAAAACGGCTTCAACCGCGAACGGACCGACGACTTCCACTGGTCTTTTGTTTTGGGAGGTTCAAAAAACGTCTTCCAAATACCAATGTTACGCTGAACAAAATCGGGGCTTTGTGTAATTGACTGGCCAAGTTTTAGGAAGGATTCCATCAACAAAGGAGACATCGATAAATGATCACCTCGATTATCAAAACCATGCTCCGCCCGCAGATCCTGCGGAAAGGCAGCGACACCACCGAGACGCCGCTCAATCATCTGTGATTTCCCAAGCGGTCGATTCCCTACAGTTACCACGTCAGGCATCTTGCCGGACGCAGGATTAAAATATTGCTTATGCTCCCGCATCATTCGTTCAGGCAGGGTAAAAACAATGCACTTGAGATCAAGCAAATCGATGACTGCGTTATTGTATTGAAATCGATTCATCCGCCGAATTGGAGCCTGATCGAAGGTTGTTAACTTTTGCACTTCGACATTTAGAATTTTCTTTAGCTCAACGATCAACCGCTGCCGCTCCTCAGGCTTTAGATCAGGCTCACCTTCCGGCGGCATTTCTCCTAAATCGAGCACCCTAATAAGATCGCCTAGCATTTCAACGTCCCCACCAAAATGGGAACCTTCTATCGCTTTTAAATTGACCTCACCCTCTTCGACACCGTCAGCACCATGACATTTCAAGCAATAAGATTGGAAGGCTGGCCGAAGAATCGACTCATAGACTTGATCATTATCTGATTTATCCTGAGCCGTGGCAGACGCTTGGAACAAATGTGAGACACCAACACAACTAAGCAAAATCAAGCATGCCTGCACTCGCCAAAGCGTGGCACATTGGGCAAAAGCCTGAAGCAGTTCATTGAAATCGTAAAGTATCTTCTGCAATCGCATTCTTTTCGCGTTCTCCGAGTTCCACATTGAAAACAGCAAGCTCGTTCAAAAAAACATCTCACCGTTCAGTTCATCAATCTATTATCTGCGGAAGCGACTTTCAACATTTTTCCAAATTCGTTAACCGCATTTCGCAATCTATCGCAGAAATTATCTATTACGGCAATCGATGGTTGTCTCAACCACTACATTTCAACTTCGTGTTGCTAGACCCGACAACCGACTGCAGAAGCAAATCTTTGTAAGCAAACAGTTATTCACCGCGTCACCGCGCAAGGGATAGTCTGAAACGAAATAGCGTTGAGCGATCAAACTCATTGACCTCTGCGGCAATAGAGAGCCAATCGCAACCAGGGAGAACCTGGATATCTGCCAGGGATCGAATAGCCGTAATTGATTGGCCATTCCAAATCAGTTAAGGCAAGAAATTAAAACCGCACTGACTATGGGGCTTCAAAGACCCCGACAATCTCATCGATCACACCAGATACCGAAGATTCAAAGCCGACACCCGGACTGCAAATTGCAAGTACCGTTGCCACAAACAAGAGAACCACCAAGACAGTGATTTCACCGGACGTGGTTCCATTTCGTGAAACACGCACCTTGCGGTAATTAGAATAAAAATTCATGGCCGTTTTCTCCCAAATCTAAATTCGACTTGAAGCAAACCCAGTCCTTCCAAGGTAGCAACTCCACTGACGTCTGATAGAAAAAAAGAAAAACTGACAGCCTTTAAACAAAAATATTGGCTGGCAAACCGATTGGTCGTTACATCCGACCTTTCCGTTGGACGCGTGGGAGCGAACTCCATGCGTTTGTTGCATTTTTAATTCATGCACCTAAGCGCTGATCAACTTTCGCGACCGTTCTAAAATATCGATGCTGACTTCCTGCCAATTCCAAACTTGCCCTTCATCCGCCAATTTCCCCTAAGTAAGCCGAAGTAACTCACTCCAACGTTTGATCTCGCTTCTTATAACTAAAAACAAATCACGCACATATTCCATGCGACACTTATCAACTAGCCAAACCAACTCACACAATCAGATTCCGAGCCCATTCACAGGCGCAGCCCCGGGGATTTCTTTCCTTTATCTTAATCCTTATAACGGTGTTTTCACTCTCAACCCAACGATGACTTCTAATGCCTGGCTATCGTGAAATAGACAATCACGTTTTATCGACCGACGCAAACTACAACTTCGCTGAAAACTCCCTAGGCTTTCGCGCTGTCGTACAAGCCACGGCTCAGTTGGAAATGTTATC
>JAAEMV010000560.1 GCA_024225195.1 Planctomycetaceae bacterium | reverse complement strand
TGGCAGAAGAATACTTTCGTTTTCAAACTCAACCTGCTGCAGTGGCATCGTCCGTCCGGCAAGAACGCTCTCCCACGTTACCTCGGCTGACAACAAGGGAATTAGGGCGGGATCTCGATAGGCCGCATAACCTTCCTCGGCTCCCAGCCGACCGACAACATATTTGCCAGGGTCGTCGCCAAAATTGGGAGTGAATCCATCAGGCATGACTTCTTGAGCCGGCAGGAAAAACATTTTTTTGAATTGCGGCTCTGCATATAAATCAAGATCAATATGCCGAGCAACCTCAGCCGTTCGAACCAAGGCTCGCCGTGCGTAAAAGTGGTAGGCATATCCACCTGGCCACAACCCTTCTAAAGAAGGCGCCGTTCTAACCTGCTCAATGAACCCACCGTTTGTTCCATAAATGGCTTGAGCGATTCGTGTCTTATCCCCCGTAAGTACACCACCCCAAATGTAACCGGCATTGTGAAAACTATGATGATTACTCTTACCACGCATGGTTGCAGTATCAAAATAAGTCATCATCGGCTCGATCATATTGTCTTTGAGATGCCGATGATCTGCGCTGGTGAAACAAGAATGATGCCCGGTCATATCATACATTGGCCCAAGATATTGCATCATCAAGCTACCCGCTTCATGATCGGTTGAACAAATGTGGCCATATCGCCCAGGCGATAAAATCCCCTTCGTTCTTTTGTATCCCCGATAACGATCTGCATAACCCACGAGAAGATCACGAACAAACTCCGCGTACTTATCTTCGTTAGTTAGGGTAAACGCCTTGGCCACCAATAACCCGCGTTTGAAATTCTGAGCATGCACCTTGGTGTAGTAAACGTCATCGTACGGAAAACCACTCCAATGCTTATCACATTTTCCACAGCGATGATGTTCAATTTGCAGTGACTCATCTAACACCGGCTTCAACTTGCGTTGGCAATCTGGGCAATGGTAGAGCGAACTGTGCAAGCCGCCTCTGGGCGGAAACGTGACTGGAATCTCAACCGCTAATTGAGCCTGACGAACAATATTGGCCAGCGATTTTGCCACTTTACCGCCGGAAGCATGGGCAGTTTGCAAACGACTGACCTCCTCGGCATTCACATAATAATGTGGCCCTGATCCCTCTGGCAAAACAATTTCGGGATAGACGACGGGAAGCTTAGGGGCATTCGGTTTACGAAGCGGAATTTCCTCTTGGGCGAAAAGGCTAACAACGCCTAACAAAAAAAACATCAGACTCGGCAAGTAAATGGGAAATTTGATACAGTTCTCAATTCGTCGATTAGTCAAAACAACATTTATAAAACTACTATCGAGTCAGCCGTTAATCGAATGCCATTGTACTATTTATCGAAGACGACAAGGCGTTTCCCAGCTTACACTTCAACGCATCAATCCATCGTTTTTCATCAGCAGCGCTACTTGGGTTCGCGAGAGGCACGTGACAGACCAAAGCAAATGAGAGCCTTTTGGAGAGAATGGCTTCGAAGGAAAAAACTTCGAAGCGAACAAATAGAACCATCAGTTCCGTTTAAATTATAACACACGCATCTTAATTGCGAGCATCTCTTTGTTCTGAATATACCTTACTGCATCCCAACAGACAATTCTTTTCAAATGACCCAATCACTAGATAGCTGCAAAGCAACTGGGTATCGCCATAAAGTTTGACAACCAAAATATCATCGCAAGGTAGTTCACTTAGATCAAACTTCAAATTCGACTAAATAGAAGTTACAGGAGTTGGCTGATTCATAAAT
>JAAEMV010000559.1 GCA_024225195.1 Planctomycetaceae bacterium | reverse complement strand
GGGAGGTCTGGAAGTCGATTGTTGCCGGCGATAATGGCATCCTCCACAGTCCGACTGGAACTGGAAAGACGTTGGCGATTTGGTTGGGAGCGATCGCAGCCTGGTACGAGCAGCAGGCCGCGGGCGAGTTGCAAGCTAAAACAGAGAAAGCCCAGCGGAAAACGAAGCGAGTCAATCGGAACAATTTTGAGTCGATTCAGGTCATCTGGCTGACGCCACTTCGAGCACTCGCCGCCGATACACTGCTCGCTCTACAAGAGCCTGTGAGTGATTTGGGATTGCCGTGGTTGGTTGAGCGGCGGACGAGTGATACGTCCAGTTCCGTAAAAACGAAACAGAAGAATAGATTGCCAAGCTGCCTGATCACGACTCCTGAGAGTCTTTCAATTCTACTCTCGTATCCAAAAACGCAGGCTCAATTTTCGAGTTTGAAATTGATCGTACTCGATGAGTGGCATGAGTTGATGGGAACCAAGCGGGGCGTTCAAGCCGAACTTGGATTGTCGCGATTGAGATCATTAAGTCCCAGCGCCCGAACGTGGGCAGTGTCCGCAACGATTGGCAACGTCGAACAGGCAATGCAAACAGCCATTGGCTGCGCAGCAGAGCAGGGGGGTGTGCCAGCTACGGTGGTCAAGGCGCCGGCCCGTCGGAAATTGTCGATGAAAAGTTTGATTCCCAAAACGATCGAGCGGTTTCCCTGGGCGGGGCATATGGGATTGAAGTCGGTGCCTGCGGTGATCGAAGCGATTGAATCGAAACGAAGTTCGCTGATTTTTACTAACACGCGATCGCAATCAGAGAAATGGTATTCCGCGATTCTGCATGCGAAACCGGAATGGGCCGGGAAAATAGGTCTCCATCACGGGTCATTGGATCGCGGAAAAAGGGCGTGGGTGGAGCGGGAATTAGACGCAGGGAATTTACACTGCGTTGTTTGCACTTCGAGTCTCGATCTGGGTGTTGATTTCTTTCCAGTCGAACAGGTCATGCAAGTTGGCAGTCCCAAAGGGATCGCGCGGCTGATGCAGCGGGCGGGTCGGAGTGGCCATTATCCTGGCGGTAAAAGTCAACTCGTTTTTGTTCCAACCCATGCGCTGGAACTGATCGAATTGGCTGCTGCAAAAGATGCGCTCAAACAAAATCGGATTGAGTCACGTGTTCCGTTGACGGGCAGTCTCGATGTTCTTGTCCAGCATGTCGTTACCCTGGCTGCAGGAACACATGTGGATGCCGAAGCGCTGTTTCACGAAGTCCGGCAAACCAATGCCTTTGAGAATTTAACCCAAGTCGAATGGCAATGGGTGCTCGACTTTGTTCAGCGAGGGGGCGAGAGTCTGCGGGCTTATCCCGATTTTAGACGGGTGGTTGAAGCTGAGGAGGGATTGACCATCTCCGATGATAAAATTGCCAAGCGGCATCGGATGTCGATCGGAACCATTTCAAGTGACCGGGAAGTGCTGGTCAAATTTCTCAAGGGTGGGCGGCTTGGGACAATTGAGGAGCGATTCGTTTCGAAACTCAAGCCGGGTGATAATTTTCTGTTTGCCGGGCGTACTTTAAAACTGGTGATGATTCGAGATATGACCGCCTGGGTTAAACGTGCCAAGGGGAAAGTTGCGGCCCTGCCTCGATGGGCGGGAGGCCGGCTACCACTGTCGAG
>JAAEMV010000558.1 GCA_024225195.1 Planctomycetaceae bacterium | reverse complement strand
TCTGACGCGATTGCTTCTTTGGGACAGCCAGAAATCGGGCCGACCGGGAATCCAGCGACAGCCTTGCCGAGCTCACTGATTCCTGCAAAATCACCGGCCGCCGCCAAAAATCAGGGGGATCAGCCGCTTTTTTTTGAACATCATCTTTGAAAAATGCGGAAAAATTTGGCTTCCACCGTAGAAAACGCGGTGAATTCTCTCAAGCACTGCGTTTCTACGGAGCGGTACGTGTCTGGGAAACAAGATTGCTTCTGCCCTTCGCGTGGCACAAAATGGAGTGAGTCCCGGCATTTCAATTGAGGTAAACCGCCATGACCGCAAAAATCCCCACCATGATGATTGCTTTCGTCGCATTTCTGATACTCCTACCCATGCCGTTTTGCCAGGCTCAGGATGACTCCAAATACGACCCTTCGGAAAACGAGGTCAGCACGCCCTTTGATGATCCGAAAAAGGAGCGGCTTTACCTGAAGGTCCTCGACAAGCTACAGGGCATGAAGTTTGCTGACGATTCTGCTTTTGCCGATGAGGAAACCAACCACGACGTGGACTGGTTTGTCGTCGGCGGCATGTTGACGAACAAGCGGACCGGAGCCTTCAATGCCAATTTCGCCACTTATCAGGGTGTCGAGAATGTGGCCCAAAAAATCGTCGAGTTCGAACATGGCTCTTTTGGATCCAACCAACCCGCGTGGCAAGTCTTCCACCGTTATGGAGGATCGCGTGAAGCCGATCGCGCAAAGGAAAAAGTCGAGGCGGACTTTCAAGTCTACGCCGTAAAGCGAGAACAGGAAATGGCTCGTCGCCAAATGGCTGCCGCTCGTGCCAGAGCTCGCTCGCGCGCACGCCGCAGCAGCGGCGGTTGCTGACGATAGTGCACACTTCCACAGTTGTGGAACTCAAATCACGGAAGCGATCGGAACCCATCCGGCAGGGGATGGATCCCTTCCCGATTCACTTTTCGTTTTCAAGCTGCTCGTACTTTTTCTGGTACTTTTGGTACAAGCGTTTGTGCTTGTCCGAGAGATCCACCTTCTTCCCCTGGACCCATGCGTGGTTCACTTGCGTCTCGATTTCCAAAGGATCTCCGTCGCAG
>JAAEMV010000557.1 GCA_024225195.1 Planctomycetaceae bacterium | reverse complement strand
TGACCGAGTGATGGTCAGTATCTGCAAATTCATTGAGGGCAAAATGAAACTTCTGGTGAATCGCGAGAAGAGCAAGGTGATTTCACACAGTTTTTCATCGATTTCAACCGATTTCAATATCCTCAATGATTTCAGAGAGATAAAGGCATCAAGGGCAAATTCCCAAAAAACTCGCAACATAAAATCCGCAGAGACCGCGCACTTCTGTTAGAACCATATTTTGTTATAAAATAGGTATGCTTGGCATTGTCGGCAAATTTTCAAATTAGTCGCGTTTACAAACAATCTTTTCATACTTGTAGTTCAATCATGATTCTTGCTTTCCAGATATTGCTAATAGAATAATTACAGTAACTAAGCAAGTGCGTAAAAAACTTCTCCGAGATATATTTTATATGCCTAATCAACAACTCGCAACACACCCGGTCCGCCGCTTCTTTTGGTATTGTTTTTCGATACGTTTTACAAACTGTCAAGCCATTTCAGAATTTCGTCTTTGTTGTTTTCCCAGTCGATCAGTTCGTCGATCTTCGGATCATTTTTCAAAATCGTTTTCGTGTATTCGATGAAGCGTTTTTGGACTTCGCGCCGTCTGGAAAGATCGAGTCTCAGGTAAATCATGGTCGAGTTGATGTCCTCGTGACCCAGATGGTTTTTGATGTCGGATATGGGCGACCCACACATCAGCATGTGAATCGCGCAGGAATGCCGAAAGCAGTGTGCGGCGTTCAAATCTTTCAGACGATTTTCCGGAAGCGTCTTTTTCAGATATTTTTGGCAAATTCTGTAAACGCCGCTTCGCGTGAGACCCTGTCCGCGCTGATTGACGAACAGCCGGTTTCTGAATGCCGGCATCGGTTTTTCCCTGTGTTCCTTTATATAACGCACAATCAGATCGGCAGTCCTCGTCCAAATTTGAACAATGCGGAACCGGCCGCCCTTGCCGAGGATGCCGACACGCATTTCATTCGGATCGAAATCGTCGACACACAGTCCGGCGATTTCGTGCGCTCTCGCACCGGAATCGTACAACAGATGAAGGATCGTGTAATCACGAAAACCCTGTTTTCGTTTCAGATCAACCGAATCGAACACCGCCAAGGCCTCGTCATGCGACAGAAACCCAAAAAGCGGCTTGGGAGAACGCTTGGACGGTATGTTCAAAATTCGGTCCGCGGTTTCCCTGTCTTCGGGCGCCATGAGCCGAATCATCCGGGTCATGGAACGAATCGCGGCAAGCCGGTTGTTTCGTGTCACGATTTTGTTTCCCGCATCATTTTCAAGATGATCCAAAAAATCGATGACGAGGTCCGTCGACAGGTCGGCGACATCGATGTTCGAAACTTTTTTCGACAGATATCGTGAGGCGTATGGGATAAAACCCCGGAACGCGTCTTTGTAAGTACGCACGGTATTCGGCTTTACTCCGCGAATGTCGGGCAGGTATCTTGTCAAAAACAATGAGACACAACGGGTGAGTTTCAAAATCGGTCCCCTCTTTTGTGTTTCACGCAAAAATCGACCAACGCCTTTCCGTGTTCGGCGTCTGTGACTTTGAGGTATTTCATTGTGTACCGCCAGTCCGTGTGTCCCAAATACGCGGCGAGGATCGGCAGGGCGTTTTGGGCGGACCGTCCCCTTCGCCGGACGTCTCTCAGTGTGTTGACGGCAAAAGAGTGTCGCAGGCTGTGGGGCCGGGGATGCCCGAATGTCATGTTTCCGACAATCCTTTTGGGACAATGGATTCCGATTCGTTCGACGGCCCGGTGAAAATATTTGCGGGCCACATGTTTGGAGGCGACGGCCCCCGGTTCGACCGTCAGAAGCGGGATGTCATCCGCAGACCTGCCGACGAAGGCGTTTCGCACGGCCAGGAAATTGTCGAGAACCGGAATGACGATTTTGGGGACCGGGATCAGGCGGTCCTTGTTGAATTTGGTCTTTTCAATATAAAGGGTCATTTCGTCCCTTCGCCAGTGTCGGTCGCGAAGTCTGAACGGTTCGGAGATTCGCAGCCCGCATCGTGCCATGAGACAAAGGGCGGTGTGAACGGCAAGA
>JAAEMV010000556.1 GCA_024225195.1 Planctomycetaceae bacterium | reverse complement strand
TTCTTTCACCCATGCTCTTTGTAGCTTCCAATGGGTGAGTTCTGTAAGGCCCTCTAGTTTCAAAATTCTCGTCTTTTTGTTTGTAATATCGTTTGATAGATTCTTCGGTTAGTGGGATATGAAAATTCTCTAAGAGCCCAACCGAAAACTATCTCAATAATTTCAATCCGTTGAGATGGGAGTGTTTTATACCGGTTGTGTAAAAATATAGGATTTCTGCAAGATTCGAAATTTTCATTATTTTGCTCTTTCAGATTTGAAAATGTAACCCTTTGCACACTACCGGACTCTCTGTCAGAACACGTTGACGGGCAAGGGTTTTCGGGGATTTTTTGTGTTCCATATGCAGAGAACCAGATTTTTTATTTGCGCGGGATTTGCGGCGGCGAAGGTTTTTCTCAAGGTATCGAGGCCCATGGCGAATATGGCTCGGGCAGGAAAGCCATGTGATTTTATCTTTGGCGGCGTGCGCCGTGCGGCCCACAGCCCGGTTTTGAAAGCCAGCGCAAACGCTATCGCAAGTACGCCGGTCAGGGTTGAGAGTTTGTCCGGATTGGTCATGTGAGTGTCCTCCAGGCCCAGCCCCCGGCTTTTCAGACATGAGAACAGCGTTTCGATCCGCCAGCGCTTGCGGTAGGCGGCGAGGGCGGCGGCGGGCCGTCCAGAAGTGAACACGATGAGAAGTTCCCCAGTTTTCAGCCGCATGATGACGATCCGTGCGGCCGGGGCGTTTTGATCGCTGTCTTGCCCGGTGCGCCATGTTCCTTTCAGGATCAGACGCTCTTTTTTGTTTAACCTCTGTGCGATGCGCGAAAGTTTCACCGGCGCATGGCGTTCATTCCAGACATGCATATTCTCTTTAAGCCGCAGTGCGAAAGGGACGCCGTTTTTGTGCAGCCAGCCGATCCATGCATTGCCAATGAATTCCCGGTCTCCGGTGATGCGCAGAATTTTCTGCTCCGGGAAAATCTGGCGCAGGCGGCCCATCAGATCGATCCGCTCCGCCGTATTCGAGTTCCCGGCCTTGTCCAGCATCGTCCACAAAAGTGGCACACAGACGCCGTTATGAACAATCGCGAGCATCAAGATGTTGATATCGCACCGCCCGAACTTCCAGTTCGTGCGATCCAGCGCCAGTTCCCACGGCTTGCCGCCAAGGCCCGTCAAATGGACAATCAGTCGCGCGATCAACGCCTCATCAAACCGGACATACTGGAAAAACCGCCGCAAACGTCTATCCACGGAATCCTTTTTCGCCGGACTGTCCACATGCGCCGCCAACCGCCACAGGCAAACCGTGCCAAACTGAATAATCAGACGAACCAGCCAACTGAGCGTTTCAAGCCTTGAATCGGACAGCGCCGTATGCTCTCTTAAAGAAACGGATAAGGTCTGTGTGAAGATTTGTGACATCTGAATTCCTTGATTGCAAGTCAATGAATCCAGAAGTATGAATCAATTCACCGCATTATCCAACCTGTGTCCGGTAGTGTG
>JAAEMV010000555.1 GCA_024225195.1 Planctomycetaceae bacterium | reverse complement strand
CGCGTTGCCGACCATAGGGTAATCAAAGCGTTGATTAGAAAGTGTTTTTACGTGAAAAACACAAAGTGCGGCTGAGAAGATTCGAACTTCCACGGGATTATCTCCCACTAGGCCCTCAACCTAGCGCGTCTGCCAATTCCGCCACAGCCGCGGGGCAGTACACAGTTTACGAGCATTGATGTCGTTTGGTCAAGCGACGATGCCCCAGTTTCACCATCCAAAAGGCGATCTTAGAAAATTTGCAAGAACAGCCCCTATTATCAGCAGAGATTAATCTCGCTTCAGAACCAACAACGGTTGAGAGTTACCTGTCGTTTGGCGAAAAAATGTTGCTAAGTCAGCGGCTTTAGACAACTCAGCGTTTGGCGAAAATCGCGGATGTTGGTGTTCCATAAAATTAGCTTCTGATTTCCAAGGATCACGAGAATCACCCGTTTTAACACCGACCTCAGCAAGCGGCCGGCAATTGGCATAATTGACGGTATCCAGTTCCATCAACGCTCCATTGGTGGTCGCAACAATCGCTTCGTTCGCAGCTAAGCTGCACCAGTCGTCCCCCGATTGAATTGGGGAAAGTGATTCAGTTCTCTCGTTGTAGAGATAAAAGAACGTGAAATCATCGTCCATTGGCGTTTGTACGTCAGAGCTACCCAATCGATACTCCTGCGTCAGTGGATCGATCGTCAGCGTCGCTTCGCGACCTGCCTCCAATTCAGAATCGATTTCTCCGGCAACGAGCGAAATTCTTTCCAGTTCGTCCACCGTCCAGTCCAAATAATAGTTGCCGACAATTCCGGTGGCTCCTCCAAATGACCATCCAGCAAATGGCGGAGCAACCAGGGAAACCGCTGAATCGCTGACAAATTGCTCCACTTCAAAATCGTCGTCTGCGGGAGGATCTGATAAATCGCTTGCCGAATCACAAAGCGGCTGATTCCTTTTCGATTCCGTAAGAAACTTGGGAACAAAACTGTCAACCAAGTTCTCATCATTAATTTCTGCCTCGGGGTCAAAAGCCACCAACGCGGATTGAGCCCGTTTCAGATCCATTTGAGTCGTTTGAAGTTCACCGACTAATTGTTCCACTAAACTCACCAATTCATCGCACTTGCCTCGATGACAGGTCGCTTTTTTAGCCGGCCAATCCAGCGACATATCGGTGATTTCAAACCGACCTTCAATCGGTTCAGTTTTCGAGCTTGAGATTTCGCGACGGCGAAGACTCTGTTTTGATTCGATAAACTCAGCTTTCCAACCCGTAATTTCTTCGAAAAGCGTGAGGAATTTCCCGGTCTTGGCACAGGGAGCCGTAGCCGATGGCAGGAGCGAAGGAGATTCCACTATTTTTAGAATTGGCTGAAATTCGAACATTTCAGCGACTGGGGGGCTTAAGTCTAATTGCATGGCTGTTCTGAAGTTGGGGAGCTTTTTCAAATCCATCCAATGGACTCAGTTCGATTCGCAGCCTTGCACTTACGTTATCGGGCGTAAACCTTTGCTGAATTACCTAACCGGATCGAAATTGCTGGGAAACTAATCCTCTGGGGCAATTCGTAAGGGATTTACCGGTTTTAGTGGCATTTTTTCCTCTTCGTGGTCGAATTTGCCTCCTCCCAGCGACCGTTGCAATTAACCTAAGTCAAACCTCAGGCCTCGATTGGCCCTTTTCAGCGCTTCCAGAAACGGGACGAAATTTGATTTTGTCGAGATTTTGGGGAACTCTAGCCAAGAATCTCGGGTTCGCGGGTCGATACGAAAAGGTGCTCGAATCTATGAATCTGAGCTCAAGTTGACCCTTGTGGAAGATTGGTCAAAACGATAAAATCCGTGATTCCCGTCGGAGACCAATTGGCGGGATAGAAGACCCCGACCGTGTTTAAGGGTCATTCAAAATGCTTTTAATTGCTCTCAGTTAGTGACTGAGACCGGAGAAGAACTGTGCCCGGCACAAAATCATACAACGCTCAAACAGACACAATCGAACGCGGTTGGTTCATCGTCGACGGAGAAGATCAAATCGTCGGTCGTATTGCATCGGACATCGCTGTTGTCCTGATGGGGAAACATCGCCCAACTTACACGCCCAACGTAGACACTGGAGAATTTGTTGTTTTGACAAATTGTGACAAGGTCAAGTTTTCGGGCAACAAGTTGAACCAGAAAACTTACACTTGGTACACCGGTTATACAGGTCTGCGTTCTGAAACAGCAGAAGCACGCCTCAATCGCAAACCGGAGCAAATCATGCGAGACGCTGTGCGTCGCATGCTGCCCAAGAACAAGATTGGCAGACAGATGCTGTCCAAGCTTAAGATTTATGCCGGAAGCGAACATCCGCATCAGGCACAAAATCCTCAACCTCTCACAGGTGGTCGGACGCTTAAGTAGAAACCTACTTTTGCCTCGTTTCACCCATTCAACTACACCATTCAAATTTAACGTAATTAAGTCATGGCCAAGACAGATCAAAAAACAGGGGAATCTCTCGGCACCGGACGACGTAAGTCATCGGTTGCTCGAGTACGTGTGAAAACTGGTTCGGGAACGATTGTCGTTAACGGCAAGCCATTGAACGAGTATTTTCCCGTCGCTCAAGATCAACGTGCGATCATCGATACACTCAATGCTGTGGGTTCAAAAGATTCTTTAGACATCCGAATCACAGTTAGCGGTGGCGGCACAACTGGCCAATCAGGGGCATGCAAAATGGGCATCGCTCGTGCACTTGTTAACCTCGACGAAGAGAATTTCTCCGCACTCCGTGACGGTGGATTCTTAACACGTGACTCGCGAATGAAAGAACGTAAGAAGCCAGGTCTTCATGGTGCCCGCCGCGGTACTCAGTTCTCCAAGCGTTAATTCGTCGAGGACGTCCTCAAACGATCAAAAGCGTTCCGGTCATCCGGAACGCTTTTTTTTGTGCATTCAGGTTGGTCAGGCCAGTGACCGACTAAGAGCTGACGGTCAACGCGCTGGTCGCTGCCGGATTTGCGGTCACCTCTCCAATAACACACGTCTCTTCAAACCCTTCGTGACCTAGAAAGTCCAAAACCTCGGGCAAACGACTCTCGGCGATCCCAAACAAGAGACCACCGCTGGTCTGCGGGTCAAACAACGCCGCGTTAGCGGGTGATGCCACATCACCAATGAACTGCACCTTGTCAGTCACCAGACGATTATCCGGAGCGAGCGTACTTTCGATCCCCGCATCGATCAAAGCCTGACAACCGGG
>JAAEMV010000554.1 GCA_024225195.1 Planctomycetaceae bacterium | reverse complement strand
GGAAAGAAAAAATTCGAATCGGTGGCTGATGTGGTCAAGCGAATGCAGGACGCTGGGAAACGGGAAATGGCAAACGAAGCAACAGGTGATTTGGTTTTACCCGTTGCGGAATCTGACAGGGAAGCACCCTCGCGTAACGCAGGCGTCGACTACACGAATGCGGAAGACGATGAATCCGTGACGGATTACATGAACCAATTGATGCAAAGATTGAAAACAGGTGAGGTGGAAGTAAAAAAGGAACACGTCGAATTCGTCGACCGAAATGCCGATTTGCAAACCGCGATTAAGGCCGAAGAGATCGAGGAAGACCTTACGCCTTCGAATCCGCTGCTGCCGGACGAATTCATACCCCATAATGTCGCGCCAGAAAAAACATCGACACTGGATGCGCTCAGGCAAGTCGCGAATCATGCGGTGCAAACAGCGATTGATCGCAGTGTGAAAGAACGCAGCTCCGAAACCAGCCTCGGCTATTTGGGGGCCTCCACGCTTTGCCTGTTGATTAGCACAGTATTGTTTATGTTCAGTGCCAAGCCGTTCGACATGGCTTTCACTGCGGGCATGTTATCAGCGGTTGGCTGCGTTGTTGGGGCTTTTACGTATCACTTTTCGAATGTTGCGAGAGATAAAAAATCGCCAAATCGATCGCGGAAAAAAAGCTCTCAACCGGGACGAAATCAATAAGGCGAACCGTCGTAAGAAAAACTCAGAATACACTTTCTGAATCGGCCG
>JAAEMV010000553.1 GCA_024225195.1 Planctomycetaceae bacterium | reverse complement strand
TTTGAAAAAAAAAGCAAACACGTTTAAAACACGGTTTTTTCCACGCGGATTTTACCAACAGGAATCGCACTCCATTGCAGCCTTGCAACTATCAGTCGAAAAACTAATCAATCCTTCCGTTTTACAAACTCAATTTTGATCCGCCGCACGCAATATCTCTTCCGACTCAAATTCCGAAACGCCGTTAACCATGTTGTTCACACATTACGATGCAACCAACCATTTACACAGCGTCGGCGCCCAGCTCATTTAGGAAAGCTTCAACCGCTTCCACCAGGCCCGCATCTTGAGACGGTTGCACCGTTCGCATGTCGAGATAATACCTCTCTTTTTGAACTCTCCCGATCACACTTGGTTCGCTATTCCTGAGCCCCGCTGACAGACTGTCAACTGAGTGCGTCTTGGGTGTTAAAGCGACGCACCAAGTCGATAATTTCTGGGTAGGCAAACTTCCACCACCGAGCATCGAATCGGCTTCAACTGCTTCGCAAGTTTCTAGCTCCGCCAAATGGCTCAACTGAGCCACGACCTTTTCAGCTCGTAGTTTAAGGTTTTCTTTCGGCATCGAGAGCATTCTGAGGATGGGGATTTCCGTCCGGGCTCGATCTTCATCGCGATAAATTCGCAAGGTCGCCGATAACGCGGCAAGGGTCATTTTGTCCACTCGCATCGCACGCATCAACGGATTGGAAAGGATGGTATCGATGTATTTTTTCTTTCCAATAATGATTCCGCACTGAGGCCCACCAATTAATTTATCTCCGCTGAACAAGACAACATCTGCTCCGTCTTTAATGCTCTGCGATACGACCGGTTCATCCATCAACCCAAACTCGGAAAAATCAATCAATGCTCCCGATCCAACGTCATCAATCACTGGCAAACCATGCTCCGCCGCCAATGTCACCATCTCTTTGGTTGAGACTGTTTTAGTAAACCCGACGACCTCAAAATTACTTGGATGCACCTTTAACAAGGCCCCGGTCTCTTCGTTGATGGCTCGCTGGTAATCGAACAAATGTGTTTTGTTGGTGGTTCCAACCTCGCGCAGTTTTGCTCCACTACACTCCATCACATCGGGCAACCGGTAACTCCCGCCAATCTCGATCAATTGCCCTCGGGATACGATGACTTCTTGCCCCTCCGCCATCGCGGATAACGCCAGCATGGTTGCCGCCGCATTATTGTTGACGACCGCTGCGGCCTCGGCACCGGTGAGTTCGCAAAGCAATTTCTCGACTGATTTGATCCGCTGCCCACGTTCGCCCGTTCGAACATCCACTTCCACACTCGCGTAACCCTCGGAAATGCTTTGCACCGATTCAATCGCCGATTTTGCAAGCGGAGCACGCCCCAGTCCCGTATGGAGGATGATCCCCGTCCCGTTAATTACAGGTCGTAAATAGGGCTTTTCTTCGGTTTTTAGCCAGTTTGCGATCTTATCAGCGATTTCCGAAGGCGTTGGAATCGAGACTTCACCCGATTCGGTGCTCACCTGCTCACGTAGATCGTCAAGAAAACTCCTCACGCCATCGACCACGACACTGTGATTTACCGTTTCCACCATTTGCTTGAGTTGGGGACTTTCGAGCAACTGATTAACTGAAGGTAGTTTCCGAAAAATATTTGCCATCACTGGGCCCTATCATGTGTGTGTGTTTGCCTTGGAATACCATTGAGCCAAAGGCGGATTAATCGAAACGATTTCGCGGCGATACAGGGGAGCAAATCTCTGTTAAATAGCCGAATCGCCGGGTTCTTGAAGTGGCTGTCGCTCAACTAACGAGTCTAACTGTGCTCTCGCATCAGGCATAAAACCCGACTCTTTAAAACGATTGTCTTCCTCAATAGTCTTGACCCGTTGTTCCATCTCTTTGCCCGGCTTAAAGGTGACAACGAATCTGGACGGAACCAATACTTCCTCGCCCGTTTTCGGATTCCGAGCCTTTCTAGCCGCCCGCTTCTTGACTTCAAATACACCGAAATTCCGCAGCTCTACCCGTTGTTCCGTTGCTAACGCCTCGATGATCGCATCGAAAGTACGCTGCACGACTTCCTTGGTGTCCGTCTGCTTCAGACCCAATTCTTCCGAAATTCTGCGAACGATTTCCTTTTTCGTCATTCATCACATCCGACGTTGTTAATTAAATTTGAACGCTAATTCACCTGATCAACGAAGCTAGTTTGGGTGTCGGTCAGTGTTTGTGCAGCCGATGAAACATCGATAGGCCAGTTGAAATTCCGACCTCACTAAAACCGCCGATTCAACAATCACCTGCCCCGTAAGTGTATGACCTACAAGTACTAAAGTCAATTAAATGCCCAGATTGACCGGTTGGAAAAGTCGCCAAACCGCCCAGATACAAACCAGATATTGGCTCCGACGATCCCAAGAAATAGCTAACTCACTAGATCTTTACTGATTTTCGCCTGTCTTCAATTTCATTTAGCTGATGAAGTTTCCCAGTTCCACTTCCCGGGCATTCCTCACATGTACGTTCCCAATCTTCAGGCGTTCGCAAATTACTATCCCAAAAGGGCCAAGTTTTACACTGCCGCGGACGAGCGTCGTAAACTTCGCATTTCCTCGTTTGGTTATCAAAAAAGACGCAATCACCGTTGCTAAACTCTTTAAGACTTCGACGAGCCCCGATTTTACGAGTGTATTGGTCTTCGAATTCTTCTTGAGGGAGTCCCACCGCGTCAGCCATCGCTTGGCTCTCCGATTGGTCGATCCAGACAAATCCAGGGGCTCCGGTACAACAATCACCACAGCCTGAGCAACTAAATTTAAGTCCGTCTTTGTACCAAAGCTCTGGTGTTTCGCCCTTTGTCATCCCTATTCCCTTATCAAAACGCTTTACCTCAATAGGTATGCATAATAAACGAGAATCGAGTCATTGAACATTGACTCGATTTCTGTCTCAGCAGTCGCAACGCTCCCCCAATCAACTTTTGGCAATAAATCAATTCAGGCGTTGTTAACGTTCAAGTTACTTTTTACGTCGCCAAATTGTTCGGCGTATAGCCCAGCGAAATTTCAAAACCCGGGAAGATCCAAGGGGTTCGCTAGGATATTCTCGAAGCCAAGATATTTCCCAATCGCCAACCATTTCGATCAGTCGTTTACCAATTATGATCGACTCAAGCGAATCGTTCTTCGAGGCTAGAACCGACAATTGCCGGTGAAACCCTGTAGAAAACAGGCTATAATTTGGCTATTGAAATTCAATCTGTGAACCCCGACGCTTAAGCGTCTAGCTTAAGAAGCGAAATAAATTACAAGCGGTTGAGTAACTGCCAAGCTTATGAAAATTGATTTCCGCTTCGCCTATTTTTATTTTTTGTGAAAGCTTCGCATTAGTTATGTCCCATCGCACTTTGCCAACAGCGCGACGCATTCCAGCAACAACACAAATATTTATTTTCAGTATCTCTTTCAGCCTTGCAGTTTGTTCAGTAAACGCACAAGACTTCAATCGAGATGTCCGGCCAATCCTTGCAACCCATTGTTTCGCTTGCCACGGCCCAGATGCTTCGCATCGAGAGGCAGATTTGCGGTTTGATGAACGAGATAACGCGATTGAATCCTCGGCCATCGTGCCCGGTGACCCCTCGAACAGTGGCCTGATCGACAGGGTTATGTCGGACGACCCTGAGCAAATAATGCCTCCGCCCGAATTTGGAAAGCAATTAAGCCCCGCCCAAGTCGAAATTCTCAATAAGTGGATTGCGAGTGGAGCCAACTTTGACCGCCACTGGGCATTTGTCGCGCCCTCACCAACGAACACGCCTAAACTAGATTCGAAATTTGTCGCCAACCCAATTGATGAGTTTGTTTTAGACAGACTCAGGGAGGCTCAACTCGCCCCCAACCCGGCAGCAGGACGTTACGCATTAATTCGTCGCATCTATCTCGATTTAATTGGCTTGCCTCCCACAATCGAACAAGCGAATCAATTTGTTAACTCAGAAGATCCCGAGGCCTATCAAAAAGTCGTCGACCAGTTGCTCGAATCACCTCGGTTTGGAGAAAAGTGGGCTCAGCCTTGGCTCGACCTGGCTCGATACTCCGACACCAATGGCTATGAAAAAGACCGCCCCAGATCTATTTGGCCTTATCGAGATTGGGTAATAAAAGCCTTTAACGAGGATATGCCATTCGATAAGTTTACTATCGATCAGATTGCCGGCGATATGCTTCCCAACCCAAAACCAGACCAGCTGGTTGCTACCGGTTTTCACCGTAACACAATGTTAAATGAAGAAGGCGGAATTGACCCGCTTGAATATCGATATCTTGCAATGGTTGATCGAGTCGCAACCACGGGCACGGTTTGGTTCGGTCTTACCGTGGGGTGCGCGCAGTGCCACACCCATAAATACGATCCAATTTCGCATACCGATTACTATCGTTTTTTGGCATTAATGAACAATGCAAATGAACCCGACTTCAGAATTCCACCAGAAATCACTGAGAACGGCGACGTCGTTTCAGAAACCAGACTCTTGGAAACCGAGCTGCTGAAAAAACTTGAGGTTCGGCGTAATTCGTTTCCCAAAAAATTTGAAACAGAATGGCAAGACTGGCTGAAATCAACGCAAACAAGCGCTGTCGATTGGAAAGTCACGAAACCTACCGAACTGACATCGAACCTCCCGTTTCTGAAGACCCTAGAGGACGGATCCGTTTTTTCAACGGGTGATACGACAAAACGCGACGAGTTCTTTATCTCGTTTCAACTCGACGGAACGCCTATCACGGGAATTCGCCTCGAAGCGATACCCGACGAACGATTGCCAGGACTGGGGCCAGGTCGGACATATTACGAAGGTCGCAAGGGAGATTTTTTCGTTAGCGAAATCTCGGCGACGCTGGATGGTGAACCGATTGAGTTCAACAATGCCTCTCACGATTTTTCGAAACCAGAAGACAAAAATCCTAAAACGACTGCCATTAACGTATTTGACGGAGATGGATCAACCGGTTGGGCTCCCGGAAAAAATAAAGCGATGCGATTGAAATTGGTGATTAACCCAGCCAAGCCTCTACAACGAAAGGGAAAATTAACCGTTCGACTTTTGTTTGAAAGACATTACACCGCTAGCCTCGGTCGTTTTCGGTTCTCTTTTACCGGTCAGGAAAGCCCAGTTGCTAATCGTCTTGCCGAGGATTTGGAGGTTGTTTTAGCAAAATCCAAATCGTTCCCATCCCAGCAATTTTCCGAGTTCTTTGGCAAATTATCCACAAACGAATCGAAGAGGGTTCAACTCGCATTTGCCCAATCCATCAAGGATTTCCAACCGGAAACTCAGGAACTTAACAAGCGAAAAAACACGTCACCTGCTCGCATCGAAACACTTATTTTTCGCGAACGAGAACCAGATAATAAACGGTCTACCTTTCGCCATCATCGGGGAGAGTATCTTTCCCCTCGCGAGGAAGTTTCGCCTGGGATCTTCTCAATATTTGAAAAACCCGCAAGCGAGCGATTGAATCCGACTAACCGCCTTGAACTGGCTCATTGGTTGGTCAGCGACGCGAATCCATTGGTTTCGAGAGTCGCGGTCAACCGAATCTGGTATCAAATTTTTGGAATCGGCTTGATGAAAACCAACGCCGACTTTGGCCTACAGTCTGAAATGCCATCACACCCAAGATTACTTGACTGGTTAGCGATTCATTTTAAAAACGAAATGAACTGGTCCACGAAAAAACTGATCAGGTTGATCGTCCTGAGTAATACCTATCAGCAATCTTCCCAATTCGCCGCTGAAAAGGAAAAGGCAGACCCGGAAAATCGCTTACTCTCGCGTGGCCCTTCCTTCCGCGTCTCTGGAGAAATGGTCAGGGACATAGCTCTTTCCGCAACCGGGGTACTGTCATCCAAAATGTATGGCCCAGGCGTTAAACCTCCGCAACCGCAAGGCGTCACGGAGCTCGCGTGGGGTTCTGGGAAATGGAATCCATCGCAAGGGGAAGATCGCTTCCGCCGTTCCATTTATACATTTAAGAAAAGAACGGCTGCCTTTGCGGCCTTCACCGTTTTTGATGCGCCGTCAGGTGAGTCCTGTATCGCAACCCGAAATCGTAGTAATACGCCATTACAAGCGCTAACGGTTCTCAACGATCCAATGTTTATTGAACTGAACCAGAGTTTGGCAAAGACCGTGATGGAAAGAAAGTTTCCAACAACAGATACAGCCATCACTTTCATTTTCCAAAGATTCCTAACCAGACCTCCCACGAAACTGGAACAAACTGAACTGAATCAATTTTTCCATTCGCAGTTAAAACGCCTTCAAGATGGTGAGATTGATCCGGAAGTGATTGGCGGGAAAGACGCAACGGCAGAACAGGCTGCACTCGCAATGGTTTCGCGAATCATCATGAATCTCGACGAAACTATTACCAAGCGATAGGTGTTACATTGCTGGTGGTGCAAACTGCCAGGCGGAATAGAATTCTTACCAAGTCTTGCGTAAGAGACAGATAGTCATAAAACACGGGAATCCAAAGGAGAGCGGAAGGTTCTCCAAACAGTCAAAATCCCAAAGGTAATCCCTCGAAAATCGACCGAACTTTTAATAACGAGAAACTGTGAAATCTATCAACGGTATTTGTAAACTGACTCGATATCAAGTTTGGGCCGGCTGTTCGGCAGTGATTGCATTTGCAGTATTCGCCCAACTCCCCATCATACGTTCCAATTTCTCCACCTTCGATTCAACCAACTCTCAACACGCGGTTGTGGCTGCAGCGGCAGTGAACGACAAAAGTGAACCGGGCGATTTAAACTTAAGCTCCGCCAATCAGCTAGGATTCGCAAAGCTTCAGGACTTTTCCCGCCAGCAGCGAGGTCGACGAGCGTCGTCAGACCGCGATTCCTATCCGACTTGGGAAATTGATAGCCAATTCGAAGAAGACGTCTTTACATTCGTAAGAATACAATATGACTCCACTGGAAGATCAAGAAGGGGAGGGCAGTGGAGCAACGACTACCCTGATTGTGATTGGAACTTCTCAGTGCGGCTTCATGAATTAACATCTATGAAGGTCGACCCCAATGGAAAAGTAATTCGGCTCACCGACCCAACCTTGTTCGACCACCCGTTCGTTTACTTCTCAAATATAAATCGAATGAGTCTCAGCGAACCAGAGGTTGCTTCCCTTCGGAAATATCTTTTGAAAGGAGGCTTCATGATGGCAGACGACTTCTGGGCGCCGGACAGTTGGAAACATGTCTATCGGGAAATGAAACGTGTCTTTCCTAACCTCGAACCACGGGAACTAGCGCGTGATCATGAAATTTTTAATATCGTATACGATATTCAGGGAGTCCCGCAGGTTCCAAGTATCTTTGCCTGGAATCAAGGAAGCACTTTCGAGTACTGGCACGGCGACCCCCAGGGTGATGAGGCACCTCATTTTTGGGGGTTTTTTGATCAAAACGACCGTCTTATGGCGTTGCTTTGCCACAATAATGACATCGGTGATGGCTGGGAGAGGGAAGGGGAGAACAAAGAGTATTTCAAGACCTACTCGGAGCGAGTGTCCTACCCTCTTGGAATTAACATTGTCACGTATGTGATGACTCACTGACCTAAATTTGTCTTGGGTGGTCGCATGGAAACCACGCTGAATTCACTCTGTCGACCTTAATATTTTAATAGAGAGCCAAAAAATCAAAGACGCGTACCTTACTGCTTTCGCCGAATTCCCCAAAATTGCCAGCCAAATCGAGTTCGTTTTTAACTCGCTTCCCGAAGATGTGAAATCAAACTTCTTGGCCGATACCTATTTTCGAATTTCCTTAGACGACTGTGAACCTGGAAAAGGCCGAACGGTGGTCATGCCCTTGCTTGGACCCAGCGGTACGAGTCGTTGCATCGTTCTCAAGCCGAGACTGGAGCAGTGCTCTCATGAATTCTCGTGCTATATTATCGCCCATGAGTTTGCCCATGCCCATCTACACAATGGCGGTTGGGGCGAAATTACCGACCGCGAAGATGCAGCCGACGCGCTTGCCCAGCACTGGGGATTCCCCAAACAACCCTTTGAGTGGATTTAGCCAATCACCAATTTGATAATTTTCTGCTTGCACCTGAAATCTTGGTTGTCAAATTTAGACGCCTTGAGCAACTATCAAATTTAATGACTCAAGGCAGCCTTCTGTGATTTCCTTAGCCATCGTTGGTTCAGCTCCGATAACTGATCGTTGAGCGTCAGTAAGTCATAAATCAACCCAATTCCAAAAAATCCAGCAGTAAAGAAAAAGGCCAGGCCCGTAAACAGTTTTCCTTGATAAAACCGATGCACTCCAAGCACACCCAGGAGAATGAAGAAGATCCAGGCAAGATTGAAATCAAGCGGGCCACTTTGAAATTCCCTCTCTGCGGTCTGTTTCATTTCTGGAATGAGAAAAATGTCTACTAACCAGCCAATGCCTAACAAGCCAAAGGTCAAAAGCCAAATCACACCAGAAATGGGTCGCCCAAAATAAAACCGGTGAGTTCCAAAGAAGCCAAACAGCCACAATACATATCCCAGCAACAAACTGTGACTTTCCAACAAATCGCCGTGCTCGACTTGGGGTTTTCCGGCGTCACCCGCAAAATAGTTTGCTTTCGAAGCCCCAGTAAACGGTTGGTAATTTTTCATCATTTTCAAACACCTTAACTATCGTGCGTGATCCAGATGGGCTGAGATTCGTCAACTTTCCAGTCGCAAAACAAGCTGCTACTTACTTCAGAACATTCGAGTCCAGAGACTTTATTCGCACAGATATGGCGTCAATTGGCAAAATTCCTGTAACTTATTCATTAGGTTTAGGAACCCACCACTTATCGCGTTGCAAGATGCCAGCCGTTTAGCCCAACAAGTCCCTGGGTTTTTAGAGACCAGAGACTGTCATCTGAAATTTAACGCAGGTTGCGTTCGGCTTTCAAGCAACAGAAAGAAAGACGGACGAAACTATCTTTGAGAAACCTGTTTTTCCGTGGTTCCGTTACCTGCCTGTTCAGCAATCGTTTTGTCGCCCCCGAGCAGACGTTCCGCCTCGTCAAACAAGAACTGATGATCCATGAATGGCTGGTAGCTAATATCTTGCCAGCGAATCTTTCCCATGCTGTCGATTAGAAAAGTCCCGTGCAGCGGTTGCTTTTCAAAATCGTCAAAAGCACGGAATTTTCGAAAAATCTCTTGGTTGGCATCGGACGCCAAGCGAATAGGCGAACCCGTTCCCGCATCTTCGATTGACTTTAGCAAACCAGTTTGATCATCGGTGCTGATGGCGATCATTTTGATGCCATTCTTTTCAAAATCAGCAACCCTCGGGCCGAACGCCTGTAGTTGTTCCGCACAATGAAGACAGCCATGTCCGAGATAAAATATCGCGATGTAGGGCTGACCCACAAAATCATCAGAACTGATCGTTTGATTATCGGAATCGGTTAGACTCCACTCCGGTGCAGGGGAGGGCGACCAACGGAAAGGGCCAAGCGATTCCAGAGGTGGCCGAAATCCAATGTCGGCTGCCGGTCCAATTTCTTTTGTCCATCGCTTGCCAATTCCGAGTTCCATCGAAACAGGTGCCAAGCGGTTGAACAACGGAAGGTCGAGGTCCATCGAACCGGACGTATTTCTCAGTTTTTCAAAAGATTCCTGAGCGAGTTCGTTATCGCCATTCTGAAATTGAAGGTACACAAGCCGAGCCAGCGGGATGACCTCCGACGGGCGGCGTTTTACTTGTTCAGCTATTTTCTCGAGCCCCTTTTCCGACTCTCCCGCAAGAAACTGAAGTTCCCCAAGCCAGCTGACGTCTTCTCCGGTGGCAGATTCTAACTTTTTCAGTCCGTCAGCATATTCTTCGTTGGCGACTAATTCGTAGCCTTCGATCGCCATCTGTGATTTTTTCAAACGGTCAAGCTTCTGCTTATTCTTAGAAGCCTTGTCCTTGGCTTGTTTCAAATGAAGTTTTGCTTTTTTCTCATCAAACTTTTTATCCTTGGGTCTCGGTGGCGCATCGGCGCCGCGATCCAGAGAGGCGTTTAATTTGCTAATCTGTTTTTCTAGATCAGCCCTTTCGGTTTCCGCTACTTTGATGAACTCGCCCAATTCTCGCTTCGCCTGAGCCAGCAAATCAGGCCTATCAACCATTGCGGCTGAACAACCCAGTAGACGCAATGTTTTGAGCTGTTCTGTAGAATTCGATGGAACCGACAAAACGCTCGATTGGCAGAGCTCAACCGCTTCATCATAAAGCTGGTATTCTCGCAAAATCTGAAGTAATCGCCGTCTTCCATAGCTCGCACTACCACCATTTTTTGAGAGTGTGTTGTACTTTGGATGACGTGGCAACTGTGTCATATTCACCGCCAAATCCATCGCGTCCCGCGCCCGTCCCACGAAAGACAAATTGCGAATTAACCACTCATTGTTGTGCGCGAAATTATTGATCTCGTCAGGCATCACTCGGTCTCGCATCATGTGAGCATGATCAACTCTGGCGGAGGCTTCCTGCTGATAGACAGCATCTTCGTAACGTTTCAGCCTTGAATAGATATGCCCCGGCATATGCCACATATGAGCAATGCTCGGGCCGGCGACTCCACACCGTGCCGCGGCTTGGACGGCATTCGCAGGATGACGGTAATCCCAAAGATGAATCATGTAATGATGTGCGGGGTGCAGCGGTTCCACCACCAAAATGTCTTCAATAAGTGAGTTCAATGAAACGTAACTACTGATGGGAGTCCCTTCGCGGGCGTTGTGCCAAATTCGATGGGCAACAAATGCTTTTGCTTCCAAGTCATCGGGATACTTAATAACTATGGATTCAAGATCTTTTAAATAATTTTGGGCCCGCTTCTTCTTATCTTTTTCCTTGTCAGAAAAATATTTTTCAAGAGATTGGATATACAACTTCTCTCGATCAGAAACAGATTCTATCCGCGAGACTGCCTCTTTAATGAACCCCTGTGATCGGGATCGCTTGGAATAGGCTGCCATCGCAGCCCCCCAATAAGCCATTGCACAATCTTCGTCCAATGCGGCAGCCTGTCGAAAGGACCGTTCTGCTTCGAGATACCAAAAACCGTGAAGCTGCCCAACACCCTGCTCGATAAATGCCTGTGCTTCCTTGGAATCGGTCGTGACCGGGAAATGAATATTTCCAGTACCACCCATTAGGTAGGCACTTTGCCGCGGGCCTTCATTAAAAGCCTCGCCGTGTGACGAATGCCCTTCCAGGACTTCCTTCAATGATTTTTCGACATCTTCATCCACACTGTTTGTGTCAGAAGTATCGGCTTTTTGCGTCTTGGTCTCAGCTTGATACGCTGAAGCGGAAATGGGCGAGCAAGTCAAAATCGCCAAGGCAATCATCGAACTCAACAGCGGAATATTTTGTCGATTCAATAACTGGCAGAAGTTCATCAGAGGGCATCCTTCGAAACGATAACAGGAAAAAAATTGATTCCGGCTTAACGACCCGATTGTAACCTTAATTAGACGCCTCATGAACAACTCACCGACATTATAAGCCCTAACTATGGAACGGAATTCATGTTTCGTGTCAAATTCCACGGACAAAACCTATTCTGACGGTGAAATCAATAAATTCACACGATAGGATATCGCCTGGCAGAAGTTTTCGAGTATCCCGTCTGGGATCAGAAAACCATGGCCAAGACATCAATTACTAGTAAGTTCACGACAAAACTGAGAGAAGCCAAAGTTTCCGTTACTGGTAGCTAAGCCTTACGCCGATTACCGAGAAGTCGGACTCGGCACACGAGTTCGAGACTATCAAAAACAATTACAAGTCAACCAACCAACCCGCACCCCTCAAAATTTCCATGACCAACCACTGGTCGCCAAGTTCATGGCGAAAAAAGATCATAACGCAACAGCCTGTCTACCCTGATCTTGAGCATCTGGATGACACCTTGCACCGACTCGCGAAATTACCCCCGCTTGTTACCAGTTGGGAAATCGAAAGCCTAAAGCATCAACTTGCGGAGGCTTCCGAAGGCCGAGCCTTTCTACTTCAAGGCGGAGATTGCTCTGAGAGTCTCGACGATTGCGAAACAGACTCAATTGTTCGCAATTTGAAGGTCATCATGCAAATGAGCTTTGTGTTGATCTTCGGTTCGATGAACAAAGTTATCCGAGTCGGACGAATCGCTGGTCAATACGCCAAACCTCGATCGAACGATACGGAAACCCGAGATGGTGTGACGCTTCCGGTCTATCGTGGAGATATTATTAACCGGTCAGGTTTTTCTGAAGTCGATCGCGTTGCTGACCCGGAACTCTTGCTCCGTGGATACGAGCGGGCAGCTTTAACCTTGAATTTCATTCGAGGTCTGAGCGTCGGTGGTTTCGCCGACATGCACCATCCTGAAAATTGGGATCTTGAGTTCGCCACTGATTCTCCGCGGGCACGAAAGTACCACGAGATGATTGAGTCCATTACCAACTCGCTAAATTTCATGGAGGCCGTTCTCGGCACCTCCATTTCCCAAAGCAAGATCATTGACTTTTTCACTTCTCACGAAGCACTGCATTTGAGCTACGAGCAAGCTCAGACTCGCCGGGTACCCCGTCGCGACGGTTGGTATAACATGAGCACGCACTTTCCTTGGATTGGCTACCGAACACGAGACATTGATGGTGCTCACGTCGAATACATGAAAGGGATTTCTAATCCGATCGGCATTAAAGTCGGACCTAAATTTGAACCTAGTGAATTAACGAAACTGATTGAAGCGTTAAACCCCGAGAATGAACCCGGGCGAATCACACTCATTCACCGGTTTGGCGCCGATAACGTGGATGCTTGTTTGCCACCAATCATCGACGCTGTGCAAACAGCCAACCAAAAAGTACTTTTCTGTTCGGATCCAATGCACGGGAATACGTTCTCAACCAATTCGGGCATCAAAACCCGTAGCTTTGATAAAATTGCGAGTGAATTAGAAGCGGCATTCCAGATCCATCAAAAGCACGGCTCCATTCTCGGTGGTGTCCATCTGGAATTGACCGGCGACAATGTGACTGAATGCATCGGGGGATCTGGCAAGCTGGCAGAACCTGACCTCGAACGCGCCTATAAGAGTCAAGTTGATCCGCGGCTAAATTATGACCAAGCCATGGAGCTTGCATTTTTGGTGGCCGACAATATGAAATCAGACAAGGCTCGCCTGCAAGATTCATAACTGGACTAAGTGTCTTTCAATTGACTAAAGATTAATAAAGATTGACTTAACCAAACAACCAATCAGCGTACTGAATTGGTTTTATTTGTCAGAAGTTGTGAATTTTTCGCGGACATCGCCGCCACAGCACATACCATATGAAAACCGCTCTTCTCAACTTTTGACTTATCCCCATTAACCCTATCAATGACTGAATCTCGCGAATTAAAGCTTAGCCCTGACGATCTCGCCGCAGTCGAACGTTGCGAACGAAACCTTGGTTATGAGTTCGTTGAAAAAGGTTACCTTTTTGAAGCAATCACCCATGCTTCCGTTGCTAATACTAGACTCTGCAGTTACGAACGACTCGAGTTTCTTGGAGACTCGATTCTTGGTTTTACGGTCTGCGAATACCTGTTCAAGAATTTCCCCGATTGGCTCGAAGGGGATTTGACCAAAGTGAAATCAAACGTAGTGAGTCGACAATCGTGTGCTGAGATTGGTGAATATCTAAATATTGAAGAGTTTCTGGTAGTTGGCAAGGGAATTGGCGTCAAAGGGAAGGTGCCGAAATCTCTGCTCGCCAACGCTTTCGAATCTATTGTTGCCGCAATTTACCTCGATTCCGGAATCGACAGCGTTAAAAAGTTTCTCACGCCATTCATCAAGAAACAAGTCACTGCTGCGATTGCGGGTGGCTTGGATGTCAATTACAAGTCGGAACTTCAGCAGTATTCCCAGAAACGCTTCGGTCTCCCACCTCAATACCAATTGCTCGGAAACCAAGGACCGGATCACGACAAATGGTTTCAGGTTTCAGCTCAAGTTGACAAGAAGGCGTTTGGTCCTGCCTGGGGGAAAAACAAAAAGGAAGCCGAACAACGGGCGGCAGCAAATGCACTGGCTGCAATTAAAGGAGTATCGGAACCGTTTGACGGGGAAAGTCCCCTCCCCGATTCAGAATAGCCATGCGTTGCTAACTTTATCCAGCTTGGTTTGGTTAAGAATCAAATTCGTCAACCAGCGTTCTCCAGGCATTGACTTCAAAACTGGGTTGGAGCTTCTGTTTCATCTCCCGGGTGCTTTCAACTAGCTGTCGCCGGAACGAAATGTCTTTCTCAGCCTGATACAAAAGCTCCGTAAGATGCCGAGTATCACCCACTCGAAACATCCCCGGATACGCTTCCCCGAGAATCCCTTCGGTGGCGTGAATTCGAGACGCGAGGATCGGAACTGAATTAACAATTGCTTCAGACAACACAGCCGGGCCACCTTCCGATTTGGAACTTAGAACCGTGACGCGTGATCTCGCGAGACGCCGCTGCGTTTCCAAATGAGACAAAG
>JAAEMV010000552.1 GCA_024225195.1 Planctomycetaceae bacterium | reverse complement strand
TAAATAACTTGCCTTCTGCGAACCTCTTGGGCGCTGCCCAGACCGCAGTTGGAATTGAAAATTAATTAAGATCATGATTGGGTTGGATCTGTAAATGGCGGAAGCTTCTGTTGAAAATTCGATTGCACCAGACCGTAAGGGAAATCCTGTTTCTCGGTTTGTCTGGACCTACGTTTTTGCAACGGATCATAAAGTCATTGGTCTGCAATTCCTTTTTTCTTCGTTGATCTGGTTTTTTGTCGGCGGTTTTTTGGCGCTTGCCGTTCGCTGGCAACTGGCTTGGCCGTGGTCGGATATGCCAATTTTTGGACACATGCTGTTTGCGGAATCGGGAGGACAAATGTCACCCGGGTTCTACAATATGTTGTTCACCATGCATGCGACGATCATGATCTTTTTTGTGATCATTCCCATTCTTGCGGGTGCGTTTGGAAACTATTTGATTCCGCTGATGGTCGGTGCGGAGGATATGGCATTTCCGCGATTAAACATGTTGAGTTATTGGTTCATGTGGCCTGCCTTTGCGTGTATCATTCTCAGCTTTTTTATGCCCGAGTATGGGGCGTCTGCCGGGTGGACTTCCTATCCCCCGCTGAGCGTATTCCAGGGGGATGCGCAGTCCCTGTGGCTGTTGGCAATGGTCTTTGTTGGAATTTCATCCATGATGGGTTCGATCAATTACCTGACGACAATCATTCAGATGCGGGCGCCGGGTATGACCATGTTTCGAATGCCAATGACCGTCTGGGGCATGTTCATCACAGCAATCATGCAAGCCTTCGCTTTGCCGGTCCTAACTGCTGCACTGCTCATGCAATTGTCGGATCGGTTGTTAATGACTGGTTTCTTCCTTCCTGAGAACATCGCTGTGAACAATGGGGTGGCGACCAGCGGCGGTGGGCAAGTTTTGCTTTGGCAGCACTTGTTCTGGTTCTACTCGCATCCCGCGGTTTACATTATGATTTTGCCGGCAATGGGAATGGTCTCAGACATTATTTCTTGCTTTTCGAGAAAGCCGTTATTCGGTTACCGCCCCATGGTTTACTCCATCACGGCAATCGCCGGACTCGGCTTCATCGTCTGGGGGCACCATATGTTTATCTCAGGTATGAATCATACTTTGGCGATGAGTTTTATGGTTTCGACGATGCTGATTGCGTTGCCGAGTGGAATCAAGGTGTTTAACTGGATCGGAACCTTGTGGGGTGGAAAATTGCAACTCACCACGCCAATGTTGTTCTGTGTCGGGTTTGTTTCGATGTTTGTGATCGGCGGCTTGTCGGGGATCGTGATGTCAGCGCCTCCAGTTGATATCGTGATTCATGACACCTACTACATCGTAGCCCACCTTCACTATGTTCTGTTTGCCAGTAGCGTTCTTGGCGTCTTGGGTGCGATCTATTTTTGGTTCCCCAAAATGTTTGGCCGGATGATGAATGAAAAGCTTGGGAAAAT
>JAAEMV010000551.1 GCA_024225195.1 Planctomycetaceae bacterium | reverse complement strand
TGTAAAAACGTGCTAGTTGCCGGGTCGCCAGTCTACCATGAGGCGTTTCGCCGACGCGAGTCGAAATTTCGTGATGCTCAAAATTGTTTTTTAAGCTGACGATGGCAGTTTGCGGTTCGATGACGATTGAGCCGCAATATTAAGCTCCCCGAAACCCGCTGCAAAAACCCTTTGGATTGCAAGGCGAAATCGCAGTGCTTTTCCGCGGTACTTCTTCAGACCTGAGCGCTTCCTTAGCTAAATGGGAAAGCCTTATTGGAAAAGATCGTCGATTGCTGGTGCCCGACCCCGTAAAAAGTCGCCAATTGGCATCGCACGTTTGCCGGCCGGTTGGACGGTGTCAATCGAGATTGGACCCGTTCCGGACTGAATAACCAGAGCGTTGCCATCGGAAACTAAAACACTGCCGGGTGCCTTGCCACCGAAATCACCCAGTTCAGGCAATGCAGTCGCCTGATGAATAATTAACCTCAAAGGCTGTTTGAGTTTTTCGTTATGCCAGTTAGTAAAGCTCCCAGGCCAGGGCTGGAAAGCACGGATTTGATTGACAATTTCTACTGCTGATCGTGACCAGTCGATTTTCCCATCGGACTTTTTTAGCCGAGGTGCGCGAGTCGCTTGTGCAGGATCTTGAATCTGTCCGATTGGTGAGTTGCCATCCCAGTTTTCTAAAATATCGATGGCCTCAAGGACTGGTGTGACGCCGAGTTTGGCTAGGCGTGGTTCGATTTGTTCAGCCGTTTCCTGTGATCCAATTTCTGTTTCTGCTTTGATTAAACAGGGACCGCCGTCTAATTTTGCGGTCATGTGAATAATCGTAATCCCGGTCACGGGTTCTCCCTGAAAGATTGCCCAATTGATCGGCGCGGCACCACGGTATTTGGGAAGGAGAGAACCGTGAAGATTAATGCCTCCAAGTTTTGAAGCGGCAAGGCATTCTCGAGAAAGAATCTGACCGTAGTCGCAAACAACAAATAAATCAGCCTCGAATTTTAAAAGTTGTTCCACCGACTCAGAATCATTCACATTCATTGGGTCGAACACTGAAAGACCGGCGCTTTCTGCGACATCCCGCGTCGGATTCTCGGCGGTTTTTCGACGCTTACCCGAATCCGCGATCGGTCGGGTAAAAAGGGCAACTACTTCGTGAGGTGACTGAATGAGAGCCTCAAAAGTCGGAACGGCAAATGGGCCGGTACCGAACATGATCAAACGCATCTCTAAACTTTCTGAGTTGGAAAATTAAACGGAATTAGTTTTTTGTTTTCTAGAATTCGCACAAAAATAAAATCACTGGCTCTAACCTACCGCTGAGATATTTTTGCCAATCTCTTCCAACAGACGGATTAACAATACTTTGCTTCGATTTCGGCTAGACGTTTAAAGATAGCAGCATCGTCTAAAATTTCACCAGTCGATCGCTGGTTATCAAAATCAATTTCGAACTCCTCCAACTCGCCATCGATCTGTCGCTTTGACGATTCACTAATCCGGTCAATGAACAAAACCCCTTCGAGGTGATCGGCTTCGTGTTGGATGGCTTTGGCCAATAAACCATCGACGGTTTGGTTAATTTCTCGACCTGACAAATCATAGGCAGAGATATGAACAGTTTCAGGTCTTGAGACTTGTGCGTTAACTCCCACAATGCTCAAGCACCCTTCCTCGGCTTCGTGACTTCCCTTGGGCGAGCTGACTACGGGATTGATAAAGACTAACTCTTCCCCTTCATCGGGCGATCCCGAGAGGTTGATTACAAATAATTGCAGGGGCAAATCAACTTGATTCGCGGCCAGACCGATACCGCTGGCGGCGTACATCAAATCAAACATTTCGCGAACCATATTTTTTAATTCACGGTCGATTCGATTAATCGGTTTTGATTTGTAACGCAAGGTGGGGTGTGGATATTGGACAATTTTCAAGTCAGTCAAGCTCCCGTTCGACTTTTTTGTCGGGTGGATAAAAATGTCTTATGCAAAAGCACGTTGACAATTCAATTAGTGTTCCCCGATAGCATAGCTAGATTTCAAAGCTAAGGGTATCGAGGAGATCTTATCTTATAGGGATAGCAAAATAATAAATCGTTTTTTATCGACTGAAATATTATTGAAGAATATAACTTGTAGGTTGTGCCCAATGCGAAAATTAGAAATCATCAGTGAAGCTCAAGATGAAAAATGATTCGATTTGAACCGCAAAAAAAATTGTCGCCTAAAAAAATTTTGTTTGCTTGCTTGACAACTCGGGACACGTCATCAAAATGGCCTTCGAGTTAGTTAAGAAAACTTCAACCGCGAGTTGGTTCAACAAACTTACAAAATTGTTGTTTCATTTAGCGTTTCACTTGTAAATATATTGCCCTTATCGTCTACCGCTTCCATGGTCGATGTTGAAAGCAGTTGAGCTGCTAGTGAGTGTTTTCCGTGGACTCAAAAATCGTGTGCGTGCAACTTGTTTTGTTCACCTTGTTAAACGTCAGCACGTCAACCAAACGCTGTAATTTACGAGTCGCATGAAGCGACTTTTGAATTTGGGTGGCGGCGACCGAGGGATGCGACAGTCGGCGACGAGAGTCGTGGAGCGGACCTCCACGCCCTTTAAATTTTGTCTGTGGGATGGAAAAGTAAAAGGAAATCATGCGAAACGTTTTATCGAATCGTAAATCCATCGGCGAACAGCATGGCAGCAAGCCAGCAGGCAGCCATTTTTTCTGGTAACGTTGGAATTTTTGACTTATCAGGATCATTCGACGATTTGGCTAGGATGCCGATCGTCGTTTTTTTTTGCGCGTGACTGAAAAACAAGGTTTCTAGAGTTTGCTTGATTGCGCGGTCAATTGGTTTTGTTGCAAGGTAGTCGTCGTTCATGGTGGATTGTTTGATCGCGTTTGGGTCTAACCAAGGAGATCGCGAAGGGGCTTACGAGGCTGCCGTCAATTCGCTGAATCAGCATCAACAAGTCAAAGTGGTTGCTGTCAGCAAGCTGCACGTTACGGCGGCAGTGGGAGGACCTGGCGACCAGTCCTCATATTTGAATGGCGCCATCCGATTATCGACCAGTTTGGGCGAAAACGACCTACATCAACTGCTGATCCAAACCGAAAACGATCTTGGCCGGGTCAGGTTGAATCGTTGGGGGGCCAGGACGATCGATCTGGATCTGTTACTTTACGGCGAAAACCAGATAAGCACGCCAAAGTTAACTATTCCCCATCCTCGAATGTCATTTCGACGTTTCGTATTGGAACCTGCGAACGAAATTGCGGCTGAAATGATTCATCCTCCTTCCCGTTTAACAATTGAGCAGTTGATTGAACGAATCGCGACAGCTAATCGGTTAGTACTCTGTCTAGCAGGGAGTTCACTTAATGAGACTTTTGCCGAAGTGGAGGGAGAGTTCAGGGCAAAATTCGGACCGGCCTGGGCGCTTGAACGAGTTGACCAATGCGACCAGATAAATGGAAATCCGAGGAACGCAGTGTTGATGGCTTTTTTTGCCCTCGATGGCTCGGAAACCGCCCCAGATTGGTTAGCGGCAAACAGCTTTAAGGGTCCTACGCTGGAATTACCTCGGGATTCAGAGTTAGCGAAACAAGAGTTGTTTGCGGCGATCGAAGCCATTCAATAGGCTGAAATTACGTATTTTTTGTATAGACGGCTTAACTTACGAAAACCGATTCAAAAATAGTAATTTTTTGAAAAGAACCGCCCAGTCAGAGAAATCGTTTGGTAAATTTTCAAGCCGACGTGATGATGGCGCCAGGGATCAATGTTGAATCGATCTAAGCCGCCTAATTCTAAATCACGTAATTCTGAACCATTTCAGTCCGGATCATCGTTTTCATTCCATTAGCCCCCTAGAGAATATGAGAGTCATCCTGGCCAGTAGCGAAGTTGTCCCGTTTGCCAAGACGGGCGGTCTCGCCGATGTTGCCGGTGTTCTCCCCCGCGAATTGGAAAAATTGGGTCATGAAGTCTCAGTTTTCCTTCCGGCCTATCAAAGTATCGATCGAATACAGCACGATATTAAGGCCACGAATGTAGCATTCGAGATTCAAATCGGAGATCGATTAGTAGCTGGAAAGTTACTGGAAACCGTTCTGCCTGACAGTCAAGTTAAGGTTTTCTTAGTCGAACAACCGGGGTATTTCAATCGCGAAGACTTTTATGGCCAATCGGGTGAAGATTTTTCAGACAACTGCGAGCGTTTCACTTTCTTTTGTCGTGCGGTGTTGGAGTCGTTAATCCAAATGGATACGGCGCCCGATTTAATCCATACGAATGATTGGCAAACAGGTTTGATCCCGGTTTTTCTCAAAACCGATTACAACCATCATTCTTGTTTCAAGACAACGCGAACGCTGATCACGATTCACAACCTTGCCTATCAAGGTCTATTTGACTACGAA
This sequence comes from Planctomycetaceae bacterium, assembly GCA_024225195.1. Classification (GTDB taxonomy): domain Bacteria; phylum Planctomycetota; class Planctomycetia; order Pirellulales; family Pirellulaceae; genus Mariniblastus. The sequence goes on along the minus strand of JAAEMV010000551.1, from coordinate 10,087 downwards.
AAAATGGCCGTTGCCGGACTACCGGCCGAGTATTTTAATTGGCAGCAAGTTGAATTTCATGGAAAAATGAATTTGCTGAAAACGGGAATCGTGTTTGCAGACATGATTAATACCGTCAGTCCAACTTATGCGAAGGAAATTCGTGAACCTGAGCAAGGATGCGGGCTTGAAGGTGTATTGCAAGAACGTGCAGACCAACTGACAGGAATTTTGAACGGAATTGACGTCGCGGATTGGAATCCGGCAATCGACCCGTTCATCGAAGAGAATTTTTCTGCTGATTTTGATGTTCGTGTTGGTAGTTCTGGGAAATTGGCTTGCAAACAGGCACTGCAAAAAGAGACCAATTTAAAACAAGAGCTAGAGACACCTCTCATTGGAATTGTGGGAAGGTTAGCATCGCAGAAGGGGTGGTCTTTGATCCTTCCAGTGATGAGACATTTTCTTGAAAATACGAATGTCCAATGGGTTGTATTGGGGACGGGTGACCCGAGCTATCATCATCAATTAGAAAGCTTGCAGCAAAGATATCCTGACAAACTCGGTTTGAATTTGGGGTTTTCGAATGAGTTCGCCCATCGGGTCGAGGCTGGCTCCGATATGTTTTTGATGCCTAGCCAGTACGAGCCCTGCGGTTTAAATCAGATGTACAGTATGGCTTACGGAACAGTGCCTATTGTTCGCCGGACTGGTGGGTTAGCTGATACGGTCGTCAACGCGACTCACGAAACTTGCGAATACGGAACCGCGAATGGGTTTAGCTTTGATGAATTTTCAGAAGAGGCGCTCCGTTCAGCTATTAAAAGTGCACTGCAAATGTACAGTCAACATCGGTTGATTTGGAATCAACTAATGCAAGCAGGAATGAAACGAGACTGGTCTTGGCGGCGAAGTGCAAAGCAATACGAAGAACTTTATCAGCGAACCATCGCACGCTAAGTCTGATGAGAGAATGAATGTCGGGGCGGGGGCGAAGAATTTTCTTGTGTAACATTCGTGTTTAGATCGACATCTGCTTTTCCACCATATTTGAACCCAGAGAAAAAATACATGTCTGATCTGCGGCTAGATCCAATCAATCAACGATGGGTAACGATCGCAAGAAATCGTCGAGATCGGCCAATGGAATTTGTGCCGATGGAGCAGCTCCGTCAGCAACTGATATGCCCTTTTTGCAAGGGAAATGAAGAGGAGACACCTTCAGCTCTTGTGGCTTATCGTCCCGATGGTTCAATCCTGTTGAATGACGAAGATCTATCGAATTGGTCAGCTCGAGTCGTCCCCAATCGTTACCCCTCATTTTCGTTTCGAGCAGCGGAAGATCGAGATCAACCTGATTTAGGAAATCAGTCTTACGGGCCATTCGAGTGCAATCACTCTCAGGGCATTCAGGAACTAATCATTCCCTCATCACGACATGTAAGTTCGCTAAGTGAGTTATCGGATGAGGAGTTAGAGTTGTCTTTTCGAGCTTGTCGTGACCGTTTGGAACACGCAAAGTCACTTGAGTACATCAAGCACGCCATGCTGTTTATGAACTGTCGTCTAGCTGCCGGTGCTTCGCTGGGCCATATCCATTATCAACTTTTGGGAACTCCCGTGGTTAGTGAATCGTTGATGTCACGGGCACAGCGAGCGGAAGCTTATTGGAATAAAAACGGTCACTCAATGCTGGTTGACCTCGGAAAATGGGAGATGGCCCAAGAAGCAAGGGTGGTGGATGTTACTGAAAATTTTTGTGTGGTTTGTCCGTTTGCGAGTCGGTTTGCTTTCCAAGTTTGGATCATTCCGAGAAATGAAAATTTTGATTTTATTTCTTGTGACGAGGAGGTTAGGAATGAATTGGCTTGGCATTGCCGTAGTATCGTAACGAAATACGAATCGACATTAGACACGCCGGCCTACAATCTGTTGTTTCATACAGACCCCTTCGAATCGGTTAATGGTCAAATAGGTTACTTCGAATTGTTTCCACGCTTAACCCTCGCGGCCGGGTTTGAGTTGGGTACTGACATTTGGGTGAATCCAGTTGCTCCAGAATCTGCTGCTCGAAGGTTGCGACCGGAAAATTAAACGATCATAAAATTTACTCTCTGGCGGGGTATTTCCAGCAGTTTGCTGACCTACATTAAAATTTACGGGTCAGTTAAAATCTTGTGAATGTTGTAGATGGAAAATGTGAATCGTAGAAGTATTTTCACCGGGAAAGATTTTCGACCTTCGGCCGAAGGCGAAATTCAGTAAAACAATAGCGTTACCAAAGCGGCGGTCAGGCCCAGACATGGGCGGCGAGTTGACCGGTTCGTTTCTCGATTAAGATATCTAAGTAATGTCAGCGGCGAATCGCCCCCTTTGTTGTGGCGACCGCCGAGAGGTTAAGTAAAAAATAATATGAGTGATCCCCAAATTCAACTTTGTTTGGTGTTGCACAACCATCAGCCAGTTGGGAATTTCGATGGTGTTTTTGAAGATGCTTATCAAGACAGCTATCTTCCATTTCTAAACGTTTTTGAAAAGTTTGTAGATCTCTCGATCTCACTTCACACCAGCGGCCCGTTAATGCAGTGGTTGCAAACGAATCACCCGGATTATCTCAATCGCATTGCTCAACTTGTCGAAGCCGGTCGGATCGAAATCATCGGTGGTGCGTTTTACGAACCAATTTTACCCATGATTCCGCGAAGAGATCGCGTAGGACAGATTACACGTTTTACAAAATGGTTGAACGAACGGGTTTGTTCAAGCGTTAACGGAATGTGGATGCCAGAGCGGGTTTGGGAGTCTTGTTTGACAGAGTCTCTTGCCGATTCAAATATCCAATACACTGTTCTCGATGATTACCATTTTCGACGGGCTGGACTTAAGAATGAGCAACTAACAGGCTACTACATTGTCGAGGAAGAGGGAAAAACGGTTCGCGTTTTTCCAGGAAGCGAGCACCTACGCTACCTAATCCCTTTTGCGGAACCGGAACAAACAATCAACCATTGCCGGATGCTTGCGGCACAATGCCCAGACAGCGTTGTTGTTTTTGGGGACGACGGAGAGAAGTTTGGGACATGGCCTAACACAAAAGAACACGTTTATCAAAACGGTTGGTTGGAGCGATTCTTTCAGGCACTGACGGATAATCAAGAATGGCTGAAAACGACGACTCTTCAACATGCGGTGGCGACGACTCCCCCTCGGGGAAAAATTTATCTTCCCGATGCAAGCTATCGGGAAATGACAGAATGGTCGATGCCGGTTGAACGACAGGTAGAGTTTGACGATTTGGTACATCAATTGGAGCACGATTCTCGTTGGGAACAGATCCAGTCGTTTCTCGGTGGAGGATATTGGCGAAACTTTAAAGTCAAGTATCCAGAATCAAATCAGATGTACGCCAGAATGATGTACGTCAGCGGATTACTTGAAAGGGCTGCGAGCCAAGGGTGTAGCCAGCAGGTTTTAGACGCGGCACAGGACCATCTTTTTCAGGGTCAGTGCAACTGTAGCTATTGGCACGGCGCTTTTGGTGGCATTTATCTGCCGCATTTGCGAAACGCCATTTATCAACATTTGCTGGCTGCGGAGTCGTTGCTAGAACGTTCTATGGGGCGAACAGAGAGATGGGTTGAAGCCACGACAGACGATTACGATTTCGATGGCTGTACCGAAGTACGTTTGGCGAACGATCAGTTAGTCGGTTGGATATCACCTAAAAATGGTGGTCAAATTTACGGGTTAGACGTGCGAGACGTGAATCACAATCTTGGTGCAACCATCCAAAGGCGGCCTGAACTTTACCATGCAAAGGTTCTCGAAGGAGAGAATCAAAATGAAAATGAGGCGGCGAGCATTCATGATTTAGTCGTTTTCAAACAAGCAAATCTTGACGAGAAACTTCAGTACGATTTGCAGCCAAGGAATTCGTTGATTGATCACTTTTGGGATGATGATGTCGACGTGATGTCGCTACAGGAAAGTCGTGCGGTGGAACGGGGTGATTTTGCAACGGGAGCATACACCGCGACTGTCAGGCGAAATTCGGACCGCATTCAAATCCTTACTAGTCGAGAGGGAAATGCTTGGGGAATTCCGCTGACCTTGAAAAAGGGAATAACACTCAACGCGGGCGTTAACGCCCTTGAGATCGCTTATTTCATCGAGGGTCTGCCTCAGGATCGCGAATTGCACTTTGGCGTTGAATGGAATTTTGCGGGGCTTCCCGATGCCCAGCACGATCGCTTTTTTAGCGATTCAAAAGGAGAAAAACTGGGTGACCTAGGATCAATTTTGAGTCTTGAGGATTCGCGGCAAATCAATTTGACGGACCAGTGGCTAGGTCTTGAGATCGGACTAGAGTCGGATCAGATGGGCGGCATTTTCGCCTATCCAGTACGGACGGTCAGTCAATCGGAATCGGGATTCGAATTGGTTCATCAATCGGTTTGCGTGCAACCGCATTGGAAAATCAAAGGTGATGTAAACGGCTGCTGGGCTTGCCGAATCAATCTGAAACTAGAGGCCGGTGTCACGACAGCGGACCAAAGCAATAGCCAGGCTACCGTGACTTTTTAGATCATTTGATAATGGTTTAAACTCGCACAGCTCATTTCGCTATTTTGAATTCGATCCAACTGGAGGCTTCGGGACTATGATGAACCCGATGAGTTGCTTTGATGAAATCATCTGCGGTCGCTTTGAAAATGTTCTCTACATACTTTTGTGGATTGCGATCGATTAATGGGAACCAACTGCTTTGAATTTGAATCATAATACGATGCCCAGTTTTGTAGGTATGACATAAATCTTGAAGCGGTAGGTTAATTTCCGCGACTTCATTGGCGACAAACGGTTCGGGTTTTTCGTAACCGTTACGGAATCGCCCGCGAATGACTTCGCTGCGAACCATTTGCTGGAACCCGCCAAAATCCAAACCTGGTTGTGAGCCCTCAACAAAAGGGTGGTCATCAGGATAAACATCAATGATTTTCACAATCCAATCAGCCGAAGTTCCCGTTGTGGAAACATTTAGGTGAGCCATCACGTCGCCGTTGATTGTCACAGGTTGCGTCAATGGTTCCGTTTGGAATACCAGAACATCTGGGCGAGCGGCAGCGAATCTTTGGTCATCGGACATGTAGGGTCGAGGTGTGAACCTAAGTTCGAGATCCTCGCGATCGCGATGGGGCACGGGATTTTGAGGATCACTGACAAAACTGGTCTCCTTCGGCTCTGATTTTTTTGGCTGATCCTTGGAAAGTGACCGATCGCCGTGAAGGTAATACTTTACGGATTCAACATTCGCCGGCGGCCATGCCATGAACTTATTCCAGCGTCTTAAGCCGGTATCGTACATCATGGCTTTGAAGTTTGGTTTTTCACCGATACCCTTTAAAAAGTACCGAAAGAAGGGAGATTCAATTTCTCTTTGATAGAATTCAGAAACGTTTTTACCGAAGCCAACTTTCCCGACAACGGCATTGGGAGTGTTCCTTGCCCAATCTCCATGGCTCCACGGTCCCATTACGATCGCGTTGAAAATATCGGGATTGTTTTTGTCAATTTCGCGATAGATATTTAAAGGCCCGTACAGATCTTCGGCATCGAATAGACCCCCGACCGTTAAGACGTTGGTTTTGATTCCTTTTAAGTGTGGGAGAATACTTCGTTTTTGCCAGAACTCGTCGTAGTTGGGATGTTCTACCAATTGCTTCCAGAAAAAATTGTCTTCATCATGCAATTTCCCCGCTTCACTCATTGGCCCAAGGCTCATGAAAAAGTTCCACGCATCTCGGGATGTTGGTTCAATCGATTTATACCAGGATGATTCAGTTGGCCCCTGATGTTGAAATCCAAAGGTCGAGGTGGCAACAAAGTAACTTAATAAATAGGCTCCATGATGATGGAAATCATCAAAGAAGAAGTCAGAAATAGGTGCTTGAGGTGAGGCGGCCACGAGAGCGGGATGGTGTTCTGGCAGTGCGGCTGCTGTGTAAAAACCGGGATAAGAGATTCCCCACATTCCAACTTTGCCGTTATTGTTTTTTACGTTTTTGAGCAGCCATTCGATTGTGTCATAAGTGTCGGAACTTTCATCGATTGAATCATCACCGTTGATATGAGGTCGCATATTGTCATACGATCCCTCGGACATCCAGCGACCTCTCACGTCCTGAAGGACGAAAATATATTTTTCCTCTTCCATCAACTTAGACGGCGCGATGCGGCCGGAGTATTGATCAGCACCGTAGGGACGGACACTGTATGGAGTGCGCTTCATCAAAATTGGGTAGGTAACGGAATCGTCTCTGGGAGAGTAAACGGTGGTATACAGTTTGGTTCCATCACGCATAGGAATCTGGAATGACTCCTTTTGATAGTTGGCCTCAACAGAAGAGACTGTTTGCGAGTAACACGAGTCGGCTGGTGTCGAGATAGTGAATAATACGGTCAAAATCGTAATAATTAACCAGTGATAATGTCTCGACGCTTGCAGCAAATATCGACGCATGATTGTCTCCAGGGCTATCTCAAAAAATCGGCAACATCATCCTAGCGAGTATTTGCCTGTTCGGTAACCGACGAGGTCAGCCGCATCTTTGGAGAAGCTCTAAGAATTACTGGATGAAAGACAAAAACTAAGTACATTTCACGCAGTGTTAATATTACGCAGTGTTGAGATGACGAGTTAAGATCGCGATCAGCAACTAACTTACATAATCTAGAGTCTGGGCATTATGAGACCAGATAAGTGAAAACGAAAAATCGAGCACTAAAATTTCAAAACTGAGTTACCGAATGGTGACAGTTGAATCAAGAGTTAGAAGTTCGCAAACTTCTTTAAGTTCAGCATCTGTCAGGCTAATAATCCCGGCCTGTGGGGCAACTGATGACGTTGTTCGTTTCCCGCGAATAACTAGTTCTCGACCACCTGTAGTTTTCAGCAAGATGTTGCCGTTATTCGTCTGAACGTGGTACTCGCCCGGAAGTAGATTAACTCCTGCGTAATCAAATTGGCAACCGAAGAGTTCACCAAGATAAAGTGTCATTTTATCGTCATCGCGGGCAACTTTTAAATCAAATGGCCCCTTAATAACTTTGAGAGTAGAGGGGATTGCGGATGTTTTTGATGCGGGAAGGCCGTTAATTTTTTGAATTACTGGGACTGAGACTCTCCATTCCTGAGCGAGTTTCGCGAGCGGAATTTCTGTCGTTGTCGGATCAGTTTTTTCAAGATGTGCTTCTTGGGACCATATCAATTTAGATGCAAGTTGGTTCAGCCAGGCCATTGTTTTCTGATACTGCGGTCCGTTGAGATCATTCGATGCGTGGTAATTTGATAATGCTTTGAGGGCGCTTTTAAAATTGTTCTGTTCTACATCGAGAGCTACTTGCATCCACAAATCAGCAATTTCTTTCGAGCTAAGCTTGCGAGGCAGATTAACTCCTGCCTTTGCATTGAATGAATTGTCGGGTGGTAAAGCAAGACTTCCGTTAGGTGGGTTGGGTGATCTCAGGGGACCTCCTAAAGAGGCTTGGTTTCGAATAGCATTTGCCAGATTTTTTTGTTTGAGGTTTTCGTTCAGTGGGCCAGTTGATCCAAAGCTTGGCGATTTTGGTTTTGGCAGTTGAGTTGGACTCGGCTTTATAGGATTTGGTTTAAGCGGCGGAGTCGTTGGAATCGGCGTTGGTGCCGGTTCAACAGGAGTAATTTGTTTGGGTAATCGCTTTGAGGGAGAAATGTCTAGGGAAGGGAGTGGTTCAGGTTCTATTTCTAAAAGGGGAGATGGCTCTGGAAGTGGCTCGTTCGCAAGTTCTAAACTCGCTTGTTGTTCTCCACTGTCCCCTTGTGGTTGTGGAGAAGATGATTGATAAAACATGAACGCAAGTGCGAGCAGTCCAACTGCGACCACGGTGTTTTTTAATGAATGCATTTTAGATATCCACAATTGCGCGACTGGTTAAGGTAAGCCTAGTTGCGGTGCCAATGTTTTTTTGATGCCTGTTTGCAAATTAGTTCAGTGGTTGAAAGATTCCGATGGACGATGACAGTGACTACACCTTGCCATGCCCTCATTGCAAAAAAGAAATATTTGACGACGTCGACCAGTGTCCGTACTGCCGGCAATATTTGCTTTCCAGCGATTTTAAAAAGCCGCTGCCCAAATGGGTGATCGTTCTGGTGGCTCTCACGATACTCTCGTTCTTGCTGCCTACGATCGTCGCTGCAATCCGAAGTTTCTCTTCGCAATGATTAGGAATCTCGAGTGAAATTAACAGATACGTGTTTTTTAAGCGAGATCTGTCGGTGTCATTTGTACTTGCTGGTATGACATTGCTAGCTTAAACACCGAGTCTATTCGCTTGCTTGATCAGATGGATCAGGCTTCGCAAGGCGCAATTTTTCACGAATTAAATCGAGTCGTTTCTTGATCTCTGATTCGAACCCACGATCAACGGGTTGGTAATAAGAGCGGTCAACGCCGAGATAGTCTTGGCTGGAGACGCCGTCGGATTCATTGTGGGCGTATTGATACCCAGTGCCGTGGCCAAGCTGGTTAGCTTCGCGATAGTGGCTGTCTCTGAGATGACGCGGAACTGGTAGGACGCGGTCTTCACGGACATCATTACGAGCCAAGCCGATAGCGGTAGTAGCGGCATTGGATTTCGGCGCACACGCAAGGTATGTAGCTGTTTGAGACAGGGTAAGCTGACATTCAGGCAGTCCGATCTGCTCACAAGCTTGCGAGCAGGCGACCGCTAACGGCAGCGCGTGAGGGTCAGCGTTCCCAATATCTTCGCTCGCTAAAATAATCAGTCGCCTGCAAAGGAATCGAATATCTTCTCCCCCCTCAAGCATTCGGGCCAACCAATAAAGCGCTGCGTCGGGGTCGCTGCCACGGATACTTTTGATGAGTGCACTTGCCAGATCGTAGTGTTCATCGCCGGTAGGATCGTATTGGATTGAACGTTGGCCGACAGCCGTTCTCATTATTGATTTTGAAATAACGAGCGGTGTTTGTTGCGTACTTCCATTGGCAGCGATAGCAGCAGTTTCCAATATGGAAAGGGATTTCCTGGCATCCCCATCGCAAATTTTGGCGAGATAATCTAACGCATCTTCGTCGATCTTCATGTGAAGGTCGCCCAGCCCGCGATCTTTGTCGGTGAGGGCTTTGTTGATCAATTGCTTGATGTCGTTGGGAGAAATCGGTTCAAATTGAAATACTTGGCTCCGACTAACGAGTGCTCCATTGACGGCAAAGAAAGGGTTGGAGGTTGTGGCGCCGATCAGCGTGACGACTCCGTCTTCAACGTCGGCGAGCATTGCGTCTTGTTGAGATTTATTGAAACGGTGAATTTCATCGATGAATAGTAAAGTCCCCTTCCCTCCCGAAGCAAGATCGTCTCGTGCGCGGCTTAAGACTTCGCGAAGGTCTTTGACGCCGTGCATGATCGCGCTCAATTGTTCGAACTGGCGGTCGGTTTCACCGGCGAGGATTCTTGCGAGGGTTGTTTTGCCAGTACCTGGAGGTCCATAAAAAATGACGGAGCCAAGTCGATCGGCTTCGACTAACTGGCGAAGTAATTTCCCTTCGCCTAAGAATTGTTTTTGGCCCACAAACTCATCAAGCCGAGAGGGGCGCATTCTCGCTGCTAATGGCTTCGCGGCGTCTAGGTTTGCTTTTTCAGTCGATTCGAAAAGTGACATGAGAATACTTTCGAGGTGGAACCGGCAGTTCAGAATCTCTTAGTATCGCAGCAATTACAGAGCCGAGGAAGTCGGTGGACGAGGCCTGGCAAAAACGTGCGCCCGTCCGAAAAAAAAAGTGCGAGACGCTGCTTCGCGTTCGATCACTGAGTCACGATGAATGTGATTAACATGCAGGCCCACACGACGTCCAGGAAGTGCCAGTAACTGGCGCAGTGGTCGACAGCCCAGTGCCGCTCATGGTCGTAACGGTCTTTAAAAGCTTGGTAAATAATGAATCCAAGAAAAACCATGCCGCCCAACACGTGAAGCGCGTGAATCAGAGACAGCGTGAACGACATGCCATAAACTTTCATCGATCCGTCGGGTTGGCTAAAGTGCTGGCTG
>JAAEMV010000550.1 GCA_024225195.1 Planctomycetaceae bacterium | reverse complement strand
TTGTCCGATCAACCAGATCGCACTGCGTTTTACGCCTTGCCGAGTGAACTGGTTTGGCCCATCAAATGCTTCCGTGTAAACAAGAAACGGTCTAGAGTCTGTTGTGTATTCTTGAACAGACTCTTATACGGTGTTAGAATTCCTGCTCAAACTATATTTAACGTCAACTCGGGATAAGGGCCGTATTTTCGATTGTTTTGAGGTTGATTGACGGTTTTCGTGGTTTGAGTGTATATGCGGCGAGAGCTGCAAGCAGGTTGACGAGAAAGTTATCGGGTTTTCGGTGTCTTGAGTGTTCGATTTGGCAGATTTCTTTCAACTGTCCGATCACGGCTTCGACAATTGCCCGTTTTGCCAGGAAAAATTTCTCGAATGATGATCTCTTCACGTGTTTCATATTGCGTCTGGTTTTGGTGATGAAGTTGATCCCCATTTCCGCCAGTTCCTTCGTCATCTTTTTGGAAATGTAACCCTTGTCACCGACCGCCGGTCCTTGCAGTTTTTTGAACAGTTTGGGCACCGGTTTGCGGTCATCGATATTGCCAGGCGTTAGGCAAAATGCCATCAGTTCACCTTGTCCATTAATCACAATATGCAGCTTGAAACCAAAGAACCAACCCATTCGTTGCCCGACAGGCAAGCGAAGCGCCGCCGAAAGGGGAGGATTTTCCTCTTTCGGCAATGTTATCAAACACCTGATGCTGATTGATACGTTGGCTACGGCAGACTTTAATGGTTGTGCTGTCGACATAATATTGTCCACTTGCATGACCGGTCTTGGCCTTCAAGAAGGCGCAAAGGGCAACGAACACACGACCCTGCACTTCGACAAACCGGT
>JAAEMV010000549.1 GCA_024225195.1 Planctomycetaceae bacterium | reverse complement strand
GTAATCGACGGCGAATTAGTGCCCGGGAAATTTTCCACAGCGGTCAATCTCGCCAACTCATGGGTGCTGGATCAATTTGGATGGCTTTTTAGTGTTTGCGCTTTCTTTTCGGTCACGCTTTGTCTGGCAATTTGTTGCACTGTGTTTTGGAAGTCAGGTTTTGCGAGCGTTCGAATTGGTGGGCCTAATGCCAGGCCATTGATGAGCCTTTGGAACTGGTTTTCAATCACAATTTGTACGACCATCGCGATCGGAATTTTATTTTGGTCCACGGCGGAGCCGATTGATCATCTCACAAAGCCGCCTGAATTTGCCAATGTTGAGGCTGGGTCTCGCGACGCAGCGGTGCTGGCTTTGTCCACAATGTACCTGCATTGGTCGTTCACCCCATATTCTCTGTATTGTGTTGCCTCGTTGATGTTCGCCTTTGCGTTCTACAACATGAAGCAGCCGTTTACGTTGGGGGCAACGCTGACTCCTTTGTTTGGCAGGTTTGCTATTGGCCGTGGATCGGCAGTGATCGACGCGATTTGTTTGTATTCACTGGTCGCCGGAATGGCCGCAGCTCTCGGGTCCGGGATTTTGATGATTAACGGAGGCTTGCACGATCTTTGGGGTGTGCCCAACGCAAATCAGTGGGTGCTGGGAGGGATTGCCTTTGCCATCGTATTTACTTTTGTGATTTCAAGCGCGACGGGGTTGATGAAGGGCATTCGGATTCTCTCGGATATCAACACGCGGCTCTTGTTGGGACTGGCTTTGGTTCCATTGCTATTTGTGCCAACCTTCTTTCTTGTTTCGCTTGGCGGCGAGGCTTTGTGGGATTACGTCACTCATTTTTTTGGTCGTAATCTGGCAGTTTCAAAAACAGCGACCGGCGAGTTGCGAGTTTTTTCGCCGGATGAGTGGAGTAAAGGGTACACCGTATTTTACTGGGCGGTCTGGATGGCCTGGGCTCCGATCACCGCCTGTTTTTTAGGGCGAATCGCCTACGGTCGGACGGTGAAAGAATTCATGCTGGTCAATTTTATTTTTCCATCGATCTTTGCAATCGGCTGGATGACCATTTTCAGCGGAACCGCGATTTACTACCAAACAGGTGGGCAAGTTAATTTGGCGGAAGTCATTGCGACGAAAGGGCACGAGTCGGTTTCGATCGCAGTCCTAAATCAGTTTCCGTTTGCTGTCGGTCTGGTAACGTTTTACTTGTTAAGCGCATTTATTTGTTTTGTCACCTCCTCTGACTCAAATATGTCAGCGATGGCGAGTGTTTCTTCCACCGGCATTTCTCCAGATAATCCCGAAGGTAATCCTTGGCTAAAGATTGTTTGGGGAGTCACGGTCGGGATGGTGGCCTGGATCATGATTTGTTTCGCTGGCGGCGTCGAAGGTGTTAAAACCCTCTCAACGTTAGGGGGACTGCCCGCTGCGTTTCTGGAGATTTTAATCATTGTCGCACTTTCTAGGGTGGTTCTGTTTCATCGCCGACTCGATCGTTTT
>JAAEMV010000548.1 GCA_024225195.1 Planctomycetaceae bacterium | reverse complement strand
GGAAAAAAACAAGCAACTGGTTCAACAGTTCCTGCAACAAGCCGCCCTCGTCGCCGAATTGGATCACCCCCATTTGTTGCACGTCTATGACATTGATAAAGATAGCGACCGCTACTTTTTAGTTTTCGAAAGCGAGAAGGGGCTGGCACTTTCCAACCTTCCAGAAAACAGCGTCGACTCGGCAGGCATCGCCAAAATCGTGCTGCAAGTTTTAGAGGGCACCCACCATGCCCACGAACATAATGTTCTGCACGGCAAGCTTGAAGCCTCGCATATCCGAGTGGATGAAAAAGGTGACGTCAAAGTACATGGATTCGGCCTGACCAAACTTTTGGACAAGATGATTGACCCCGATTCCGAACCCGACGAATTCGCAATCGCCTCAGATCCCTCTGACGATGTTGCAGCTTTGGGCCGCATCGCAAAATCACTGTTCCAAAAGCAAGTAGGGAAGCCATTGAACAATGCGGACGTGGCGTTGTTTACGTTGTTTGGAAAGCTGGAACAAACCTCCGATACGACCAACAATCAGACTAGCG
>JAAEMV010000547.1 GCA_024225195.1 Planctomycetaceae bacterium | reverse complement strand
TGTGATGAGTGCGAATTGGCGATCGAGGCGTGGGCAGCAAATGAAATGAGTGATTCGCAGGCTTTGCTGCTCGACGCTTTATTGCGGGACGGCATGCTTCCGAATACTTCACAGGAGTTGCCATCGGTCAAAGGGTTGGTTTCTCAATATCGAGAAATCGAAAAAGAGTTGACGCCGCCTGTTCGCGTGCCTGGCGTTCAAGAAGCCGACTCGTTTGATCAAGCTTTGATGGAACGCGGTGATCATCGACGGCTTAAAGAACCTGTCCCGCGTCGGTTCCTTGAAGCCATCGATTCAACTCCTTATCAAACAGAATTGAGTGGGCGGATGAAGTTGGCAGACGACCTGTTTCGTATTGACAACCCGCTTACAGCGCGCGTGATTGTGAATCGAATTTGGCTCTATTTGTTTGGCAAGGGTTTAGTGGTGACGCCGGATAATTTTGGTCGACTTGGTGCGAAGCCAACCCACCCCGAATTGCTTGATTTTCTCGCGAATCGAATGATTGAGCAGGAATGGTCGATCAAGAAAATGGTCCGTTTTCTTGTTCTGTCAAAAACCTGGCAACAGTCATCTGAAGTATCACCTGAATCAGCTCGCATCGATCCAGAGAACCGCTGGCTTACTCACTTCAACGCGAAGCGATTGGATGCGGAGTCGATACGGGATGCCATGATGGCGGCGACCGGGCAGTTAGATTCAAAAATGTACGGCCCTAGTTTCTCACCCAATTCGAATTCAAAGCGAAGAGCAGTCTATGTTAGATCCCAGCGGAACAATCTGGATAAATTTTTAGCGGTGTTTGATTCGCCCGTCCCTTTTGCGACGACTGGTAAACGGAACACCACCAACGTGCCGGCACAATCTTTAACGATGATGAATTCCCCGTTTGTGATGGGGCTTGCTAAGGGTTGGGCTAATTCGATGAAATCAGAATTTCCCCAAGCATCGGATCAGGAGAAAATTGAATGGATGTTTCAGAAAGGGCTGGGGAGGCCAGCGAAGCCGCAGGAATTAAAAATGTTGGTGGATTATCTCGAATCAACACGAAAGCTCGCGGGAAACAATCAGCGGCAAGTCGATGAGTTGTTGAACCGCCGAGAGCAGCTCACCGCAAGTTTAAAATCAATTGTTGAGCCTGTTCGCAAGCAACTTCTCGAAGCGGCGGGTGCGAAAAAAGTTGCTTTGGATTCTTCTAGCGTTCTCTATCGGTGGGATTTTTCAAAAGGCGTGAAAGACCTTTTGAGCGGCTCCCAGTTAAATCTGAAATCTGGAGCAAAAATTGAGGACGGAGCCCTAGTATTGAACGGTCAAAGTTTTGCATTGAGCGAGCCGATCGCAGAACGAATCAAAGAAAAAACGCTGGAGGCTTGGGTTCAGTTGGACGGTTTGGGGCAAAAGGGGGGCGGCGTTGTCACCTTGCAAGATCTTGACGGTAGTCAGTTTGATTCGATTGTTTTAGCTGAATTGAGCGATCGCCAGTGGCTTGCAGGATCGAATAATCATCGCCGAACGTTGCCTTTCGATGGGCCACGGGAAGAGTCCGGTAGCGTAGAACCAGTTCATCTTGCAATTACTTTCGCGGCAGACGGTACGATTGTTGGTTACCGGAATGGCGTCCCGTACGGCCATCCCATCAAAAAATCAGGTGCGGCAGTTTTTGATGCGAATCGCTCCCGAATTGCGATTGGAATTCGCCATGGCAATCAAACTTCCCAAGGCCGCATGTTACGAGGGAAAGTGTTCGATGTCCGTTTGCATAAGCGAGCACTGAGCGAGGATGAAATCGCGGCTTCGTTTGCTGGGCAACCAGTCGTTTCGCAAGCCGATGCGATTGCCCAGTTATCTGAAGAGGATAAAGATCAGGTCACCCTGTTAAAGAAATCGATTGAACAAACGAGCACCGAGCTTCAAGGACTCAAACAAACAACACCGTCTCTGGAACCAATGGCTCGCGTTGCCCATGCTATTTTTAACTTAAAAGAGTTTATTTATGTTCGATAAAGTCACTTTTAATAAATCCAATACGAGGGGTGTGCTGACGCGGCGACGAATGTTGCGACAGACATCGACTGGATTTGGTCTGCTCGCGTTGCAGGCAATGATGTCGCAAGGCGGATACGCCATGCCGTTGGAATCAGCGAAATCGTCAGGAATGGCTGACGATAAGGTGCCGGTTTCACATCATGCGGCTAAGGC
>JAAEMV010000546.1 GCA_024225195.1 Planctomycetaceae bacterium | reverse complement strand
TTCGGGTCTACCTTAACACCAAGGGTCGTGACGACCTGGCCGTCAATTTCAACTCGCCCCTCTTCAATAATCAGTTCACACTCCCTGCGACTGCCGACCCCTGCTGACGCCATCACGCGCTGCAGCCTCAGACGCCCGTCTTTGGGTTTTGACGACTTAGCAGTCGATCCTGATTTCTTCGCGGGCTTGCGCTGGGTGGACGGTTTTCCACGTCCAGATGCCTTAGGCCGAGCAGTAGATTTTCCGCTGGATTTCTTTTTCGCCATCGTGTTCACTTCCTCTAGCGCACAGATGCGCCGAACCATGAGTTAATAAGGAAACCAAGTGTAGTACCAATCCGGTTCCTGTATACGTCCAATCTGGCTCCAATTCAGAAAATTAGAACGGTTGGCGATTATCACCGCTATCGCTAAGAATTGAATTGGTTATACCAAGTGACAGGCCAGTTACACCTTAGGGAATAAGCTTAGAGCGTAACATTAGGCCGAACTAACGCCCCACGCCCAACGACACGACCAGAAGGATTCAATTGACGGTGGAAGACGAAATTGAGGAAATAACGGCCTATCACGAAGCTGGGCATGCTGTGATGGCTGCCGCCCTTGGCGGACGCATTATCCGCGTTTCTATTGAACCGCCCGAAGATGACGGTTTAAAACGATTCGGTGAGTCAATCGTAAGCTGGCCCCCTTCAACCGATGCCGCAATCTATGAAGTCGAACTCAAAGTAAGCCTCGCTGGCCCGGTCGCCGAATTGCTTTACCGGTCGGAACAAATGCCCATTGAGTCTGTTCCGGAATTCGCAGCCGACTGGCAACGGATAGCCGAATCCGCCACTCTCCTCAAAACAACCAGACGAGAGCAACTCCAGCTGATCTCGAAAGCCGAGTTCTGGGTTCGAGATTTTTTCAATCGAACTCGTAACTGGGCCGCGGTCGGTGCGGTCGCCGACGAACTCCTTGCACACTACACCCTCGAGAATGAGCAGCTCGAGGAAGCCATTTCGTTTTGGATCGATTCCGACTAGCCCTTCAGCCTCGCTGCAATGGCTCGACACACCCCAGCAAAGACCTAATCAGTTGAGACTCTCGCTGAGGCCATCGAGTCGGCTTGAAATATTCCGCAGCATCTCTTGCTCAAGAGAAAAATCGCGTCCCATCGGAATCCAACCTTCATTGGGACTTGGCAATACTCCCGCTACCGAATCACGATCCAGGGAATTGTCAAACCGCAACTGACCTTGCGTCGTTGCCCCCACTGGCTGGTTTAAATCTTCTAGCTCTTTAAAAACCTTCACGTCGATTTGATAAGCATTTCCAGTCGGTATCACGCGTATTTTTGCAAATCGCCTAACCGTCTGAAGTGTCGCATGAAGCCGCTCGAAACCACGGGTTGAATCTTTTTGCCACGGCTCGCCTAATGTGCTGCCGATCTTAGGATGGGTTTCAATCCATCCTTCGGACATGATTCCATCCAAAACGCGAATGCGTTCCTCGCGATAGATCTTAAAATAATTATCAACTTCATCACTAACTTGTTCCATTACGATCCAGCGATCGACCATCGGAACAACCATAGGATTTTGAACAGGGGCGTGCCCCATGAGGTTTGACGATTTTTCGTCGTAACGAAACAGGCGACAACCGACTTGGCAACTAAGCAGCAACAATAGCAGCGTTAAGAACGCGTGCCGGATGCCTGCTTTCATTTGGTGGTGTCGCTGCAAACTCAAAACCTAATCCCCTTATTTCATAAATTTCGCGGCGTAGTGTGCGGAAATCACGAGTTAGGAGCAATGCCAGGTTTGCTAGCAAGACAGTCCAACAAGCCTATTTTTTTAAACCTGCTTGTCGAAAAACAGGGTTATTGCTTGAGCTGACCACCGTAATCATTAGTTGGGTCGCGATAATTTGAGTGCAGATGATCCAGCGGATCACCACCAAGATCTTGGCAGGCGTACTCAATAATGAGCGAAGGGGACTGAATTCGATAAGAAATATCACTCTTGGGGTTTCGATTACCGTTCCAGGCAAAGCTCATCTGATTCAACTCAGACTGAATTTCTTTCATTCGCTTCTTTGACTGTTTGGGCGGGAGATCGCCGACCCATTGCTCAATCAGTTTGATCAAAACCTCCTGCTGCTTCTCATTTAATTGCTCACAAGGCAATCCCTGCGGAACTGGAACAAAATTATCTCGACCAGGCCCAGCCACAATTCGGGCGCGTTTTGGCTGAACGACCGCCTTTTTAACTTGCTCGTCCGAAAGACTCATCGCCAACTGATGTGCCATCTCTGTTTCGTTTTTGAAGGGTCGATACTCGACGCCACCAATCGTGAACGCCTTGGGTTGCGTACCGATGAAACTCGGCGACATTGTCATTTTCCTACCTTGAATAGAAATATTCGCCCCGACATGATGACCATCTAACTGGAAACACCAGGGCTTTGCGTTCGAGGGAGTGCCAAAGATCACAATGGCAAAATTCTCAGTCCCAAACCCCCGCCTCGGCTTACCCTCTTTTAAAAGCTGATCGTCGGCAAGCATGATGCTCCTCATTTTCTCAAACCCTTGCCGGCTCAGCAAACTCCCCATCAACGCACACGCCTTTTCAATTTGCTCTTTGTTCAATTCCGAGAACTTCACACCATCGGCATCGTTCCGAGCAGGCAGATTTGTCCACTCTCGCCGCTTCTCGCTAGTTAACTCGCCAAGACATTTTGATTTCTGTTCTTCATTTAACGATCCAAGAAATTGATCAGCTAACTTCACGATCGAATCGACAGAGTGATCAGCAGCAGACGGATCATACGTTCCAACAATAAAACTGGCATCCGAAACGAAATCATCTCGACTTGCCGCTGCTTTGGATTCCTGCGCAGAGCAGACCGATCCTCCTGCTAAGCAACCAAGGCAAACTAAAACCAACCAACAACGAAATATGCTTGGAACAGACTTCATTTATCGACCTCTAAGAAAGGAGCTTATGCGTAAGTTTTTTAAGAGTCAGTACAAATTAACCGACTTCAACAATAGATGGATCATAATCCTCGGGTGGAACAAAACCAAGACAATTCATCGCAGTTGCCGCTAGGCTACTGATCCCAAGATCACGCTCTACCCCTAATCTCAGCTTGGCTTTACCAGTGGGATCATAGATGTAACAAGGGACCGGATTAAGAGTATGGCTGGTCTTGGGCTTGGGATTTCCGCTTGCGTCCAACTTTAAATTGCCGTCTTTCCCAACCTCGAACATCTCGTCAGCGTTACCGTGATCCGCGGTCACGATCAATATTCCTCCTGTCCGATCGATCGCCTCTTTTAACCGACCGACGCAAAGATCAACGCACTCAACAGAAATTTCGACCGCCAAAAGATCCCCCGTATGCCCGACCATATCACCGTTAGGGTAATTAGCACGAATAAAGTCGTGCTTCCCGTTATTGATCGAATCGAGGATGACATCGGTAATCTCGCCGCCCTTCATCCAGGGGCGTTGCTCGAACGGCAACAAATCAGATTTGATCTCAACATAATCTTCCGCCGATTCATCGAACTTTCCACTTCGATTGCCATTAAAAAAATAAGTCACATGACCATACTTTTGAGTTTCACTCACAGCTAACTGCGAAACCCCAGTACTGGCAAGAAACTGACCCATTGGCCGATCGATCGCTGGTGGCGTAACCAGAAATCGTTTTGGAATTTCAAGATCGGCATCGTATTGCATAATTCCAGCAAACTTAACGTCTGGCACTTCACCGCGGTCAAACGCATCAAGCTCAGCATCATCGAAAGCTCGGGAAATTTCCATCGCCCGGTCACCGCGAAAATTAAACAGGATGACGCTATCGCCGTCGACGATCGGACCAACAGGCTTTCCGTTCCGCACGATAACAAACTCTTTAAGATCCTGATCAATCACTCCAGGATTTTCTGCACGCAGCGTTTCCACTGCGGCCTTTGCCGAATCAAACTCACGGCCAATGCCTTTCACATGCACATTCCAACCACGTTCCACCATTGGCCAATCTGCATTGTATCGATCCATGGTGATATACAGGCGTCCGCCACCAGAAGCGATTGCATAGTCAAAGTCACCGGAGGCATTAATCCCGGCGAGCTGTTTCTCCAGAGCTTCGAGGTAGACTAAAGCCGAGGTCGGCGGAACATCGCGCCCATCCAACAACGTGTGAACGCGAACTTTGCGGATTCCTTGTTCATGCGTTTGCTTCAGGATGGCAGCCAAAATGTCAACGTGAGAGTGAACATTCCCATCGGAAAGAAGACCGATTAAATGGAGCGTGTTTTCCTCGAGTGATCCCGTGAGATCTTGCCAGGTTTCGCCCTCAAACATTTCACCCGACCGCACCGAATTCTGAACCAGCAAAGCTCCTTGATCAAAAACACGACCGGCACCGATCGCGTTATGCCCCACTTCGCTATTGCCCATGTCATCATCCGACGGCATCCCCACCGATCGCCCATGTGCGCGAAGGGTGGTGTAAACCGAATTCGCCTTCAAGTGGTCAAGATGAGGAGTGGATGCTTTGGCAACCATATCGCCAGGATCCCCCTGACCAATTCCAACTCCGTCCATGATGACCAGAACGACAGGGCCTTCGGCTCCAGAAAATGAGGGGTGCTTGGTAAGTGGATTCATGGCGTTTGTGTTTTAAATAAAATTGGACGGGAAACCGAGATCGCCGCCTTTATTCGCGGACGATACAATCTCGTAACATTGTAGGGATCTCTACGAAAATCGGGAGGGTTCCTCGGTTGAAAAAACGAGCTTCCCAAACAGATTTATCCACCTCTGACGGAAAACAAGCATTCGGCGCGGGTTTAAAACAGACAATTTAGAAAGAAAAACTCAGCCTCCCGAAATTTGTATTCCGGTTTCAGCCACCCCCAGTCCACTAGAACGGATCAAGCTTTTGGAGGACAATTCAAGGGCGGAAGCAATCCGTTCCTCCACTTTAAAATTGACAATTTTTGGCGACTTCGATGGCAAAAGTAAAACCACTTGTTTTTGATTACCACGGCTCATTAATTCCAGAAAACGGGATCACTGCCGATCAAATTCAGCAACTCAGTCCAGCACTCGAGTCGGCTCGGGATGAAATTCTCAAAACAGATGTTGAATTATTTGCATCTCAAGACAACATCCCCGATGAAAAACAGCCTTTAGACGCTGGTTTCTTTGAAATGCCCGAACGGATTCTCGATGAGTATCAATCGAATCGTCCCGAAAGTGAACTCGGGCGGATACTCGATACCGCGGCACGATTGAAAGAACGCGTCGACAAAGTAGTCGTTCTTGGAATTGGCGGGTCTTACATGGGAGCCCGCGCTTTAATGGAAACCTGTTGCCAACCTTATTTTAATGAGCTAACCCGTGCCGAGCGAGGCGGACGGCCACGGATGTATTTTGAAGGCAACAATGTTGACAACGATTGGTCGCAAGGACTATTGGAGTTTTTGAAAAACCACTCTCAGGGCGACGGACCAGAAGGTAAATGGGCGATCGTTGTCATCAGCAAGAGTGGCGGCACGCTCGAAACTGCTGCAGCATTTCGGCAATTCCTCGCAGCCCTAGAATCTCAAGTGGGTGCTGAAAATCTGCCTGACTACGTTGTTCCGGTCACAGGCGAATCGGGGAAACTTGCAAGCCTGGCCGATGAGATCGGCTGCCGTGACCGTTTCTTAGTTCCCGATGGGGTAGGGGGGCGGTTCTCCGTTCTTTCCGCCGTCGGCCTGCTGCCAGCCGCAATTTTAGGAATTGATATCGTGGCCCTTTTGGAGGGAGCGGCATCTATGAACAGTCTGTTTCGAACACAACCACTTGGCAGCAATCCAGTCCTCGACTACGTCGCGGTCAACCATCTACTTGAAAAAGAGCAGGGGGTTGTTACCAGAGTTTTGTCAGTATGGAGCAAATCGCTCGAGTCCGCTGGATTTTGGTATGACCAATTGCTGGCCGAAAGCCTTGGGAAATTTGAACGCGGCGCTCTTCCGTTAACCTGCTTAAACTCTCGGGATCTCCACTCGCGTGCTCAGCAGCACCAGGAAGGTGCACGCGATAAGGTAATGAATAATGTGATCGTTGATCAGTGGCGTTGCGATCCACTTCCGATCGGGTCAAGCCAGCGGAATCAGGATCAACTCAATGAACTGTCTGAGAAAACGCTACCGGAAGTCATGTCCGCGGCGATTGCAGGCACCAACCAAGCCTACCTTGACGACAATCGGCCGACGACCAACCTCCACTTTCCCGCCGCGGATGAGGCAAGCCTCGGTCAATTTTTTCAAATGATGATGTTGGCAACCGTCCTCGAAGGTCGGTTGCTCGAAATCAACCCTTATGGGCAACCTGGAGTCGAGAAATATAAAGTCAACATGAACCGTATATTACGCGAACCCGTAGATAAGTAACCCACTATGGTCGAATTCCGAATTGCGAGCCACTAAAATCATCGGGACGGGCTCGCCGGGTTCCGTTAAACATCAACGATTCAGCGTCACTTAAAACTCGTTAGTAAGTTAGTTCTAATAGAATCTAGCTGACCGCTTCGACCTTAAAGGAATGGACAAATGAGCATTGAACTAACTTGGCTAGGACATGCCACTTGGTTAATTAACGACGGACAGCACCGAATTCTCCTTGATCCTTTTTTGAACGATTCGCCAACGGCTCCCCAAAAAGCCAGCGAAGTTGACGCAGATTTCATCTTGGTTTCT
This sequence comes from Planctomycetaceae bacterium, assembly GCA_024225195.1. Lineage (GTDB taxonomy): Bacteria > Planctomycetota > Planctomycetia > Pirellulales > Pirellulaceae > Mariniblastus. Next base: position 6,105 of record JAAEMV010000546.1, on the reverse strand, counting down.
CACGGGCATTTCGATCATGTGGCCGACGTCGCTGAAATTGCCAATCGCTGCGATGCAATGGTAATCGCCGGGTTTGAAGTAGCCGAATGGTTCGCTAATCAACATGACGTGAAAAGAACTACGGGCATGAACATCGGTGGCTCGCTTGCCCTGCCGTTCGGCAGCGTCAAAATGACTCCAGCGATCCACAGCTCGCAGCTTCCCGACGGCGCCTACGGTGGAGTCGCGGGTGGTTTTTTAGTGATGCTTGGCGAAAGAACGCTTTACTTTGCCTGCGACACGGCCTTGTTTTCAGATATGCAACTACTACGCGACAAAGGAATCGACGTGGCGATTCTTCCGATCGGCGACTTATTCACCATGGGTCCTCGCGACAGCGTAACGGCAACCAATTATCTTAACCCTAAGCAAGTCCTCCCCACACACTACAACACTTGGCCTCCCATCGAACAGGATGCAGAGAACTGGGCAGAAATGGTAAGAGCGGGTGCCACCGCTGAACCCGTTGTCCTGCAACCAGGCCAATCTCACGTGATTGAATAATTTCGTTTAAGAAGAATTTTATGTTTCAAGCTAACCTCAGTCGCCGACTTCAATTGTTCGTGGCTCTAACCAGTGCTGTTTTTCTGACGACCATGGCTTGGAGTTCACCAACTCTAGGTCAGGTAAAGGAAGTCTGCTGGAAACTGAAAACGAATGATCAGTTCGTTATTAAATTTAATCAGACATCAAAATCAGACACCACGGTTGATTCTCGGGAAACAAACGTTGAGAGTAAAACTGAAATCGAAATGACCTGGAATGTCAGTAAAATTGATTCGAAAGGTAATGCCACGATCCAACAATCCATCACGGGTATCAACCTGATCGTGAACGGATTTACCAGAAAGAAGAAAGGGGAAGCGGGGTCGCCGCTTCTCGAAGTCGTAGTCAACACATCGGATCCGGGGAAGACTTCGAAGCAGGGTAAAAAGCTACTTAAGCAAATCCAACCGCTACTTAACCTCCCAATCGATGTAGTGATGGCATCCACCGGGGAAATTCTTGATGTAAAAACCTCAACGGACGTAGCCAAACTACTGAACGAACTTCCCAACACACAGAATCTAAGACAGCTATTCAGCGCCGCGGGACTGAAAGAAATGATGGGCGCTTCGTCGGTCATCCTTCCTCAACCCCTCGCTGTCGGCCAAACTTGGAAACGCCAATCGACAACCGAAACGGCCATGGGGGCTATGGAGCAGACCGAAACCTATACCTACCTAAAAAATAGTGATGGCGAACAAGGTCAGGTTGCCGAGTTCAGTGTTTTGACGGAACTGAAGCCACTTGATTCAACGTCGAAACAACAAGGCTCAAGCTTACAGGGAAAGCTACTTAGCTTTAGCGGTTCAGGGACCCTACTGATGGATCTCGAAAATGGCTTTTTCAGTAACAGTAAAATTCAAAACACAGTTAGCACCGAAAAACCTTATCGCGAAAAAATGATTAAAACGACAGTTTCGAATAAAATCGAAATGAACATGAGAAGGCAAAAATAAGATACTAACCTCGAGTCCTGAATAAGCAAAAACCTGATTGCTGAAGACTACAATCCGTTGCTTCTCTTGCTCCTCATTTTCCGTTTTTAACCGATAGAAAATTTCTTAGAAACCACGAGTCGATGACCGATTTCATTACAGTCGCGAAATTAGGTGACATCCCTGACGGCGAGGGAAAAGCATACAAATACAACAGCCGCATGGTCGCGGTTTTTAATCAAAAAGGCGAGTACCATGCAATCGACGACATGTGCCCTCACATGGGTGCTTCGCTCGCCTCGGGCCACCTCGAAGAATGCACGGTCGTTTGCCCGTGGCATTCGTGGAGCTTCGACATTCGAGATGGGGCGTGGTGCGAAAACCGACGCATCAACATCGACGTCTATCAGGTGAGAATTGTTGGCGACGATATCCAAATCGCGGCCTCTGAAAAGCCCAAAGGTGACGACTCCGAAACGTCCCCAACATCTAACCCGGACGGTTCTTCTAATGACCGAAACTGACTCCCCAAATTCAAATGTTACGCTCAGTGAGTTCCAGACACTGATCCGAAACATGTACTTGGAAAAAGATCAAACGCGCGGTGTTCCGGCTACATTCATGTGGTTAATGGAAGAGGTGGGAGAATTAGCGTCGGCTCTACGTGAAACCACGCCTTCTGAACAATCTCGAATTCCTCCTAATCAATGGCAAGACCGACGGGAGAATCTGAAACAGGAATTTGCCGATGTGCTTGCCTGGTTGGCAACAATCGCAAACGTGGTCGAAGTCGACCTTAGTGAAGCGATTACCGAAAAATACGGCTCGGGATGCCCAGGATGTGCGAAATTTAACTGCATTTGTCCCGACGAGGAAAAACCGTAAAACGACCTTATCACCGGTACAGCAAGAAAGAATCCTGAGAGTAAATCCTCAAAACTCACCCCTTCACTACAGGGTGTCCGTTTCGATTCGTGCATTATGGGAATGGTTCTTAAATCTCTGCCCCTAATGATAGCCTGAAATAGAGACTTCGATTATGCTTAGAGATTGTTCGTTCGTTTCAACCCATTGCGAAAAATTCATGAGCTTTTCTTCTGTGCTTCATCGAATCGGGTTGTTTGCCGCAGTTTTACTGGTCTGTCAGTTAAGCCTCACCGCCCGTCTGAACTCGGCGCCCCTCCAAGAATCACAACCCGCCGAGGCGAGTTCTCTCCCAAAAATCTCGATTGGCTTCGATGGAAATGTGAAATTGGGAAAATGGGTCCCAATCTTTATTTCACTTGACCCGACAAGCTTGGCTACCAAATTTGAAGTCGAGAACCTTGATGGCGATGACACCCCGGTAATTTATAAAGGTCCGCTCTTGTCGGATTCGAAATTTCCGGGGCAGTATCAAGCTTGGACACGAATCGGTCGCACGTATGGAAAAGCAGAATTGCGATTACTCAACTCAACCGATGAGGTAATTGAAACCTTTCAACTGAGTTTCACTGGTCAAGATCGAGTCGGAAAATTTATCGGCTCGACTCAGGAACTGGTACTAACTCTCGAGCCTCAAAAATTATTTAAAGAATCAATCGAGTCGGTATCCTCATTGGCCTCCAAAGAAGATGCCCGAATCATTGCAGCGTTAGGTGAAGACGCACCGTTACCATTCAATTGGCTTGAGTACGATTCGGCGGACGCCATTTTAATGGTGACGTCCGACATTGAACGAATTGATCAGATTTCGGAAGTTCAACTTGATGCCATTGAAACATGGGTCAAGCAAGGCGGTACTTTAATTCTCTCAGCGACGGCCAATGCCAACCAACTGATTTCTAAAAACGGCCGCCTCGCGAGATTCTGCCCAGGTACTTTTGTGGGACTCGACACTTGCACCAACAGCAGTCGCCTGGAGACCTTTTGCGACAGCCAGGAGAAACTTCTACCAGGCGACAATGAATCGCTTCCGATTGTTAAGCTCGACAAAGTTCGCGGCACCGTTTTGGTCGACAACTCGAACACTAAAAATCGAAAGCCTTTAATCATCAAAACTGCTTTCGGGTTGGGCAAAGTCGTATTTGTGACGTTCGACTTAGATGCGTTGAAAACAACCGAATGGATTGGGTTCCCAAAACTAGTCGAGAAACTGGCTTCCGGCGCAGCGACCGAACGCGAGATAACTTCTTCGACCGTGTCTCGTGGCAGTTCTGTTTCTCACTTTGGCTACAAGGATCTCATTGGACAACTGCGAGTTCCCCTCGATAGATTCCGCGATGTGCAATTCGTCAAATTTGTGATGATTGCACTATTGATCGGACTGTACATCCTGTGTATCGGGCCCGGCGACTATTTTTTGCTCCACAAATTTTTCAAAAAAATGGAGCTAACCTGGATTACATTCCCTCTGGTCTCGTTGATTTTTTGCGGCCTCGCAGTTGGAATTTCGATTGCGACTCGCCCCGACACGATCAAGATCAACCAATTAGAAATCATTGATATCGACACAATCAATGGAGAGGTTCGCGGAACTGTTTGGGGCAATCTTTACAGTCCCGTCGGCCAGACTTGTTCGATTGGATTGGAAAAATCACACCAACTCGGTTTCGAAATTGAATCAGATCTGCTGACCTGGCATGGGCTACCCGGAAATGGCCTAGGCGGAATGACAACAACGGCCAACCCGGGTTTACTGAAAACGAACTACGAGCAATCGTTTAAAGTTAGTGAAAACGGCCAAACGCTGGACACTGAGATCGAGAATCTACCTCTTCAGGTTTCATCAACAAAACCCGTTTTTGCGACATGGTGGGCAAGCATTGAACCTGAATCAAGGATCCAACTCAATCGCGACCCTCGACTAACTCAGCTTCGTGGCCGCGTGAACTACAAGCTCCCATTCAAACTTAAAAACTGCCGTCTGATATTTGAAAACTGGGCCTATGTCCTGGAAAATCCTCTCAATCCAAGCGATACATTCGATGTCCAAACTGGAACGACCGAAAAATCATTAAAGAGCATCCTTACGCGGAAAGTCAAACTTAAGAAAAGTGACCGAAGCGAAAACAGTCCGTGGGACCCGACCGACATTCGTGTCAATCGTATCGCCGACATCATGATGTTCTACCAGGCAGCGGGTGGCATGGCTTATACGAATCTTAGTCATCAATACCATTCGTTTACCGACATGACTGACCAGCTCAATCTTCATCGCGCGATATTAGTTGGCGAAGTCGACAAACCTGGCGCGATTTTAAAAATCAACGGCGAATCTGCACAATCACAATACGACCAAACCACGACCATCGTGCGGATACTCCTCGAAGTTCAATATTAATGAGCCCCCGACAGTTCTATGATCAAAACTGAAAATCTGACAAAAAAATACGGCGATTTGTTCGCGATCAAGGGCATTGAACTCGATCTTAAGCAGGGCGATCTGTTTGGGTTTATTGGACCTAACGGTGCCGGTAAAACAACGACGATGAGGATCATTGCCACCCTTTCCGAACCGTCCTGGGGAGAGGCCTACGTTTGCAATCACTCCATCTATCGAGAGCCAAAAGAAATCCGCCGTCTGGTCGGCTACATGCCGGATTTCTTTGGTGTTTACGACGACATGAAAGTCATTGAGTACCTCGAATTTTTTGCTGCTGCCTATCGAATCAAGGGACCGGCACGACGAAAAAAATGTGATGAGATGCTCGAAATTGTTGACCTCGATTTTAAACGAGATGCGTTCGCCAATACGCTTTCCAGAGGCCAAACCCAACGGCTTGGACTCGCCCGCGTGCTGCTTCATGATCCACAGGTACTGTTGTTAGATGAACCGTTGAGCGGTCTCGATCCTCGCGCTCGAATCGAAATGCGAAACCTGCTTCGAAGATTGGGACAAACTGGAAAAACAATTATCGTTTCAAGTCACATTCTTCCAGAACTGGCTGACGTCTGTAACAAAATTGGCATTATCGATCGCGGCGTAATGAGCTTCTCCGATGAGGTATCTGAAGTCATTAAAAAGGTGCGAAGCCAGATCATTTTACAGGTTGGTGTCAAAGACGACGAAGAACGGGCCATTCGATTCCTCGATGCCGACGAGCAGGTCGCCAGCGTCGTTAAGGGAGACGGATTTCTCGTCGTGACGCTCAAAGAGGAAGTCACCGACTACTCCGAATTACCGACGGCGTTAATTGGAGAGGGGTTCAAGCTGACCCTGTTCCAAGAAGAAGAGGTGAATCTCGAATCTGCGTTCATGGCGCTCACCAAAGGGACTGGGCAGAATTTCTAAACGGATTCCCAAAATTAAATGGCGTCCGGTCCGGTTTCACCCGTTCGAATCCGAATGCAGTCGTCGATAGGCACGACGAATATCTTTCCGTCACCAATCTCTCCGCTGGTCCCCGATCTCCCTCCCTCAACAATCGCATCGATCGTCGGCTTGACGAATTCTTCATTCACGGCGATTTGAAGCTGGATCTTTCGGCGGAGGTCCCCGGCAAAATCTTCGGCTCCGTAGGCTGGAGTCTGACCGTGCTGATTTCCAAAACCCTGACAATCCATGATCGTCAATCGGAATACCTCAACCTTGCTTAAAGCGGTT
>JAAEMV010000545.1 GCA_024225195.1 Planctomycetaceae bacterium | reverse complement strand
CTCTTGTAAGCAGCCCAAGATTGGAATGAAATCGTTCAAATCCTCGGGAAACTGGGGGCTGGGAACCAGGCTCAGGGGTGTTTGGCTACCTTATTAAGCTGGTAAAAATTAAACTCTGGGGTTGGTTTCCGGTGAGAATGGGGTCGGGAAAGTCTTGATTTGCGGCTGAGAACACCTTGCAGAGGCTATTTCCGCCCTGAAAAATTGTATTTTCGAAAAAGTCGAATTTTGGCAGCGCATAATGCAAGGTGCGGTTGCCAAATCTCGTTCGCACCACAAAATAGAAGACGTCGGCGGTGACCCGGCTCTTAGACGGATTTGAGAAAGCTCAATCGAAGGCGAAAAATGGCGATTAAAGTTCGATGTGGAAAATGCAGTGCTGGTTTTCAAGCGAAAGATGAATTGGCTGGAAGGCGAGTAAAATGCCCGAAATGCAAGGAGCCGCTGGTAATACAACCGGCCGGTGAATTAGCAACGAGCCGCTCTCGGCAACCGGCAACGGCATCTGCAGTGCATAATCCGTTGCTGGACCTATTGGATGAACAAAACATTCGTTCGGTCGTCCGCGGGCCAATTTGCGAAAATTGTGCCTGTGAGCTATCCCCCAATGCGGTGGTCTGCGTTGAGTGCGGTTTCAACGTAGAAACTGGACAGATGCTAGAAACGGAATCATACGACGATGATTTTGATGCCGCGAATTCGGACTCAACCATGTCCGATGCCGAACGCATCATGGCAAAAGCTGAAAGAGACATCGAAGACATGCCCGTGACCTCTGAGGGGCAAAACTTTGGTGACGGTTCGGAGTCGTATCTTATCGCTGCGGTTGGATTAATTGTCGCTGTAATTCTGATCAGTGCGGCAATGGTCGTTATTTTCATGATGGAATCGATTACGGAAATCTGGGCATCTTCAGCAGTCAGTTTTGCTGCTTCGCTCACCCTTTACTGCTCGATGGGGCTTTGGATTTCCATTGTGGCATTTCGATCAAAAGCCGGTCATGGCGTCGCATGCGTCGCAACTGCGTTTTTATGGTGTATTGTGTTCGGCTTTCTGCAGGGTAAAGGACTGCTGGTCCCTGTTTTGGTTTTGATCGCGAGTCTGTTGATTGGAGCCGCGTCGGGAACCTACTCCGCATTTTACGGATGGACGCCTAGCGCACCTGTGTAGTGCGCTGTCTTTACCAGACCAGGCTGCACTGACCGTGTAGTTTTGGGGAATATTAATAGTCGCGTTCGCATTTGGCTTGTTTTGCGCTACGTTTGCGATTAAAGTGCGCTTCGGTCGAACCTTTTTTGACCAACGGCGTAGGAAATAAACTGGCAGATCTGCTTAGTTTTTGAACGTGAATTATTTGAATTAAGTCAATAAGTTAGGGTTATGCGAAGATTGGTGCCTACAAGTTGGTGCTTCTTGATTTACTGGGTTTTCCTAGTGAACTTCGGACCCTCGTTTCACCATGCTGATCTTTTTGGCCTGCATTCACATCCCCACGGGGTGGCGAGCTGCGGCTCACATCACCATCACGTTGTGAAGTGCTGTGATCACGATCACGATCACGCAATGGACGGCGACCATCGCCACGATACTCCACAGACCCCCGAAACACTGGTTGTCTCCTTAGCATCAGATGTCGACTGTGTGTGCTGCAAGTTTTTCGAGCATTACAACGTCTGTTTCAGTCCTGTTGACCTGTTGGATAACCACGCCTTCGTCGTCCAACTTTTTTCATTTACTGAAGGTCGCCCTTCTGACGGCGACTTCGAGGCCCTCGCTCGTGGCCCCCCTTCTTCTATCGCGCTGGTATAAGTTTCATCGGGGAGCGATTGCTTGATGCGCGTACATGACAAGGCCGTTGACGGTCGGTGTCATGCGCACTGATTTTCATCCGTTTGCCATTCTTCTTGATGAATTGATACCGTCAGTTTTCTCTGGCATTGCCGCAGTTTGGCAGTGTTGTCCGAAACGGCCTAAGCGCGCTCATTTTGTTCGCTAATTACTCCTCGTTTTCAACGTCAATCGCGTCAGAAATTCGGGTCTAGTTTGGTCTCCCATGTTTGCACATCCGCTGTCCATTGGCGTCGTGCAATAGGGTTCTTCAGAGTGGTTGAAATGAAACCTCAAAATAAACAAACAACAGTCGGGACGTTTAGATCCAAGATGCTTTCAGGTGTCAATTACGTGGCATCGGGATTGAATTATGATTTTTGTCCATCTTTCAATCGTTATCTCTACTGGCTCAAACAGCCCATCGGTTGGCTAGTCTGTGCAATATTCGCTTCTTTTTTAGTGGGAATGTTTATTGGACCGCAGGGATTCGTTTTGATGTGGTCATTTTTAGCACTGTTAGTTTTAGGAGCGGTCTGGCCTTTGTTGAGCCTCAAGGCGATTTCTTGCCGACTTTCCTTTTCGAAGCAAAGGTCTGCTGAAGGCGAAGACACCGTCGCCGTCTTGGAAATTACCAATCATTGGCCTGTCCCCTTTTTTGGCTTGATGATCGTTGGCGATTTCCTTCAGGATCAGGTTGTTGAGGGCGACGATGTTGCCATTGGACTCCAACGTATTCCTGGCGCTTCAATTTCAACTTTTAAGTGGACAGTAAAACCTGAAAATCGGGGTGTCCTGCCTCGCGAGAATCCAAAAATCAAAAATGGATTTCCATTCGGCATATATAACGCGGTGACGGATGTGGAAATTAAAGGGCGAACACTTGTTTGGCCAAAATCAATCGAACTAAAAGGGATGCCGGAAGTGTCGGGTACTCAGTTCAATATTTCAGGAATCCTGAGCGATCGAGCTGGTTTGGATGGCGATGTAATCGGGGTCCGAAATTATCGCCAGGGTGACTCAATGCGACATATTCATTGGGGGAAAACAGCTCAATTGAATCGCCTGATTGTTCAAGAACGGCAATCTTTTGCGGCGCGGCCCTTTGAAGTTTATTTGGATCTCACTCCCGAAGCGCATCTGGGAAAGGGAAGTCAAAGCAGTTACGAGTGGGCTATCCGAATCGCCGGTTCGGTTTGTCGACAGCTGCATGATTGTCAATCTCATGTCGGTTTGATTTGCATCGGATTACCGGCGGAACAGTTGTGCAAAGTTTCCAATACAAACGGGCTTAGTCAGCTGATGGATTTTCTTGCCAAATTGCCATCTTTCGAAGAGTTGCTGACGCTTGAGAGAAAAGAGAGCCGGCCGTGCTTGAAATTCGACGGTAACAGAAAGACATTCGTAATTTCAACCACTAAATCATATGACTTTCCGGGGAGTACCCAGGTTCAGCAGATCGTGATCGACCCTTCTCGTTTTGAAGCATCCGACGAATTGTTTGAGCCTCAACCAAGCGTCGTAGCTCCAAAGAAGAGTTCGGCTTCCAAGCGAAAGATTCTTGTGACGAATCCAGTCACTGTTGAAAGCGAGTTAAACGTCGGTTGGGGGAATGGAGTTGGCTGTGGCGTTTAGTGCACCTTCCCGAGTAAAGAAAACTGCGCTGTGGCCGCCGTTAGAGTCGCTCGTTCTTGCGATTCTGGCAGGTTTGGTAGTGCTCAGTCTTCGCTGGGATATGCACAAGTCGGCATTTCTAATCGTTGCTGAAACTGCGTTTTATTTTTCACTTCCTGTCGTATTGATGATATGGCTTCAACGACGGTTTGGATCTGATAGAAAAGTTTTTGAGCAGGTTCGTTTGGTTTTCGCCATTCAGGCAGGAGCGGTTCTATTCGCGTTATTACCAATTTTGTTTCAGGTGGTGACAAGGAGCTTTAGTTATGGAGACCCATTTGAGGTAACCTCGCTAACTGTTTTGATGAATGCGACTTGGTACCTCGCAGTCTTCTCCAGTGTGCGAAGATTCGGACGTGGGGCTTTCGTGATTGGAAGTTGCCTCGTTTTATTCGTTTGTTTCATGACTCAGAGTGCTCAGGTTTTTCTTTTTGCATTTTTGTATTTAGCCATCTCACTTTGGTGGCTTCTGGGGAATTATTGGGAGCGATTTGAATCAAAAGCGATTGACGGCGAGTCGAAATCACTTCCGGTTCGCAGTTTGACGGTCGTGTTAACGTTTGTTTTCCTTATCTGTGTGGGTTCGCTGGCTCTCTTTTTGGGGCCTCTTCGTCAGGCAGTTGGCACTACCGGTTTCATGCCGACCTCGGGTGGAAACTCGTGGTATGACGCTTACGCCCGTTCGGGAATCGGCGATGGAGATATGCTAACTGCCTCGGAGAACGCCACGTCCTCGGGCGCTGTCGATTCTGACCAGCTTATTGAAGATGACCGTCCGTCGATGTATGACATCGTGTCAGAAATGTTCGACGGACCAGTCAAGAGAAAAAAGAGACGCAATCGCTCACAAGCACTTACGGCAGTTGCCAAAGAAATTGAAAAGGTAGTCCAGGCGGAACAGGCAGGTCGCTCGTTTCGAACTGTGCGTGAGCCTTCTGAGAAAGAAGAAGAACGGAAATTAAAAGACAGGATCACCAATGCTCTGTTTTTCGTTGAGGGGGAAGTCCCGGCAAGATTTGGAGTCGATTCCTTCTACCATTTTGATGGGTGGGATTGGACCAAGCCGGACTTGGGAGACTATCGACTCACCGATCCAGAGATAAGGGTTGAAGACAAATTCGGAAAGCCCTGGTTTGTTTTGCGAACCGAGAAGAGAGATTTTCTTACGGCAAACCAGGTGCATCGGGTGAAAATGATGCGACTGGATACGAAATCGCTTCCGGCTCCGCCTTTTCTCAAGAGCTGGCATATTCAACAGGTTGATCAATTGGATTTGTTTAAATGGAATGCCCAGGGTTCACTGGTGATGGATGGCGATTTCATCCCCTCGCATACGGTAATTGATTTTGTGAGCGAGATTCCCAATCATCATATCCTGCGGGATGAAGTCAAATTGAGTCCCAAAAATCAGTCAGAGTCAAGTTGGGAGGCATTTGCAAATTGGTTTGATTGGCAATCCGGCAATCGAGTTAATGCCGCTGCCTACCCTATTCTGGAAACTGATCCGGAATCTCCTTACCGACAAGTCCCGGAGAACTCCACCGCGATTAGATTGCAAGAGATTCTGAATAATGTGACGGAGAATGTTGATCCTGGTTGGAGTCAGGTTGACTCAATTGTCAACTATTTGAGAGCGAATTTCGAACTTGATTCCGCGCGGGTTGCGTCGCCAGATTGTGATGATTCGGTCGCCAGTTTCTTAGACCAAGCGGGCGGGCCGTCCTAT
>JAAEMV010000544.1 GCA_024225195.1 Planctomycetaceae bacterium | reverse complement strand
TCAAGCCCGAGGGCAGGCTCCACAAATTCCTTTGCCGCTCATGGAAGATCTGAACCAGTATTGGCGCAGTTGTTTTTGATAATCGTGAGAGCAATATTGGTGTCGTGGTCATCTTATTCATAGGACTCGTGTCTGATTTTTTCGTTTGATTTCAGTTAGGGTGTGAACCCAATTCAGTCTATTGATTTTATTTATGTTTACTGATTCAAGCTTCCCAAGGGAGATTGAATTATGCGTTTTGACTTGTCAGATGAAGAATGGGCGATCATTGAACCACATTTGCCGTTGAAGAAAAGAGGCCCGGATCGGGTTGATGACCGACGGGTGTTGAACGGGATTTTCTACATCCTTCGAACCGGTGCACCCTGGCGTGACCTTCCTGAACGCTATGGGCCACGAACGACGGTCTACAATCGCTATGCACGCTGGGCGCGGCGCGGTATCTGGCGCGGGGTGTTTGAGGCTCTGGCCAAAACCAATGAGGACAGTTTGTTGTTCATTGATGCATCCATTATCAAGGCCCATCGCGCGGCCACCGGCGCAAAAGGGGGGAACTGGCGCAGGATATCGGCCGCTCACGCGGAGGCCGCACAAGTAAAGTTCACGCCGTAGTCGATGGAAAAGGTCAATTGGTACAAGTGGTTATCACGGGTGGCCAGGTTCATGACAGTCAAGTCATTCCAGCCTTGTTGAAAAATGGTTTGAACAACCCGTTGGCGATTGTCGCGGATAAGGCGTATGGCAGCGCGGATATTCGCAGACGCATTGCCGATGAAGGAGCCTTGGCGGTCATTCCATCAAAATCAAATGCGAAAAACCCGATACCACATGATGTAAACCTCTATGCCATGCGCAACATTGTCGAGCGGTTCTTCTGCAAAATGAAGGACATGCGCAGATTGGCAACGCGGTTTGAAAAACTCAGCTCGAATTTCCTTGCCATGGTACACATATTCGCGATCAGGCAGTGGTGCAATTGAGTCCACACCCTAATCACGCCTTGTAACGCTTCTGTAGTCTGTGTGATTGGCAAATTACCTCAATGGCGAAATTAATCGCACAAATTTCAGCTTGAAATAATACCGGTGGTCGCAGATACTAAGATTGATAGCGCAATAGAACAGGGCATAGATGACGGACAATGCGGAGAACGAGTCCGATTCAAGTTTTTCGGACAACCTGATTTCGCTAGCCGATCAGCGGATTTCAGGGCCATATGATTTCAAGGATGGGGAGAAATCCTACCACGCCCGATCACAGATGGAGTCTTCGAAGCCCAGATCAACAATCATATTATCTTCCGCTAACCCAACCAGCCGCACCACACCCAGCCAGGTGTTTTTTAACCGCCGGGAATTGAACGAAATTCTGCGAATTTACGGATTTAAGGTTTCAGCCGGGGAATGGCGCGACTATGCAATCGATCATCTAAAAGATCGCGCG
>JAAEMV010000543.1 GCA_024225195.1 Planctomycetaceae bacterium | reverse complement strand
GGCCAACTCAATTTGACAATCGGTGGTCCCTCTGTAATGTCTGGCCCTAACGTACGCCGTCGCAGCCTATACCTGTTCCATTCTCGCGATGGCCGCGACAAGTTCGTTTCGATATTTGATGACGCCGATGTTTTTAGTTGTTACCGGCGAAACGAAAGCATTGTTCCACAACAGGCACTCGCACTGATGAATAGCCGCGAAGCCATTGAATCCGCAAACCTAATCACTGCCCGCTTCAACAAAAATTTGACAGACATTGAATTTACCAAAGCCGCTTTCCTTCAGCTTCTCGCAAGGGTTCCTTCCGAACAAGAGGCAGTTGCCTGCTTGAACTTTTTGAAAGCGAACCCAGAGCGAAACCAATTCGTCCACGCACTCCTAAACCACAACGATTTCCAGGTCATCCGATGAAGCTACCGACCGATATTTCACGCCGTCGATATTTACTTCAATCCGCACTGGGCTTTGGTTCTTTAGCGTTGGGGGGAATTGTTGCAGCGGAAGAACACAAAAAGCCCACTGGCGAGCCGCATTTCCAACCAAAAGCCAAGCGCGTGATCTGGCTATTTATGCGCGGTGGCGTAAGCCATATGGAGAGTTTTGACCCCAAACCTGCGCTGAATAAATTTTCCGGAAAGTCCGTCAGCGAGACGCCTCACGCCAATGTCCTCGACCCTGAAAACTTCAAGAATCTTCGAGTGGTTGTAGTGGACGATGCTAATGGCAAAGATCGCAAAACGATCTACCCATTGCAAACTGGATACAAAAAATATGGACAGTCCGGTGTCGAAATCAGCGATTGGTTTCCGCATATCGGATCCTGTGCTGACGACATCGCCTTCATACGTTCGATGTGGACCACTGACAACAATCATGGAGCTCAGGTGCAATTCCATTCCGGTCGCCATATGCTGGACCCAAGGGTTCCCACCATTGGTGCCTGGCTCAACTACGGCTTAGGTTCGCTCAGTGACAACCTTCCTCAATTCATTAATATTGGGCCGCGTTTTTTTGACAAACGAGACGGTCATTATTTGGGACCGGCCTACGATGCCGTCAATTTAAAAATCAATCCGAAAAACCCACTCGACTACGCGGCTCCGCACGGCGGCATGGATTCAGACCAGCAACGCAGAAATTTGAACTTTACTAACCAGCTCAACCATCTGGCTGGAAAACAGTACCCCGGCGACGCTGCCCTCCAAGCTCGGATCAAATCGTACGAACTGGCGTTTCGGATGCAGACCGCCGTTCCCGAAGTTTTAGATTTCAAAAACGAATCCAAAGAAACTCGTGAACTTTATGGCTTGGATCATCCTGAGACAAAAGCCTTCGGCCAGCAACTCCTCGCTGCCCGGCGTTTCTCTGAACGGGGAGTGCGTTTTATTCAAATCATGCATGGCGATGGCGCCGCGGGCGCGTGGGATAATCACTCAGGACTACGCAAAGGACATGCAAAACTATCAAAACAAGTCGACCTACCTACCTCAGGCTTATTAAAAGATCTCAAACAAAGAGGTCTGCTGGACGACACGATCGTTGTGTTCGCAACCGAGTTCGGACGGACTCCCGGGTCGCAAGGGGCTGATGGCAGAGATCACCACCCGTTTGGCTTCAGCGTTTGGATGGCGGGTGGGGGAGTAAAAGGGGGCGTCGTTCATGGTGCTACTGATGAACTGGGATTTCACGCTGTGGAAAATCCGCACTATGTCACCGACGTTCATGCCACAATCAATCAATTGATGGGCATTGACCCCCGACGCCTGGAGGTTCCTGGCTATAAACGACTCGACAGCGACTACGGCCATCCAATCGAAGAAATCATTGCCTAAGCATTTCTGACGGACAACCTATCTCGTTAAAAACCCCATGCCCAGCCTAAACTCACGCCGCCAATTCTTAAAATCACTTGGACTTGCCAGCTCCCTACTTGGCTTGAATTGCACTGCACTCGCCAAGGATAGCCAGCGATCGTTCCCCCATCCCGGAGTGACATCTACACATAACCGTGAACACCCCTACGAGTTGATGATCTGCGATTACGTAAAGTTCCAAATTTCTAAGGTGAACAAAAAAGGGAACGTCGTTTGGGAACACAAGCCAAAAGGAAAAGTTTGGGATTTTGTTCTTACCGATGACGACAAGATCATTTATCCGATCATCACCGACACCCAGGAAGTCCGATGCATTGATTTCCAGGAAAATATTATCTGGTCGTGGCCTTACGCTGACCGCTATCGTGAAATCATCAATATCACCCAGCACCAATCTCAATTGATCTTAAGTGGCCAGATGCCACCGCAAGCTATCATGATGAGCAGGGAGGGCAAAATCCAGAATCAGTTGTCAATCCCCGCCAAGTACAAACATCAACATGGCCAACTGGGCAACGTGTATGCCTTAAACAACAACCATTTCCTGGTACAACTCTGGGGAGAAGGAACCGTCCTGGAGGTCGATGAGGCTGGAACCGAGGTCTGGCGATTTGCGGTACCCAAGAAAGGGACTGGACAACACCCTGCAGGAACGGTGCAAGACGTACTTCGACTCGACAACGGCAACACACTGGTGGCCTGTGGCACTCAAGCTCGGCTGCTGGAAGTAAACCGTACGGGGAAAATCGAATGGGAGTTTACCGCAAATGATCATCCTGAACTTAACCTTACCAACGCCTGCAACCTGCAAAAATTAAAAGATGGTTCAATCCTTGTCACCAATTTTTTACGCGGCAATTCAGGACGAGGTGCGCATGCTTTCATCCTCTCAAAAGAAAAGCAGGTCATCTGGTCTTTTACCGACCACCAAAACTTCACCGCTGCGAGCCAAGTCTGGGCGATCCAATGCGAACCATCGAATGATACTCTTAATTGACCTTCGTACTGGCCGATTAGCTTTTCCATCCCTTCTCTCGAAAACGTAAAAACCTTTACACACTCGCCGTCGAAACAAGTTCTTGCTTGGGACCGAAGAATTCATAGTGAATGCGAGATTCACAAACCCCCAGTTCTTTCAAACTCTCCAATGCCTGTTCCATAAAAGGTTTGGGACCGCAAATATAAAAACGAGCATCCTGGTGCGGCGTGTTCATTCGAATGAATTCTGTGTTTAAAAAACCAGTTGCATCACATTTTCCATTTTCAACATCTGTATCCAAGGGATCGTCGTACACGAAAAACGTACTGACAAAATCTTTATCCGAGATCATCTGATTCACTTCCAGAGAAAACGCGTGAACCGAACTGTTTCGCGATGCATGAATAAAATAAATTGGAGATAAAACCGCATAGTCGACGAGTGTTTTTGCCATCGACAACAATGGCGTAATACCTACTCCCCCCGCCAGAAAAGCAATCGGCTGATCGCCTACGGTTGATGGATCAAGCGTAAATTCACCACAAGGTGGCCCAACATTTAACGAATCGCCAACTTGAATTTCATCATGGAGATAGTTGGAGATTAAACCGTCAGGGGCATTGGGAACCTTAGCGACTTCCCTCTTTACGCTAATTCGGAAATAACCTTTTTCGGCACTATCGGAAAGGCTGTAGTTACGTGGAGAAGTCGGTGTCACAGGATGATCAATTTGTACAGTGATATACTGACCAGGCTTAAAGGAAGGCAAAGGCTGACCGTCTTCTGGCTTGAGATAAAACGATGTAATTTCGTGACTCTCAATCTCTTTTCGCTGAACCACAAATTTTCGATATCCACTCCAACCACCATCGCCAGCATGCTGCTGGGCGTAAATTTCTTTTTCGCGGTTGATGCAAACTTCGGCTAACAAACCATACGCTTCAGCAACCGCTTCAATAATTTCATCGCTTGCCGGATCTCCTAAAACATCTTTGATCGCGGCCAAAAGATACTTACCAACGATCGGATAATGCTCAGGCTGCACATTCAGTGAACAGTGTTTTTGAGCGATGAGTTCAACAACCGGGCCCAGAGTATCAAGGTTCTCAATCGCGGAGAAGTACGCGCAAACTGCATTGGCAAGAGCTTCGGGCTGCTGACCTGATTCCTGATGAGCCATGTTAAAGAATGCTCTAACTTCAGGATCTCCATCAAACATGAGTTCATAAAATCGACGCGTTATTGCTTTCGCATTCTCAGCAACCAATGGCGTAATCTGTTTGATAATATCAATAGTCTTTTGGCTTAGCATTACATTCTCTAAATATTTGATACAGGTAACGAATTCCAACGAGATAGCTTTTTGATCCGTACTCTCTCAAGCCATTGCCGCCTAATAAAACCACGATTCGCCCAACTGGCTTGATTCGGACAAACGAATCAAAACTCAACAGCAAAATTCATTCCAAATCAAATCCTCCGGAATTGATAGGTTTGTCTCAAAATAGCTGTTCCGATTCGGCGCGCTGCGGGCGTAACCGCACACAACCGGTGGCGCTCAAAGATGTAAGTCATGCGTAGGTTTGAAAACAAACCTGTAAACAATTGAAGCTAATCTGAGCCAGTGCAACGCCTATCATCTCAAGAAAAGACGAACCAGAAACCTTCTGAAAACCTAGCCGTTACTCTCCAGCGATTACCACCTCCATGCGATGGAATCAACGGCCATCTATTCGCAAAGACTCCCAGAAGAATGCAATGGCAGTTAGGGAACGCATTTGGAAGGCATTTGGAACGCATTTCAAAGATACGTTCATGTGGCTTTACTTACCGCGGCGAAGCCTCTTGTCAGTTACTGCCTTCGAGTGCCGACACGAATGCATGAACAAGTGGGCTACCGCAGGTGCAACTTCGACCAGAAGGATGAGTCCCGCGCTGAGTTGCCCCAGCCAAGTTGAGAAATCCTCCGCCTACCTTCGTTTTACTTGTCAGCCGGCGTAACTGCTCAGCGTTCAGTCGTCTAACCCTTGCAAGCTCATCGCTGTCAGAATCCATGGGCTGATTCAAGGCCTGCTTACCGGTCTTTTGAGGAACCGGAAGTACGCGCCCCTCGTGAACCGTACCCCAAACTGCAATGTCCTTAATCTCCATTGAATCGCACGTAACCGGATTGTCATGAAGGATTGTGAAATTGGCTAATTTCCCAGTCACGATACTACCGATCTTGTTCTCCATTCTCAACGAATAAGCGGCTTCAAGAGTCACCGCACGAAGCGCTCCCTCGCGACTGATTCGCTGATTTTCACCAGCAACACGACCGGAAGTCGTAATTCGATTGACCCCGCACCACATCAGAAAAAGTGGATCAGCCGGCGCCATCGGCATGTCTGAATGAAAAGAATAGGAAACCCCAGCTCGTTCGACGTCTCCCATTCGAACCATTTGGTCGGCTCGTTTTGGTCCGAGGCCCACTCGGCTGTAATTGTCAGCCAATGCCCGAACGTAGTATGGATTAGCGCTGACAATACACCCTAACCGCTTAATACGATCGACTTGGTCTTTGCCACTCACTGCAAAGTGCACGACTGTTGTGCGATGATCATACCGAGGATTACGTCGCAGATTATTTTCCAATGTATCCAAAAGCCGGTCGAGACCAGCGTCGCCATTGACGTGAATATGAATTTGATACCCAGCATCCCAGTAAACACGAAAAGCCCGCTGGAATACGTCGAGATCAGTCATCCACTCCCCTTTGTGACCGTCGAGGTAGGGAGCCCGCAATTGCATTAACTGTGAGTAGATCGCACCATCAGAAAACAACTTGACCATGTTAGGAGACTGACTCGTCATTCCGTTGTACCAATCACCCAAATCCTCAGACTCAGCAATCACTTGAGCGTCGTCGTCATATTTGTCCATCATCGTTTTACCGTCCACCATGAACGTCCACCGGAAGGGCATGGTAGCCTGCGAGAAAACTTGATTCACACCATCCTGAATAGGTTTCACCAAGATCCCCCCAGGTTCATTGCCAAACGTAATACCTTTGGCATGCATGTAGTCACGCGCTAACTCAAGTCCACTCTGTAGCTTCTCGGGGGTTGCAATCATGGTCGCAATCCGAGTCGCAAGAACCGCGAACATTCCCTGTTCCCAAAAATGTCCTTCGACGTAATTGGATTGTTCCTTCTGAGACGCATTCCAGCTGGCTACCAATTCTTCTGTAACACCTCCAGCTTTCAACGCTGCTGAATTTAAGATCAATTCATGACAAGATCTCGCCCAAACCACGATGGGGCGAGTTTTACTAATTTGGTCAAGTTCGTTACGGGTCAACTTGCCGAAGAAACTTGGATGGTATCCCCAAGTCACAAGCGGTTCACTTGGATTAGAAATCCCTTTCTCGGCATCAATCATCCGCCTAAAGAAGTCATCCTTATCTTTCACCGCGGGAACCGTCCTCGTTGGTAGAGCCCAGTCTTCGATCGCTAATATTTCAGAGGCCATGGTCAACGCTGTAAGAACGGGGTGATCATGCTGGGCAATGAACCCCGGAACCATCACTTTATCACCGAACCTCTCGTCAATGGTAAACGCCTGTTTACCAGCCGCTGCTTTCAGTTCTGCCAGCGAACCAGTAGCAAGAATACGGTCTCCCACCACCGCAACCGCTTCTACGGTCGGTTTTGCAGGATCGAGGGTAACAATTTCCTTTGCCGTATAGATCACCACCTCAGGCAACCGGTTAGCGACAGCTCTCTCGCCAATATCCTGTAACGATGATGTTTGAGCTCTCGAAAAACCTGAAATCAAAAACAGCAATGCCAACGCGAGCATCCATTTATTTTTTGCCACAATGTAATTCAATCAATTCTCCAGCTGGTTCGATTTTGGACAGTGGCCCGCCCCCTTTCGTAAGGATCAGCATCGCCGCCGTAGTTTTTGTGATTATTGTCAATCGCGATGAACCCGCAAGACGACTGTCTTCCATCGAAATACCTAAGTCGTTCCGCTTCGAAATTGCCGTGTGTAAACCCTAGAATAAAACAACAAGAAGAACCCCAAACTGCTCCCTTTGAGGGGGCAACGATGGACATTGTGAAGAAAGCATTAAGAGCAAGTTTCAAGCGATCTCAAGATAGACACTCTTTTCTCGGCAAGCTGGAAACTCCGCGATCTCGCCAGATCACTCGCGCGATATTCGCCTATTATCCAAAATCAAAAACTGATCATCGATTAATACGAACCTGTCGTTACCGTTTGCGTGGGAAACCGTCACAGAAGTTTTCCCTTCTTCAGCAAACACCTGAATGTTGGAAACAAAAGGTTCCTGACCTTGTTCAACGAATTCCAATGCGGCAACGAAGGTAACGTCCTTACCTGTTCTGGTGAACCGTACTGCAGGCACACGTTTGTCTAAACTGGTCAGCGGCCCAGTTCCGGTTAAAACACTCGTTTCACTTTCGTTCGCAAGTGTTAATCGAAACTGCCCAGCATTTCGATTAACTTCCCACAGCAAATTTTCCCTCGCGTTTCCACGTTGAATGTCGGCAATATATTTCAATCCAGGATCGACAGATTCTTTGCGTGGCTGACCTACCGAATTAGCTTGCTCGACCGTGCCATTTTCACCTTTGCAATGATACCACCAATCATAGACGTGCTCCTTGTTGGAGTGCAGTTGATCCAAAACCAAAACATATTCTGGAGCCACCGCCAGCCAGCGAACCTGCCGAACCCCGTCATACAGTTCCGAACTAGCAGCTCCGACGTAAGGAATGGCACCCTCCGCCTCAAATTCCAGCAACTCGCAATTATTCGTGTTCCTCTGTTGCGAATGTCCATCAACAACAATCGCATTGTGACCAATAGTACCCCTGTAATAAGCTTGATGGACATCTGATGCATAGTCGACGGAATGACGTTTACCTGAATCAAGCCCAAGCTGCTGACCGTTGCCGTAAAGAATGAAAGATAGTTTGTCAAAATGTGAATGCGATGTTCCGTATTTCCCAAACTGCATCGCGAGCGAAAAACTAGCCGGCTCTCCCCCTCGCAAAATGGCATGCCCCCCATCTGGCAGAAGAATACTTTCGTTTTCAAACTCAACCTGCTGCAGTGGCATCGTCCGTCCGGCAAGAACGCTCTCCCACGTTACCTCGGCTGACAACAAGGGAATTAGGGCGGGATCTCGATAGGCCGCATAACCTTCCTCGGC
>JAAEMV010000542.1 GCA_024225195.1 Planctomycetaceae bacterium | reverse complement strand
GGTACTGGCCAATCAGCACAGCAGCTTGCGATCCGAAGTTAACCGCATCCTCAGCGGCGCACAAAACGACCCAGCTGCCTCCGTAAGAGCTAGAATTCGTCAAATATCAAAATCTCTAGATTGGATAATTCTGACCAATTAAACAATTCTTTTAAACCAACAGTCGCTGCACTTCCTAAAACCACGCGAACAAGCTTGAAGTTACGCACAATAAACTCTCTAAAATGCCAGAATTAGTTCTTAAAACTATGTTTCATAAGTAACCGCAACACCGGACCGACCCTTTTGCTTCCAACGCAAATTAAGACATCGGAGAAATTGCAATTTGGCACCGATAATCCTTACGATGATTTTCATGTTAGACCAAAACAGAAAAAGCATCAGCCAACGGGCGGATCAACCAAACGCTAAAAAAACTGGAATCGAGGTGTACTATTCGTTATTAGATTTAATATCGTAAACTAATACTCCTACGAGTACCAAGACTCGAACCGTATTTCACTCAAGCCGTGGAACGCGGAAATATCAAGTCGCTTCATCACCCAATGAAACATAATCAAAAAACCAAGGAATACGCAGACCAGGTGAATTACTCAGCCATTATCGTGCTTGGAAACTTAATGTCCAAAGACGGAAGACTTAATGCAGAGTCAACCAATCGAATGGAACTGGCAATTGATCGTTTTGTCAGAAACGACGCACCCTGTCTCATTACTTGTGGATGGGACTACCGAGCTGACTCCACAATCGCTATTGCTGATGCTATGTCTCAATTCGCAATTGAATCGGGCAAGGTACCACCGGCTTCGATAATTTTGGCAAACCAATCGAGAGACACGGTCGGCGATGCTATTTTTACCAAGCAAATAATACAAAGCAAATCTGGGTGGACTCGGCTCCTAATTGTCACCAGCGATTACCACGTTGGCCGAACTCTTGAAATTTTCAATTTCATCTACGGCAATCAGTACGACATTGAGGTCATAGGTGCCACCACCGATGCAGCCAATGAACAACCGAATAGTGAAAGCAGTTCTTTGGCGGCTTTTCGCAAAACGTTTGTCGGAATTGATTGTGGCGATGACGATTCAATTTACAAAAGGCTTTGCACAGATCATCCTTTCTACAATGGTGTCGTGCATCCCCAACTCTAACTAACCCAATCTCAAACAACGTCGCTTCGCGAATCCTACAACGATCAAAATCATGAACAAAATTGGCGATGGAAATATCTTATTTTTGGGTGATAAAAATTCACCACTATTGAGATGGTTGATAGGCACTGGTGAATCAGTCATACAGACTACCGAAACAATCGAGTCATCATTCATTCCAAATAACAAGGTAAGTTTCCTGATAAGCTACGGCTATCGTCATATCATCCGCAAAAACATTCTGGACCAGTTACCCAATCGGGCAATCAATCTTCACATCTCGCTTCTTCCATGGAACAAGGGCGCTGACCCTAATCTATGGAGTTTCGTTGACGGAACTCCAAAAGGCGTGACGATTCATTATTTGGATCCTGGCATCGACACTGGCGACATTATTGTCCAGCAAGAGGTTGAATTCGACAGCCACAATGACACGCTCGAAACGACATACCAAAAGTTACAGTGTGTGATCCAAGCATTGTTCCAGAAAAACTGGCAATCGATCAAAACTCAAGCTTGTTCCCGACGCAAACAGGAAGGCCAAGGTTCGACCCACAAATCAATTGACAAAGAAGCTCTTTCTCATTTGCTCGTAAAAGAATGGGACACACCAATCTCAACTTTGCGTGCAAATATCGAAAACCTCACTAGTGCAACACAACTCGATACGAACCAAGTCCGTGGCAAAGATAAGTAATTTCAAATAACTCCGCGGAACACATTAACGCTAGGGGATTTAGCTGGATAGATTCCCGAGCCACCAATCCGATTACGCTGCCACTATCTTCAACTGCCGGCCTTTTCGTAACGTCCAATCCGCCAAGGCCGACCTACTGCGATCAAATCGGCAACATCCTGCCGAAGACAGTTCGAAATCAGCCTCAACTCGCCCAATTTGGATTCAAAGTTCAGTCAATTATTTCACCAGCTCTTTTTCATAAACTGCATTAAGTGGTTTAATTTTCTCGGCAACCTTTGAAGCAATCTCATTGAGATTAATTTTTGGCAAGCCTGAGACCTTCTGTGGTTCGAATTTATCTAAGTCGTAGTTGTATAAAGTTTGCAACCAAAGCAGAGCACCAAGCTTAGCAACCAACTCATTCGGGTGCCCAAGTTCATCTCTAAGAAGTTGCTCGTGCTTTGATTTTGCTTGCCTTCGTTCCCAACGATTTTTGTTCAAAACATGTTTGACTCCGGGAAGCTCACCCTCCCGCAAGCGCTCGACCAACTCATAGGTGCCAAGTCCATAGGGACAGAAGAGAATTCTATTATCGGGATATTTATCCCGCAGCTCTTTAATTACAGTATCCTTAAAACCAACGCTCAGATTTTTAAGAATGTTTATTTCCATCGCACTTGCTTTAAACAGCTGAGGCCCCCAGGGAATCGTTACCATAAACGTTGTCTTCGAATTCTGAGAAATTGCGTAGTCAATCCACCGGCTATAGTGTTCCACCGAACTATCCATCGGTGAAAAATATGTCATGACAACGAGATCGATTTTTTTGGTATCCAAATGCTTTTGCGCTTCACTGCGTTTTTTCTCATTTTGCCAAAGTCTACCCGGTGATCCGTTCGCACCGCCTGCAAACACGGTGACCTGTCGATGTTGGGTATTTTCTGACTCAGACATAATCTTCTTAAGCTGCTCAGCGCTAGGCCTAAAAAAACTATGCCCCATATAAAGCCCGTTAAAACCTTTGTTTTCTTCGCCGTTATCGGCAAGAACGGGTAGCGTCCACAAAAGAGCAACTGTAATACTGAGCAAAAACTTCATGTTCGTCATTCTCTAAGGAAGAAAAATTACTGGCAATCTAAAAAACTGATTGGTCTTATTCGTATATTAGCTTTACAGCTGCAAAATTTAGTTCAGTCAACTCCCTGATTAGGCTAACACCGACAATTCAATATTACGAAAAAATTGCAACGTTCGCCACAGATAGAATGGGGGATATTATTACTTGAACTGAAAACATAACTCCAGAGTTTTCGCCCTCAAGAAGATCTGACAACAGATTTATTGAACGCGGCAAGCGTAGTTGCTTTGCTATCGTTTTTTGGCAGAGGCCTTGATTTCTACTTCAACAAGATCCTTTCGCATCTGCTCTATCAAATTCCTCGATTTTGCCACGTTAGCGATGTTGTTTTCTTCAAGAGGGTCGGTTTGAAGGTCGTACAACTCTTCACCAGTCGCCCATGATGTATAACGATAACGTTTTGTCCGAATGGCTCGCCCCAGATCTTTCCCGCGCGAAACCACTGTATAGGCAAAGTCCTTACCTCCCAATTGAGGATTCCCAAGCATTGGCTCCAGGCTTCGTCCCTGTAATTCTTTCGGAAGAGTAACACCGCAAAGATCTCCGAGCGTTGGGTACAAATCCACGAGTTCGACAATTCCTTCGGATGTTGATCCTGGAATCGTCGCGGTTCCCTTTACGGATTTAGGTACACGCACAATCAAGGGAACTCGATCACAGGTTTCAAACAGCATGACTTTCCCCCACATGAATTTTTCACCAAGCAAATATCCATGATCCGATGTCAAAATAACAATGGTATCTTCCCAGTGTCCACACTCTTTAAGGGCATTCAACATGACCAGAACCTGCGCATCAATGAATGAGATACAGGCGTGATAGGCTTGCATATAATCGCGCCGAAGATCGTCGTTTTCAACACCAAATTCAAAACCAAAACCTCCATAACGTTTAGTCTGCGCGAGCTTGGGTACCGTCTTCCAAAACTCGAGGGAAGCAGGCGTGAATTTCAATTCCGCTTTAGGATACATTGAGAAATATTTGTCAGGCGCGAGGAACGGGCCGTGTGGCTTGTGTAATCCACAGGCGATGAAAAATGGGCGCTCGCCATTCACTTTGTCGGTCAGCCACTCCTTAACTTGCAACGCGTTTTTACCATCCTTGTGTTGACCATCATTCAAGCCGGTAGGGCCATAGCCGGGCGCCTGCCCCCGCGTTTGGGTTGCAATCGTTGGATAAATTTCTCGCCATTCTCGTCGTGACTTTCCGTTCGTGACGGGGCCATTTTCTTCCTCAAACTTCTTTCGAATCGGAGTAACGATGGGTAGTTCATCATTCTCAAAACGTAAAACTTCGTCCCAGGCGATCCCACCAGGATCAATCTTTTCATTGTGGAACACTTTACCAACTGAACCGGTCCAGTACCCCGCGTTTTTAAAACACTGCGGCATCGACACAGTACCGGGACGAACTTGGCGAATGTCCAGTTTGTTATCCAATACTCCGGTGGATTGAGGATAAAGCCCGTGCAAGAAAGATGCCCTTGAGGGGCCGCATACTGGATATTGGCAATAAGCTCGTCGAAAGGTCATCCCTTCTGAAGCAAGTTCATCAAACGCCGGCGTATTAATGTGTGGGTAACCGGAGGTAGAAACATGCGTATTGAGATCATCACAAACAATAAGCAAGACGTTAGGTTGCTCAGCGCTTGCAGACGAGGGTAAAACCGCTAAACAGCCTAAAACCATCAGTAAATTTAGTTTAAACCAATTCATCCAGTTCCTCACAAAATAGAATTACCCATTACCAAGTAAGCAAATCAATTAACAAATGTCACAGATAATGTTGGGGAGATGCATTACCAGGTTCTCCCGAATAAATATTCCCAAACCGGCTCTTTCCGGCCAACCACGTATTCCATTACTACTTTTCAGGCTTGTTAGATCTCGCAGGTGGTGCAAGCTCCAAATTCGCACTGTAGGGGCGGTATTTGGGAGTGGGTTTGTAGTTGCCCTTTCCTTTTTCCCATCGAAAAGAATCTCCCTCAATCACTAAGTCTTTTCGCGCATTGAGTTTTTGTTCAGGGGGTGCAAAAACGATTGGCGCAGTCTTACGCAGTCGCTGTTTTACTTCTTCATAGCCACTCTCACTTGCCAAGTTGTTCCACTCGTTGGGATCAATTCGAAGATCGTAGAGCTCCTCCACTTCATCGTCGTAATGTATATAACGCCAGTCGCGGTTGATCACCGCATATTCTCCAGGTTTCATATATGGCAACAACACACTTCGATCCCTTGCTTCGATCGGATTGGCCAGAGTTCTTGCAAGTGACTTACCTTCAAGTATTTGTTCTGGTTCGGAAAGCTCGCACATCTCCACTAGTGTGGGAAACATATCAATAAGACTGACCGTCGCGTCAGTCTTGCTCCCCCTTGCCACACCTGGGCCTGCCCAAATAAAGGGTACATTAGACGTTCTTTCCCACAGCGTGTGTTTTCCCCACTGACCTTTCTCGCCATGGTGATAGCCGTGATCACTCCAAATGATCACGATCGTATTTTCCGCGTAAGGGCTGTTCTCAAGTGCGTCGAGTACGCGACCCAGCATTGCATCGGCGTAGCTAATACAGGCTAGGTAGCCGTGGATCGCATCATCAACTGCTCCCATTTCGACCAAACGATCGTGATGGAGTCGCTTTCGATTCACCCGATTCTTTCTAATTTTTTCGGGAATATCTGCTAGGTCGTCTTCCAGCATTGGAGGCAGCACAAGTTTTTTAACGTCATACAGATCGAAATACTTTTGCGGACAATAATTTGGAAAATGCGGTGCATACAGACCGCACGCGAGGAAGAATGGTTTATCGTGCTTCTTTCTTAATTGTTCAGCCGCCCAGTTCACCCGAATGGTATCTGCCATCGCTTCTTCCCGGTCATTAGGGATAGCCCCCCACTCCAAAAAGAGACCCGCCTTAAACTTCTGGCCTCGATTGTAAATACTCGCGGGAAACGGCTGCGGAACCGGCGTCTCGCTACTCCAAGAATCGAGCGGCCATCCGCTGCTTCGCTGCTTGGCATTGCGGAGAAAAAATTCAGTCCATCCCCGTTGATCAATCGCACCCTCCGGATGATGAAACAGTTTCCCGGCACCAAGCGTGTTATAACCACTTTTTGAAAAGACCATTTGCAGAGCATCTATTTCAGGATGCCCAACAAAGTAATTTGGGCTCGTGTAACATCCCGTTGTAGACGCATATTGCCCAGAAAAAATTGCTGCACGGCTCGGTGCGCAAAAAACACCTGCGGTGTGGGCATTTGTAAAAGTCACACCGCGAGCCGCCAACCGATCCATATTAGGCGTTAACGCATGGGGAGATGTGCCCATGCAACCAATCCAGTCGTTCATGTCATCAACGGCCAGGAATAAAACATTCGGTCGCCTTTCCGCAAGCACTCGCGTTGAGCAGCAGTTTACGACAAGAAACAGGATCAGTAGCAAGCTGAAATATCGATAAAACATAATAGCAGGCTTTTTTAAAAGCCAATCGCTTATCAACATTGGCCCAAATCCCAATCTGGACATCAGTTCCGCACGTACTAACAAATTTCGATTAATTCCATACCCCTGTTATCTAAAACCAACAGATGAAAATTGGAGGTCAACTGAAAATCCGAACACCCGCTGAACCCGCCAATTCAGGTTAAAAGAGTCCGCCTTTAGGCAAAAAATTCAATTCACCGTGGTCCTGCGGGTAAATTTTCAAGCAGATATCGGATGATCAACATTCGCACATGCACTAAAGTTCCGGGGCCTTCCCGTAATCCATGGTTACGATTGGGATACACCATGTAGTCAAACTTTTTGCCAAGCCCGATCAAGCGGTCTACCAATCCTTCGATGATTTGAATGTGCGTGTTCGTTTCACCTGAACCGGTCACAATCAATAGTTTCCCTTGCAAGCCCTCTGCGAAATTTATTGGAGCTGATTGCTGATATCCTTCTTTGTTAGCTTCCCTTGTACCCATGTAGATTTCCTGAAACCACGCGTTATACAAATGTGGTTGCGGTTTCGGCACGACCGCGATACCAACGTGGTAGTCCTTCGGCCTTCGAAACAGTGCGTTAAGAGTATTTGAGCCGCCACCGCTCCATCCCCAAATCCCCACTCTCGATAGATCGACAAACGAGTGGGTACGCCCTAACTCCTTCAAGCCCTTTACCTGATCCTCCGTTGAAATAGGTCCAAGGCTTCCGAATACTGATCGTCGCCAGGCAGCACCTTTTGGAGCAGGAGTGCCCCGGTTATCAATTGAAACAACTACGTATCCAAGGTCTGCTACGACCCGAAGAAAATGGCTCTGCCCCGCCCCCCACTCATTCAACACCGTTTGAGCATGAGGTTCGCCGTAAACATAAATAAATACCGGATACTTCTTAGACTCATCAAATTGACGCGGCTTAATCATCCATGCATCCATCGTAATGTCGTCACCAATATCTAGCTGAATAAAATCAGTAGGGCGAGAAATTACGGTTGACGCTCTCTTTTTAAGCCGGACATTTGGTTGGAGTACCTTAATATTGCGGTGACTTGGAATTTCAACAAGATTGACTGTCGGCGGCTTATCGAACGTGGAGTAGGTGTGAAACGCATACTTTCGATTGGGAGAAAATTCGTAGGCGTGGGTGCCTGATTGATCTGTAGGAGTCACCCGCTCTAGGTCTCCTGATCCATCCAGTGAAACGCGGTGTAAATATCTTTCCGTACCGTTTTCAGGGGAAGCATAGAAGTAGTACCAACCGTTCACTTCATCAACGACGGCGCGCTCAATAATGTCGTAATCACCGGGTGTTAACAAAGCTAATTCTTTGCCATCTCGGCTATACAAATAGGCATGTCGCCATCCATCTTTTTCACTGATGACGATAAACTGTTTTCCTTCTCGAATCCAAACTAAACCCGAGTTCCTCGCTTGGCTTGCGACAACCCATGCCGGATCAGATTCCGAAAAGATTCTTCGCAACTTTCCGTCAGTCGAACCCAGAAAAAACTCCCGCCGATCTCGACCGCGGCTCAGCCGCTCAATCAATAATTCATTTGACTCCCCGGCCCAGGCAACTGTTCCTAAATAATACCCCTCTTCAGGAGTTTCGATTGGGAACCATTTAAGTTCTCTGCCATCCGGCTCAACTATTCCAACTCGCAAAGAACCAATACTCTCTCCCACTCTCGCGAATCGCTGTTCTCGAATACCCGGATAAGACGGATCGCCTGGCACCAACATCGAACGCTTTCGAATATCAGTTTGATCTGCTTCTATAAAGGCAATGTAT
>JAAEMV010000541.1 GCA_024225195.1 Planctomycetaceae bacterium | reverse complement strand
GTTGGTCGCGGGGTATTAAGTGGACCGATATGGAAGTCTCGAATCTGATGGGTGGCAAACCCGAACTGAGAATCCATGGTGTCGCCAGTGACATCGCCGAAGAGATGGGCATTCAAGAGATGCAGATCTCAATCTCCCACTGCCAGTCCTACGCCGTGGCCTACGTGATCGCCATCGGTGATTAACGCGTTCCGTCTATGAGAGCACGAGGTTTTCAGAACCAGGCCATTTTGTTTCTCTGGGCTTCTTCTTGAGCTCCCCGTCCTGTGGGAAGCATCCTGCTCAAAGTTTTTTTCAGACCGATCGAAGCAAGCATGTTGGGGTTTTTAGCCTTTTTCTCCCTTTAGCCGCCTTCTTGAAAATATTCGTGAGACAGGCAACGGCCATGCGGGCATTCAGGAGATAGCCGGGGCGGCAGTTCGATAATGAATTGCTGGGTCACCGGAAAATAGGCAGGGCTTCGAGTGTCACGGAGCAACGGGCGTTGCCAGTGAAAAAACAACTAATGCAAAGGGTACCATCGAAATGAAAATTAACATGAAAATGACAGTTTGCTTACTCAACAGTC
>JAAEMV010000540.1 GCA_024225195.1 Planctomycetaceae bacterium | reverse complement strand
TGAATTGCCTGCTGCCCAATTGTCAGCTACCTTCAATAACAGAACTTCGTGGAATCCACTGACGGCGATTTGCTTTCCATCGGGAGAGAAGTCAAGTGTGGTTACCATCGGCAGTCGCGAGTAACTCGGTGGATTATCGTTTGAGTAGTTTGCGGTTGGTTTTGAATAGTCGTTGACTGCACCTTCTGAAATCCACTGCTTAATAATATCGAGATCTTTAGAAGTGAGCGGTTCGGCGTTGGGGGGCATCTCTGCCTCACCGTCATGGCTGGTAGTGACCTCGATTAAGCGACTTTCCTTCGGTTTGCCAGGAACGATCGCTGGGTCGCCCGATTCGCCTCCGGCGAGCATACTAGCGAAATCGGTCATGACGTAATTGCCGCGGTCAATGGCCCCCTGGTGACAACCGAAACAGTTGGCAGCAAGCAAAGGCCTGACCTGCGCTGCGAAGCTGATTCTGTCTTGGGCTTTTGCTTGGGTATCTTGTCCAAGACCGATCAAGGACAGGTTGAATAGTAAAACTAAGCAAAGGCAGTACATCGCAGTTTTGTTTAGAAAGCCCATCTTGTCTCTTGTGAAAGTAGCGGAAAAAGGTTTGATCTCACAAAGTTTTGAGTAATACATTTTCAGCCAAATCAGTGTGCTTTGCAACAGTTTCAGCCTGCGAGGTTGATTTTTTAACGTTCTGGGTTGAAAAAGGTTATCTTGATTAAAACATTCAGAATGCTCGGGGCGAGAGTGACGACGGCTTAAAGCTGGCGATGAGTTAATGCTTTTTTAAAAGCCGGTTTTGCCCGCCAACTGAGAGTAGTTGGGCGGAACTGGATTGTTGCCTGTTCGTGTTCTTGAAACAGAATAGTATTTTATACTTTGGGAATCTTAAATTTTGGGAATCTTAAACTTAAGGGAACGGCTGACGATGTGCTGCTTTAGATTCAGTTGGGTGATGTTGGTTTTGTTATTTGTCTTGCCAGATTCAATTTGGTCGCAAGAAAAACCTCTCGTTCTCACGCATTACATGCCTTGGTTCAACTCAAAGCCAATCAGTGGCGACTGGGGGTGGCATTGGAAACTGAAAAATCGGAATCCTGAAAAGGTGGTAAATGGAAAGCATGAGATTGCGAGTCATTATTATCCATTGATGGGTCCCTACGATTCCTCCGATTCTGATGCACTGGAATGCCATGTCTTGCTAATGAAAATTGCAGGTATCAACGGTGTGATTATTGATTGGTATGGAATCAAGGAGCACTGGGATTATGGCGTAAATCATCAAAATACCTTGGCCATGATCAAAGCGGTCAAAAAGGCTGATCTGAAATATGCGATTTGCTATGAAGATCAGACAGTAGGCCATCTAATCAAAGCGAAAAAAATAGAGGATGGCGATGGGGTAGAGCATGCCAGAAATGTAATCCGTTACCTTGCAGAGCATTGTTTTTCAGATGCAAACTATGTCAAACTCAACGGACGTCCAGTCCTGCTGGTTTTTGGTCCGCAATATTTTGAAGACGGGCAGATGAGAGAAATTTGTAAGAGCGTCAATCCAACACCTTTGCTGTACGCTTTACCCCATTTGGTTTCCAAAGCGAATGCTGATGGGGCATTTGGGTGGCCGCCGGTTTCAGGCGGCAAAGAAATCGATCCGAAACAATGGAACGACTATTTGGATAGACTTTATCGCCCGAACCAAAATTCTTACCCTGCGATTGCAACCGTATTTCCGCAGTTTCATGATTACTATCAAGAAGGGGAAGGGCGGCCAAGTTTTGGATCAATTTCGTCACAAAATGGCCAAACATTAGACACGACACTTCAGCGGGCTTGGGAGTCAAAATCGGAGATAATTCAAATTGCGACCTGGAACGACTATGGTGAAGGGACAATGGTTGAACCAACTCGCGAATTTGGCTATCAATTTTTAAAGTCAATTCAACGGCAGGTCTATTCGCAAGATCGAGAGAGACTTAAGTCACAGCGGTTAGCATTAGAGTTACCCATTCGATTGTACAAGCTGCAAAAGAGGCAAGCTAATTTGCAATTGCGAGCTGTAGAAATTGAGAAGGTCTCGCAATTATTATTTGATGGAAAATATCAACTCGCAGAGGCGGAGTTGCGGCGGCTTGAATCATTAAACTGAATAAACATTACGCTGACCTGTCAGACATAAAAAAACGCCACAGTGGTTTAGGCTATGGCGTGCTCGTTTTTTTTGAATCGAAAATTCGATTTAGGTTTCCTAGATTAATCTACAGGGAAACCACGTTTCCGTAGGAGCGCCTTCGTATCAACATCTCGGCCTCGGAATTTCTTAAATCCTTCCGCGGGGTCGATGGTGTCGCCGACAGACATGATATTGTCGTAAAGACTCTTGGCAATAGTGGGATCGTAGTAAGTGCCTGCGTCTTCAAAAACCTGAGCCGCATCGGCGGTAAGAGCGTCTGACCAAAGGTAGCTGTAGTAGCCAGCAGAATAACCGTCACTTGAAAAGACATGGCCGAATTGTGGAGTTCGGTGACGCATCACGATCTCACTGGGCATCCCCAGCTCAGCGAGAGTTTCTCGTTCAAACTTATCCGCGTCAATCGGTACGTTCCCGGCGAGATGTAGTTTCATATCAATCAATGCACTTGCGAGGTACTCGACGGTACTGAATCCTTGATTAAACGTCGCGGCATTTTCAATTTTATCAAGTAACGCCTGAGGCATTGGCTCACCGGTTTCATGGTGCACAGCAAATTTGGCTAAGACTTCGGGAGTTGAAAGCCAATGTTCGTTTAATTGCGAGGGGAATTCGACGTAATCCCGCGCTACGGAAGTTCCTGCTTGGGATGGATACTCAGCGTCACTACATAGTCCATGCAGTGCGTGCCCAAATTCGTGAAACAGAGTGACCGCGTCATCCCATGAAATTAAAACCGGTTTTCCAGCTTCGCCTTTGATGAAATTTGAATTGTTGGAAACAATTGGAGTAATTGGAGAGTCCATGTTTTCTTGAATGCGATAGGCGTTCATCCAGGCGCCACTTCGTTTGCCACGTCGTGCGAACGGATCAAAAACCCAAAGTCCGACATGCTTCCCATCACGGGTAACTTCCCAGACGGTAACTTCATTTTCAAATACGGGAACGTCGTTCACCTGCTTGAAATCGAAGCCGTAGAGCTGCTTGGCTGCCCACATCATTCCTTCGCGAAGCTTCTCCATCTGCAGGTACGGTTTGACTTCGTTGAAGTCCAGATCGTATCGGTCTTTACGAACTTTTTCAGCGTAATAGCGATAGTCCCAAGGCTCGATAGTGATTCCGGCTTTTTCTGCATCCGCAATTTTCTGCATGTCGGCGACTTCTTCTTTGACGCGAGCGACGGCTTTGGGCCAAACCTTTAGCATTAGATCCATTGCTGCTTCAGGCGTGCCAGCCATTTGCGGTTCAAGACGCCAGTGGGCATGGGTCTTATAGCCCAGCAGTAACGCTCTTTCGGCACGAAGCTTTAGAATGGCCGAAATGATGGCGTTGGTATCATTGTCACCCCCGTTGTCTCCACGGTTGTAGTAGTTACGCCAAACTGTTTCACGCAGAGCACGATTATCGGCATAGGTCAGAAACGGCTCCATCGACGACCGTGTATTAGTCACGCACCATTTCCCTTTTGAATGGTCAGCGTCGCCCAGTTTGCTCGCGGCACTTGCCATGGCGGCCACGGTACTTTCTGG
The DNA here is from genome assembly GCA_024225195.1 of Planctomycetaceae bacterium. Lineage (GTDB taxonomy): Bacteria > Planctomycetota > Planctomycetia > Pirellulales > Pirellulaceae > Mariniblastus. Next base: position 899 of record JAAEMV010000540.1, on the reverse strand, counting down.
CAGGCCGGCAAGCTGATCAGCGTCATCAATCCAAGTGATATAGCCCTCTTCGTCAGATAAAACCTTTTGACTGAATTCGGCAAACAACCCAGCAAGGGCTGCGTTCTTTTGCGAAAGAACCGCCTTGTCTTTGTCGTTGAGTTTGGCACCTTGGCGTACAAAACTGTCGTACCGATCTTTGACCAGTCTTTTTTGTGAACTGTTGAGGGAGTTCATCTCATCGCCCTGATAGATGGCCTCGATCCGGCCGAACAGTTTCGTGTTTTGAATGATCGAGTCGCTGAATTTAGACATCTTTGGAGCGACCGCTTTCTCGATATCTGGAATTGGTCCGGTCGCAAGATTCGAAGTGTGTACGTCAAAAATTGTTTGGAGTCGATTAAGCGTTTTACCGGATTTTTCAAGCGCTACAAATGTGTTTTCAAATGTAGGAGGATCGGGGTTATTTGCGATCGCTTCGATCTCTTGATTAGATATTTTAATGGCGGCATCAAAAGCGCCTAGGAATTCGTCGCGGTTGACTTGTCGCCACGGTGGAACCCCTCCGTACGGTCCAATCCACGGTTTTAGTAAAATGGAATTCATGCTGCTCGAATCCTGCGGAGTAGTTGTCTGACCCGAAATTTCCGTGTTATTGGAAATCAAAATCGCAATGACCAGACACAATTGAGTGAACGAAATGAGATTCAGTTTCATGGTTTGCCTTATGCAGATTACGGAGAACGGGGTCTAGTAATTAGTGAAAATAATTAAGTCCAAAGGGAAATCGAAGTGAATGTTGCCATGGTCGTAATAGCCCAATGCCGCCAGACTAGTCTGGTGGTACGCCGAATTCATTTTTTAAGTTCGCCTTCTTCGAGGCATTAGCACTCTTTTAACGCCTGCCCGAAAGTCTAATA
>JAAEMV010000539.1 GCA_024225195.1 Planctomycetaceae bacterium | reverse complement strand
TTTCTTGATAACGGCGCAATTGTTTACCACCCCCGGTTTCGGCCGGAGTTCTAAATCCGGCGGGGGTCTAAGGTGGCCGGAGGTCCAAGTTGGCCGAAACAACCGCCCCCCCCAAATCTACCAATTCCAAGTCGCTCTCAACTTGGGTGACGAACTGTAGATGTGGCTAAAAACTGACTGCCATAAGAATGAATCCCAATTTGACTGTGTCGTTCAAACTACGCCCAAAAAAATAGCTGCGTCCGACCAAGGAAACCGCGAGCTATCGTAGATTGAATGATTGCCATTCTTGAGCCTGTTTCAGATTCTAGGCTAACGATCGCGCGGATACGCACTGTGCGAAAACAGACTCTCATGTCAACTAAGGGGTGACATCGCTTCCTAGCTGCGACACTAAGTGACTTGTTACACCTTCGAATCTTCACAGAAAATTAATCGTGATTATTGAGCACTAAACGGCCAATAAAAGTTGTCAAAAATCATCATTATGAAGTCATTGGAGGGAACTCCTAACCCATCCCTAAAGTCAATTAAAGGCTTATCGGGTTTCTCACGACAACAGAAGCCAAACTTAAAAATTTAGGTACAACGTGCAAAATTGATTTGTGCAAAAAATAAAAAATTAGGCATTGCACGGAAGTAACTGTCATATATTAATAGAGGTACGGGGCCCGCGGTTTTACTCATCCCTTCGCGAGCACTTCTCCTCCTAACTTATCCTTTCGACTGAAACGCAACCATGACTTCTAGGTGCTCGGACTCTGACCTTAATTTCGATTTTTCAAATGGATTTGAAGATTCAAGTGTCGAAATCAACGTAGAAATTTCAAACTCCGTCAGTCCGACGCCCGAGACTGAAAACTCTAAAGCATCTCACAAAGCTTGTCCGAAGTGCAAAGAGTTAATCCTTCAGCAAGCTAAATACTGTAAGCATTGCAGTTACTTTCTGGTTCGATCCTAAATCTCTTGGCGGTTAGCCAAGGCATGGAGATATTCGACCCCGGAGGATTGCGTTGGGAACTGGTCTCTATTCAATACCTAGTCCCAAATTTGGCGTCTCGTTGCCCGTCGATCGGCTGACTTTCATGGAAGTGTCTAAGAAGAAATTCACTCCAGCTCAAAAAAGTTACCTTGGCAACCACCAAAGTGCCCTGAGCAGATTTGCGGTCTAAACCAGCGGCTTTCTACGTGACACCGGAGTATTGTCCGCCATTTAGCCTCCCAAATCACCCCTTGTGTTGTCGGCTCAACACTTGCGCCATGGCGTCTACATTGATGATTACATTTTACGTTAGAATTCGTTGGGAATTACGGCGAAGTCCCCGTATAAAATGATAGTAATGTGCTGCGCTTAGCCGCCTAGTCTTTGGTGTATCGCGATTAGTTCCTATTTAAATTAACAAGTCTCTGGGGAAGAAAAAAATGAATCGAATCACAATGCCGCTCGCCCTGATAGTTCTGGCTCTGCTTTCGACTCACTTGTTGGCTCAGGGGCGACCTGGCGGAGCGAGGCCAAATGGTGGGCAAGGCGGTGGACCAGGCGCTGCTCAGCAAAACGGCCCAAGCCCGCAACAGATGGCACAGATGCTGCTCCAAAACTTCGATCGTGACCGGAATGGAGAACTAAATCTCAACGAACTATCCGCAGCAATGGCCGCTCTCCAGCAACGCATGCAGCAGGCCAATCGTGGCGGAGTCGGCGGTCAAGGAGCCCCGGGCGGACGTGGTGGAGCTGGGGGCTTTGGAGGACAAGGCGGTGCCGGAGGACAAGGCGGCGCTCCAGGAGGACGCGGAGGAGCTGGTGGACAAGCCGGTGGTGCTGGCGGTCGCGGTGGAGCTGGTGGACAAGCCGGTGGTGCTGGCGGTCGCGGTGGAGCAGGGGGCTTCGGTGGACAAGGCGGCGCTGGCGGTCGCGGTGGACAAGGCGGTGGGGCTGGTGGACAAGGCGGTGGTCGCGGTGGAGCTGGTGGAAAAGGCGGCTAGTTTGAAGCGAGGTTTTAACAACACCAGTAACTGATGAACTTGCTAAACGAACTGATCCGGCTGGGACTCCACTCTCAGTCGGCACACGTTGCTTTCACAACAGGAAACGCCTAGGCGAATGTTTAACTTTTCAATCTCAGTTTCCGGAGTCCCTTCTAGCACGGTTTCACGCTTCGTCAATTGCCTTGGGTGCAGCGACGGAACAGCATCAGGTTTGCTGTTTCGAAGCCGAGCTGTTACGAAATTTTTTAACCGGCTAAAGCGAAATTAATATAGATACAGTACTGATTAGCTGACACTGTTTTCAAGCGCCAATTCAAATGTTTTGCAGGCGATGTCTATTTCCTGCTCAGAAACATTCAGCGGTGGCAACCAACGAAGCACATTTCCTCCAGTACCGCAAATTAGGATCAGCAACTTATTTTTTAAGCAGTCAGCCTGAATGTTGATTGCAGTCGCCTTGTCTGGTTTCCCGTCACGCATTAACTCCACGCCCACCATCAATCCCTGACCACGGACGTCCACTGTCCCGGAATACTTAGTAACAATTAACTCAAGTCGCTCTTTGAGCAGGCTTCCTGCCACTCTGGCGTTTTCGATGAGTTGCTCGTTCTCAATCACCTCCAACGTCGCTAGTGCAGCCGCCATTGAAATCGCTGATCCGCCGCCGTAGGTTCCGCCGTGAGAACCGGGCGTCCACCGAGACATCAGCTCATGGGAAGCGCCAATTGCCGACATCGGTAACCCCGAAGCGATGCCTTTTGCTATGGTCAAAATATCTGGGCTGATTCCACTGTGTTCGTGTGCCCACATTTTTCCGGTTCGCCCGAAACCCGACTGAATCTCATCGACAATCAACAGAATCCCCGTACGGTCACAAATTTCTCTCAATCCCAAAAGGAATTCTGCGGGAGCGGGCACGAATCCGCCCTCACCCAGAACGGGTTCAATAATAATCGCCGCCGTTTCTTCTGCAGAAGACTGGGTTTGCAGCAGTCGCTCAAGCTGTCCAAGACAAAAGCGAACGGTCTCCTTGCGAGACCAACCGTAATAAAATGAATTCGGGAAAGGTGCAAAAAAGACACCCGCTGGCAGCGGTTGAAAACCTTCCCGATAAACTTTCTTACTACTGGTCAGTGCCATCGTCATCGCTGTGCGACCATGAAACCCACCTTCGAACGCAATCACGTTAGGTCGGCCAGTTGCTATTCTTGCCAACTTCACGGCACCTTCAACTGCTTCCGCTCCGCTGTTCGAGAAAAAAAATGTCTCAATCGAGTCGGGGGTTTTACCGCGAAGCGCCGTGGCGTAACGAAGTGTGATTTCTGGCAACATGCAATTCATTTGCCCAAACAGCAACTGACTCGCTTGAGACTCAATCGCCCCTACAATTTGGGGGTGGCAATGACCCGTTGCAGTGACTCCAATTCCACTAGTGAAATCGAGGTAACGATTCCCCTGATCATCTAGGATGTAGCTTCCTTCGCCGCGAACAATGATCGAGTTATTTAAACGCCCCCAAACATCCGACAGTGCTTCTTTACAATGAGATGTTGGCATTGAGGCGAGTCCACTTTAAACCAAGTTTTCAATCAGGAAATTTCTACGGGCTATCCGACACCCCAACCCTATGTTATCACGAATTAACGATCTCAGCAGTGACGGGCTCACATTTGTTACAATCTCTTTCAAATCAGTCTAGATAATTACTAACCTAAACGTACTGGATAATAATTTGCGGCAAAAGGACCAGGCAGATCAGATAAAACCTCCACTCGATCCATCGAGCGGAATTCAACGGCGCGACTGGTTAAAGCAGAGTTTCGTATTCTCTTCATTGGCGTTCGGAGCAACCAGGGAAACGATAAACGCAAGCCTCTCAAACATTCCTTCTTTAGAGCAAGAATCACCTCCCGCTCAGGAACCGAAATCAAAATACCTTGAATTCGACGGCTTAGGGTTGGCAGAGTTAGTTCGCACGAAACAAGTGACGCCACTTGAACTGCTTGAAGATGCAATAGCTCAACTCAAGTTGGTAAATCCTCAAATCAATGCTATTGCATCTACTTTTTTGGGCGAAGCAAAAAAATCAATTCAAACCGGTCTGCCGGATGGTCTCTTTACCGGTGTTCCCTTTTTGTTGAAGGATATTAGTTTTCCGGTCGAAGGAAATGTTTCCTCTTACGGCTCGAAATTATTCGAAGGCCGCATTTGTCCTTCAGATAGCACCGCCGTTGCCCGTCTCCGCGACTCTGGATTGGTTTTCTTCGCCCGAACTCGCGTACCCGAGTTGGGCATTTTACCAACAACTGAATCAACTGCTGGCGGAATCACACGCAACCCCTACGGACTCGCTCAAACGGCAGGTGGATCTTCCGGGGGAAGCGCTGCAGCCGTTGCCGCCAGAATTGCGCCGATGGCAAGCGCAAGCGACGGCGGCGGATCTATCCGAATTCCCGCATCCTGCTGTGGCTTATTCGGTTTAAAACCGACCCGTGCCAGAGTTCCCATTGGCCCTGACCGATTCGAAGCCTGGGGAGGTCTCGCCACACTCCACAACCTTACAAGAACAGTTAGAGACAGTGCTGCATTGCTCGATGTTACCCATGGACCGGCGCCGGGCGACAGCTACCACGCTCCTCATTTCTCAGGGAAGTTTTTAGACGAGGTTGCCAAGTCCCCCGGAAAATTAAAAATCGCTTATGTTGCGACAATGCCACCTGCTAAAGACACCTCATCGGAGTCTCAATTAGCAGCACTCGAAACTGCCGAGTTGTGTGAATCACTTGGGCACAACGTCGATGATTGCACCGACTCCTTTGGAATGCTATTCGAGTTCAATCGACTGCGTGTGTCTCATGGTGTTTGTATTTTAGTCGCAATTCGAAGAACTATCCTTGCCCGCCTAAAAGAGCTTGGTCGAGAACTTCGCGATAGCGATCTCGAACCAGTCACACGCTACTATTTTGATGTTGCCGCTCAATATTCAGGGGTGGACCTCGAGAACGCCCGAGCAGCATTTTTTGATGCCGCTCGTACGATGGCTAAATTTCAACAGTCATATGACCTAATTTTAACACCGACTCTGGCGTTGCCACCTATTCAACACGGAAAAATCACGCTCACTGGAATGGCTCAAGATGTGATTGATGGCATTCTGGAATTTTTACCGTGTCCCGCTCTTGCAAACTGGACAGGTCAACCAGCGATGTCGGTGCCGCTGCATCAATCAAAGAGCGGGATGCCAATGGGCAGTCAATTTTTTGGCCGTTTTGGCGATGAAGCAACTTTATTTCGCCTGGCGGGGCAATTAGAAATCGCCAAGCCCTGGAAGAACGTCTCTCCTAAACTTCTTACTGACTAACTTCAGCACTCTCCGGCTTAGACTCAAAACAATAATTTCTCGGCGACAAAATCATGAATCTTGATTTGAATACGAAACAACGTCCGCAGCTGAAAAAGACAATTGGACGTCTCGGTTTTTTTTCCCTCGCCTTCGGATCGATGATCGGCGTTGGCTGGATCACCGGTTTGCATGCTATGTTTGAAAAGGCAGGTCCGGTGGGGACGATGATTGCCTTCGTCGCCGGCGGACTTCTGATGATCGCGATCGGCCTTTGCTATGCCCAAGCAATGCAAATCCTTCCGGTCACTGGTGGCGAGGTCGCCTACGCCTATAAAGCTTACGGGACTGGCAAGGCATTCATCGTTGGATGGTGCCTCGCCATTGGTTACCTCTCGGTCTCTGCTTTCGAAGCCGTTTCGATCGGAGTCGTCATCTCACACCTAATTGACGTCAATGCCTGGCCTCTTTACGAGATAGAAGGTTCGACCGTTTATGGATCTCACATCATTTTGGCCTTTCTGTTTACTGGGGCGATATCATTAATTAACTACCTTGGCGTTGGAATTGCGACACAGGTTCAAACTATTTTGACGCTATCGTTGATTGTTTTCGCGGCCGCGTTTGTCGTCGCGGGTTGCTCTCAGGGACAACTTAGCAACCTCGAACCAATCTTTGGAAATTGGGAATTTGGAACCCCCTTTGCCGGTATCCTAGCCGTTTTTGTCACCGTGCCGTTTTGGTTTGTTGGGTTTGATACGATTCCGCAGGCCGCGGAAGAACGAGCCGAACACTTTCCCGCCAGTCATCTCGGAAGACTTTTAATCATGGCAATTGCAGGCTCAACCCTGTTCTATTTATTAGTATTTTTAAGTGTCGGCATGACCTCTCGGTGGCCTGAGATTGTCGATGAAACCCTCCCGACCGCCGCCGCATTTAGACTCGCATTCGGTTCACCGTTTTGGGAGCGAATCGTTTTAACAGTTGGGCTAATTGGCTTGCTAACCAGCTGGAACGGTTTTTTCCTTTCCGGCTGCAGAGTCCTGTTTGCGATGGGGCGAGGGAACATCATTCATCCTGCATTCGCTAAAACCCACCAAAAATATGGTACTCCAACGGTCGCAATTATCTTCAGTGCCACCATTACTTTTCTCGGTGCCCTGTTTGGAAAACATGCAATCACACTATTCGTTAACGTCGGTGCGTTTTGTATTGCGTTGGCGTTCCTGGGAGTCGCCATTTCTCTTCCAAAAATAAGACGCGACTCTGACATTGAACAATCTTTATTAAATCGTTTAGTCCCTTGGATCGCAGGAGCAGGCAGTGCATTCATTTTACTGGCGATGCTATTACCCCAAAGCCCTGCAAAGTTGTCATGGCCAACCGAATGGGGCGTCCTGGTGTTAGTGCTTTTAGGGGGTGCTATTCTGTGGAAGATTTCAACCAAGGTAAGAAACGAGATCCCAGAGGAGCAACGGCGGATGTTAATTTTGAACGAGAAAGATAAATGAATTAAATTGTTGGTGAATTAAATGAAATCATTTAAGCTACTCGGCGACGCATCGCTTTTAATTCCTTAATATTTGAGGGTTTTATGTTCTCCGCGCGGACTCGCATCAGAACTGGATTTACGCTGGTTGAATTATTGGTGGTTATTGCAATCATCGGCATCTTAATCGGCATGCTTTTACCCGCTGTCCAAGCCGTTAGAGAAGCTGCCCGCCGGACAACTTGCTTAAACAATTTGCGGCAAATAAGTTTAGCGACTCATAACTATGAATCAGCTCAAGGCGTGTTTCCTCACGCTGGGGGAACGTCCGGTGAGTTCTGGAATGACTTTCAAGAGTTGAGCCCACTTTATGGCTATGAAAACCTTGGCTGGGGATTCCAAATCTTACCATTCATTGAGCAGCAAAACGTAAGCAGCCAACGGCAGCGAGCCGGGCTTTTCAATGACGGTGACGCCAACGAAGTAAGTCCCGCGGTCATTGAGATCGAACAAGTACTTTATACCTGTCCTTCGCGCGGCCCTCGCCTAGCAATTCATCCATGGTCCGCCGCGCCAATGCCACTAGGCGATTACGCCGGAGTCATGGGACCGTGGGCAGATGACAGCGGTGGCATACCGGATTTTGGAATCAACTTTCGCAGCGACGAGTTTCCCAGTGTCTGGCAGCAGTACAACGAAAGAACCTTCACCTATACGGGAATTTTGGTGAAGGGTGGACACGCGTCCGTGGACGCATCATCCATTCAGGTGGTTAAGTATCCAGGTGTTGGCTTTGAACACATTTCCGACGGTGCTTCTAACACAATTTTGATTATGGAAAAGTCAGTCAACCAAAAATATTATTCGTTTACCTTTGCCGGGCCTTTCAGCGATTGGTGGGATGAAAGTCAATTTCACTCGGCTGACTGGGCCTCCATGCGTGTAAATTCACTAGACGACCCCGACGATCCGTGGGGCGGTTGGCGAGCGGATGTTCCACTGCGATCAGACAGAGAAACACGACCGAATGATCTACTGGATGCCGCAACGGGTCGTACCCGTGAACTAGGCTTTGGCTCAGCCCATTCCGGCGTTGTCTGTGCTACGTTTGGAGATGGATCAACGCGGCCAATCTCATTCTCTGCCGACCGAATCACGTTAATTAATCTTGGCCGCCGCGCCGATGGAAATGTTGTCGACCTCGACGGTCTCTAAATCGCCGCCATCGACCAGTGGATAAAATTCATCAGATTTCAGTTTTCATTTTCAATCGTCTGCGGCTCCCAGGGTAGTCTCTTGAAAAATTTAATTTCTAACGTCTCAATAAAGATTTCGGCAACGGTACTTCTAGCTGCCGTGATCACCGGTTGCAATTCGACTCCCGACGCAGCCGACATGATGGCAAAAGCAACTGACTCCAACGTCAAAAGAGTTGCGAAAATGTACTCCATTTTCATGAAAAACAATGGTTGGAAAGGCCCCAAAAATCCCGAGCAGTTAAAGACATTTATTGGCAAACAAAATGAAGAACAATTGCAGATGATGGGAATTGACCCAAGCAATCTCGATGCGATTTTTATTGGCGAACACGACGACGAACCACTAAAAATTCGCTGGAATTTAAAAAGTTCAATGCTTGGCCCAGCTCTTCCAATCGTCTTCGAAGCCTCTCCCTCTGAAGGCGAGGATTATCAAGT
>JAAEMV010000538.1 GCA_024225195.1 Planctomycetaceae bacterium | reverse complement strand
CAGATCTGGACCTGATGCACATGGACATGCGTTCCAACTTCCGCCTGATGAAAGACCTGCGTGCGGAGATGCTTCAAGAGGAGAAAAATCTCACCATGTCGACCCACGCTGTGGAACAATCACATCCCATTACTCCCGGCGGAGCGGCGATCAGTAATTTTTTCGGCAGTCTGACGTCACCTTCGAACCACGCCAGAGCCCGTTCTGAAATGCCGCCAATGCCACCGAAAAATGTCTCCACCGTGTCCATGGACATCGAATTGGGCGGCCCAGCAGTGCAGGAGATTCACGACATGGAGATTGCGCAGGGCGTCGACGAAGATTTCGAATCGCACGGGAAGCCTCGCCGCAAGCGGGAACGCACCTTTTCGCTGGCCTATGTCGCCCCCGGCCCCAATGGCGTGGTGAATCGCCACAGCAGCAAGACCTTCCAGGAGCGCCAGTACGAGCACATGTCGCTTTGTGAAAAGTTCTTTTTCAACGTGCGCGCCTGCGGGGTGATTCTGTACCGCCGAATGGTGAATGCTTTGCTGGGCCACCATATTGGGCACGAAGAAGCAGAAATCGACGCCGACATTGCCGACCTGCAGGAGGAATTCACGCACATCTTTCTGTTCCGCAGCGCAGAGTTGTACTACTTCGCCGTTGAGTTCTGCCTCCTCGCGCAGTGTGTCTACCTTGCGCTCTGGGCTACCAACTTTGTGTTCATTGCGAACGATTCGTACTATCCGGTACTTTGGAACATCGCCCTCTTGGTGCCGGTGCCGGTCAATTTCTTCCTCTCGAAGCAGATCATCTTTACCTCTGTCATGCTCAAGTCCATCGTGACTTTGGACAAATACGTCGCCGATAAGATCTGTGAGGAAGCCGTGGACGAGCGCAACGTCAAGCACCGCGTGCGCAAGGTTATCCGCGCGGCCCTGCGGACCCTTGAGATTCCCCGCGACACCTGGCAGCAGTTCACAATAGATCAGTTTGAACTGTACATTCCTGACAACGATGTAGGTCTGAATATGGCCAATTTGAAGTTGTTTCTGCACAGTTTGCAGATTTTCCTCACGGACGCCACGGTAAAGCGCATATTCACGGTGCTGGATTTTGACAAAGACGAGAGGCTTGTATGGGAGGAAATTATGCCGATTGTGTTCCCAGAACTTGTGCGCAAACAGGTAATGAGTGCACTTTTAATTTAGTTATTTTTGTATGAAAGTGCTGTGCCTTATATTCACCTAATTTGGTTTCATGACTTCTGTATGGCTCCCTTTGTTGTCTGTTTCCTTAATGTAAATCCATACTTTCTTGTGCAGGTGAAACTAAACCGACAGCGCCGCGCGTCGACCAGTTTTGATTATCAAATCGAAGGCGAGCTGGTCACTGCCGAGGAAAAGAAAGAGGTTCGTTTACAGTAGTGTAATGATGGCGAATCTTTTTCTTTTTGAGATAATGAAGGGCAAAAAGTTGCATTATTTGCTACATCT
>JAAEMV010000537.1 GCA_024225195.1 Planctomycetaceae bacterium | reverse complement strand
TCAAGCCGATAAAGTCTGCCGACACAATCTTGCTTATTGGCGAGGCGACCCGTTTTTTGCATTTGGACCGGGTGCGGCTAGATTTGTAGATGGGATTCGAGAAACCAACCACCGCAGCACAACGCAGTACCTAAACCTGGTCCACTCAGGAAAATCTCCAGTAGCCGATCGGGAACACTTGTCGCCCGAACCTGCTGCCCGCGAGCGACTGGCGATTGGGCTAAGAATGATTGAGGGAGTCGACGAGACTCAATTCCATAAGCGTACGGGATACTCGGTAAAAACGCTCTTACAAGGCCTAGAGCAGAAGTTCATTGACAACGACTTGCTTATGTACAAAGACAAAAATTTCCGATTAACGGAACGTGGAATCATGCTCTGCGACTGGATCGCGGCGGAGATTGTCAATCTTACCTCGGAGAAACCAAGCAGCTAAAAGATCCGCTCACTCGCGGCCGTCATCAAGCTCCGGTTCAATCTTTTTCACAACATCGCCCTGTGACTCAATTCTCTCTTTTAAAAGTTGCAATTGCTGCGTGGCGACGACAACCAGTTGCCGGTAATCTCTTTGACCTGCGTAAGTAAAAACGATCTCAGATAGAAGGTCATGCGCCGTTGCCATCTGATCGGGCGTCGTGACTTCTTTCGCAACTGCGATCATTTCGCTTAGCTCGTTGATGTCCGTCGGTAGAACGCGTTTGCTTGTCAACTCACCCAGCCTCACAACTGATTCCTGATAGACATGACGTTCTCTCCCGTCAGGGTCTACCGAGGCGGCAAGTTTCGTAAAAATCCTTTTCGCGGACTCATCACTTTCGTCGAGTTGTAGTTGAACAGCCCGCCCGAAATCTAAAACGTTTTCGGTCTGAAGTCGAGTCACTAAACCACGTTCAGCATTGCGAACGAGTGACTTTCTTCGCGCTTCATAGAACAAGGTCTCCGAAGCCTGCCGAACTTTTGACTCTCCGTCCATCAAAGGTTTTAACAGGATCTCTGCTTCGGACCATTTTACCGGGTCTTCAGACTTCACCATGACCTCCGCCCTGGCAACAACTTCACTGGGACTTTCCGGGATCAAACAATAAACGATGAAACATGCGACAGCCAAAAAAGCGACTACTTGAAAACCGACGGATTGAATTAAGGGGGTGTCGCTCTTACGTGTTTTCTTCTTCTTTTTCTTTTTCACGCCGAGCAGACGCCTAGCCTCAGACCTGTCGGCACCAATCGTAAGTGGATTGAAACCGCCGGAAATTTGAGAGATCGCCGCTTTCTTCGTGGCGTCAATATTTTTAATTTCGTCAAACGCCAAAACAATCGCCCGAGCGGAGTGAGGGCGTGCTTTGGCATCGGGGGATAGCATCTGGCTAATGATTTTATCCAGCCAGATTGGGCAATTCATAATATGATTTGCAACCGATGGCACCTCAGCCTTTAATTTCATTTTCCTCATCCGCCCGATGGTGTCAGGTGGATACGGCAGTTTGCCCGTCAGCATCTCGAACAAGACAACGCCAAGCGAATAGAAATCTGATTTCTGTGTCGCACCATCGACGAACTGCTCTGGCGCCATGTAGGCGACAGTATCCAATTCTCTTCGCCGTGTCTTATCCCAACGGCGTTTTTTTGGGCGATTCAATCGCAGATCGGCAATCTTAATCCGATGCTCACTCGTCAGTAATATTTTTTCTGGTGTCAGTTTAGAATGAATGAGATCTTTGCTGTGAAGATAACGCAGGACGTCAGCAATTTGCCGGCCGTATTCAACAACAAGGTCAGGTGTAAGTTTGCCACGCCTTGCCAAAACCGCTGCAAGCGACTCACCTTCGATCAACTCACTTGCAAAAAAGACTTGCTGTTCTTCGACACCGGCGCCATAAACCTTGACGAGGCCCGGGTGTACAAGATTTTGCAACCCAACGACTTCGCGATCGATTTTCGCGATTGCCTTCTCCCACTCCACGGACGGGGGAAGCTTGATGAATTTTAGTGCGACTTCGCGACCCTGTTCGGTTTGAATGGCGCGATAGACCTTCTGTCGACGACTGCCAAGTTTATTGACAATTTTGAAGGGACCGACGTGCTTATTTTCCACGGGACCACCTTTGATGTTGAAAAGTGAGGAGGAATGGAGGAAACAGGACGTTTCCGGGATGAGATAGCGGAGTTAGTTTAGTTGCTTTACCGAATTTTTCAAAACTAGGTTCACAACAATTTACAGTTCGATACGCATAATTCACATCTCTTTGGGCAAACTGGGCGACATTGAACCAACGTTCAACTGCCCGCCTTTAGTCAATATGCCGGACTAAACTGGCAATTTCCGACTGAATTGGAGCCAACCTAACTGGGGAAATCTAAACTGGTGGAAATCTAATGGCTGTATTGTTTGCGTAAATCTGATCGGCATGAACACTGAAATAAAAACTTCATCCCTGTGGAAACTGCCGCAAATATTCGTAAACCGCCATCGTAGTTGCTGTAACGACATTGTAGCTGTAAGGCATGCC
>JAAEMV010000536.1 GCA_024225195.1 Planctomycetaceae bacterium | reverse complement strand
CGATGTAGGCAAGTGTATTTTTGTGAACCTGAACAGTGCTCACACTTGCTCCCACTCCAGTTGCGGCAATTCCAATGGCTCCGGTGCCCGCAAGCGAGTCGACCGTTGTTGTGTCAACGGAGTCGACAACGACGTTTTGTCCCGCGTCGATAGTGACTGCATCGCCTATACGGGTAGTGACCTCAGAGTCGACATGCACGGTTGCGATTGAGCCTGCGAGGGAAAATCCGGTTGATCCAGCACCCGAGACAACGTTGGTGTCGAGGGCGTTGTCGACTGTCGCCTGAACAAGCACATCCTCGCTGGCATTAACAATTGATCCGTCGTTGATGGTACTTGTGATCGTTTGGTCGACACGGTTGCTTACGCTTGAACCAGCAATGGCTGCCGTGGTCGCGAGTGCGCCACCGATTCCAATTCCTTTTTGGTGGCTTTTCACATCGACGATGGTGGACACGTTTCCGTCCGCAGTGGCCGTAGAGTTAGAAATAGTTGAACTGATCTCTCGATCGATATCGTTGTCAATCACCGCAATTCCTACGGCTGCCGAATTGGAGATTCCAATGCCTGGGGCGAGAGCTTTGATGGTGGAATCATCCAATGCAGAGACGGAAATATCGCCGCCGGCCGTTACAGTCGAGTCATCCATGATGCAGGCTCGATTGTTGACATCGATTTGATTGATGGACACAGAGCCACCCAAAGCAAATGTGCCGGCGTAGGCGCCGCCGATGGCGAGAGTTTGGATCTCTGACAGATTATTGGTGGCAACCTCGACGTCGCTACCGGCGGTTACCTCCGAATCGACGATGCAGGCGCGAAGATTTGAGTCAATTATATTTACTCCGACTGCAGCTCCAATTGCCGCGGTAGAAGCCCCGGCGACTCCGCCAGTTAAGGCTTTAATTGTGTCTTCATTACTGGCGGTTACCGAAACATCGCTGCCCGCTGTAAGCGAGGTGCTTGTGACGTGGGCGTCTGTGTTTGAATTGATATTGTTTGTGGAAACGCTGCCGCCTAGGGCGAAAACCTCAGCGTAGGCTCCCCCGACTGCGAGCGATCGAACGATTGATTCGGTATCTGCTGAGGCGTTGACGGAGCCCTCTTCTGCTTGAATGTCGGACTCAACAATAGATGATTCGACGTTGTTGGTTTGGTTATTAATGCTAACTGCAGCACCCACCGCTGCAGATCCTACGCCACCAAAATTTCCTGAGAAGGCATTGATTGTTCCGTTGGAGGCGGCTTGAACATTGATTTGGCCCCCCGCCTCCACATTACTTTGATTGATTTTGGCGATTGTGTCCGATTGAATATTATTGATCGCCATCGAACCCGCGAATGCAAACTGGTCTTGGATTGAGACTCCAGCGGTGAAGCTTTGGATTCGGCCTTTGGATTCCGCTTTAACGGAGCTACTCCCGGTCGTATCGGTCGTGGATTGGTCAATTTCAGCGTGAACGGATTGTTGTACGTTGTTTCCTGCGAAGCCACCGACAAATCCGCTTCCTTTCGCGACGGTAGCGGCGCCGGATACGGCGAGGATATCGGAGTCGTCAGTTGCGGTAATATTCACAGTGGATGCAGTGACGTCGGAACCTCCGGCGACGCGAGCGCTGACAGTACTGTTGACCTCATTGATCGCGATCGTTCCCGCGACGGCCAATTTCTTTCCGTTGGAAAAACCACCAGCGACAGAAGTGATTTTGGTTTCATTGAGTGCAATCAGCGAGAGGTCGCGTACTAATTCCAATTGCGAATCCTCGACGAGCGTACTGGTGGTCGTGGTCAGGTCATTTTTTGAGAAAGAGGAGCTGAAACCAAGTTTGCCAGAAAAATCAACCGCTCCAGCAAAACTCCAGACCTTTGAATTATCCTGAGCCGAGAGGGTTGCTCCAGCTGCGGAATGAACGTCAGCGAGGTGCAAAGCCGATTCTGTAATCCAATTGGTCTTATTGAGTGAAACGTTTCCAGCGACTTCAACATTCCCGGCTGTCGCGGCGGAAGCGTTGATGGACCAGAGGCTTCCGCCCTTTTCCCGTTCTGCAATAATTGAGAGTCCGCCGGAAGTTGTTTGGATTGTGGAATTGGTAATCCAGGCTTTCACTGAACCGGCCAAGATATTGTGGGTATAAGTCCCTGCGAGTCCGACGGAATCTTCGTTGCCATTTATGGCGGCGGATCCAGCGACGGCAATTAATGGGGCCTTACTTTTGGCGGAGACTTTGATGTTTTTCGCGACGAATATGCCTCCATCGTTTATAAATGCCTGTGTATTGTCTTTCACATTGTTGATGGCGACATCGCCGGAAATACTTAAGCCGAATTTGCCTGTCTTCCCTTTGCTTACAAAGTTGGCCGGAATGGGAATTGAACCTGCTGGAACCGTGCTGGGCGCTACGTTGGACGCAGCTCCTTTCGATGGAACGACGCCAGACAATGCATTGGTATAGAAGCCACCCTCGGAAGTAGCAGTAACGGATAATTCACCTTGGGAGAAAAACATGGAATCATAGGAAAGCTCGTCCGGTGAGCCGATATACGCAAGGTTTGTGCGAGTGATTTTGTTGGTGGCGATGGAAGCTCCAAAACCATAATTGGAACTTCGGATAGCCGACCCGGCAAACGCGAAATTATTGACATTGCTGTCACTCGCGACAGAAATTTTTCCACCGGTTACCTCTGCACCCTGCTCGATGAATGCACGTGTATTTGAAATTTGACGATTGTGAGCAAAACTTCCAGCGATTCCAGTTTTCTCTGACCTACCTCCTGCAGCGGCAAAGGAAAAGTGCTTTATTTTTGAATTAGCCGTGACCTTGACGCTTCCATCGGATCCGGCGCGAATTTTTGAATTCTCTCCGATACTAGCTTCGGTATCATCAAAAATATCCGTGAATGACCAGGCACCACCAACCGCTGTGTTTTTCGCATCGGTACCGAGTCCAATATCCGAAGTTTTATAGTCCTTTTTGGCGGCCTTCCAAAGAGCCTTCGTGAAATCGGTGAAACCATCGTTTGCGAGGGTGTTCCAAAAACTACTGCTATTCAATACCTCGGATAAGACGATATCAAGCTCGAATACGCCGGTGATGTCAACCAATATAAAGTTGGTCGCCGCATTCACTTTGACAGATTGATCGATATCCCACGCGGCGGGCAACTGATTAATGTTTGCCTCCGCACCGATCTTAGCGTGAGTCGTCGTGTTGTAGTCTTGGTAGTTAAGAGAACCGGCAATGGTTGACTTTCCATTGAGGCTATGACTTCGCGCCCAGGAATTGCCTTTCAATTTCAATACCCGAGTTGATCCTTTTTCGATTAGGCTGACTGGCTTCTTGAAGGGATAAGTGGTGGTTGCGTCAACTTTGATTTCTCTTTTTGCATCCGCAGTTGCACCATTATCGAGGATTGCACGAGAACTGTTGTTGTAAAGGCCAACAACAACCGCTGTGCTGATCATATTTTCTTTGCCTGCATCGGAAGTTTTATTTTCGATGGCACTTTCTGCTAATGTTCGCGTTAACGATTCTAATCGAGATTTAACTAAGATATCTTGATTGGAATAGAGGTTTGATTCGCTCCCCACCCGTGCGAGGACATCGTTGTTAGCTTCGTTTAAGGCCAAAGCACTGGCAAAGTCAATTGGCACATTGGTGCCATTGGTCAAATTATTAAGTTTTAAGGCAACCAGTATCGGTTTAATTTTTTTAGTAAAGAACGTTTTTACATTGGCTACAGTAGGGTTTGGCTTAAAAGGTTTT
>JAAEMV010000535.1 GCA_024225195.1 Planctomycetaceae bacterium | reverse complement strand
TTAAGGCGATGGATGATGCGGTGGGTGGTCTGGTGAAGACATTGCAACAACATGGTCTCGAAGAAAATACGCTCATTTTGTTTGCCGGTGATAACGGAGCACCCGGTAAGCAGACGCACAACAGCCCGATCGGGAGTTGGAATGGCTCCAACAACGTTCCCATGCGCGGCGTCAAAGGGTGGCTGCATGAGGGTGGGATTCGGGTCCCAATGTTTGCCTATTGGAAAGGGAAAATTCCAGCAGGTCAGGTCGTCGACGAAATGGTCACCACGCTCGACTTCACGGCAACGACCCTCGCCTTGGGCGGTGGTGCGATTCCATCGGAATTCGACGGGGTCGATTTAATGCCGCGTTTGACCGGCAAAGTTTCCACGCTCACTCGCGATCAACCGATGTACTGGGAGTTTTATACGGGGCAGGCCATGCGGAAGGGTGATTGGAAACTGTGGCGGAAAGACGATACGACAGTTTTGTTTAACATCGCGAATGATCCATCGGAGCTGATAAACCTTGCCTATCAGCACCCCGATCGTGTGATTGAAATGAGTAAACAACTCGATCGATGGTCCGAATCTTTACCCGAATCAGCCCGTTATGATCCAGAGAAGCGGGGAAAGAATATGATTAGTTCGCTTGGTGGTGCGCCTGCGGATGTCAAACCGGACCCTCGCTACTTGGTTCCTTATGACAATCCAGTCCCGACCCCGTACCCTGCGGCGGTCGTTTCGCCAGGCGGACCCGCACTTACTTTCAATTCTGCGAAACCTGAAAACAAAGAGTTCAAACGAAAAGAGAACTTAAAACCGGAAACGATGAAAAACGGAAAAGGAAATCGACCTAATCTAGAGAAACTATTTCTGCGGCGTGATCAAAATCAAGACGGTTTCGTTACGCTCGAAGAATTCATCGGTGATCCAGAAACTCGAAATGTTGCTGCGTTAACCAGAGTGTTTAGAAAACGAGATACTGACCAGGATGGCCGTCTAACGCTTGAGGAAATGCAAGTGAGAGAAGATTGATAAACGAAAGGCATCCATTGCGTTTGTGTTCGATTTGTCATTGGGCGAATTAGGGTACCGAGTTTACGGGGGTTCTGGTTTAATCAACTAGCTATTTGCTTAAACGATAATGTCAAAGAACACACGCAACCGGTGACTTTGGCAAAGGTTCAATGCAGTCAAGGGTGGTAAATTGCCATTGCTCGGTAGCCAAATATGTCGGGCATTGGTAGCCGAGGCTCAAAATTATTTTTTCTCGCCAAGATTTGTTTGTGACGAGCGAATAATGACCGAAACACTTCCTAAAACAGAAAAAGCTTTATGATAAGAAATGCGACGTTTGCGTCCTTTTTAGCCGTCTGGGCGGTTAATTCTTACGGGGTTTACCGAATGGTTCATGGCTGAGGAACTGCCTCTTGAAAGGAAACTTACAATTGGATCAGTTCGGTCCTTGTGTTTGACACTCTTCCACTGCTCGCGATTGCAGCTGGAGTTCTCGGCTTTGTTGGTCGAGACAAAGAACGCTTGAAATTTCGAATCATTGGTGCGGCAATGATTGGCGCGACCATCGTGGTTGGGATGATATTCGGATGGCAAATCTTTACAGAGCCAATTATTGAATTGATCAATAAATACTCTTAATTCTGCGGTTCGACGTTTGGTTAATTGGTTGTTTTTCCAAAGTTTGCGGTTGTCTCTCAAATTTGGTCAAATCGAATTGGTCTAAAGAGTGGCCATGTATATAGGATTTGGCGTAGAGCAATTGTTTGTTGCCGCGCCCCACCTACTTCATTCGTATTAAAGTGAACCAGAGTTTTGACTTTGGTGCTTTTTCGAAATTTAACCAAGGGGTCTGTTGTGGATCTGTACGACTTTTTTTTTCCTGAACAAGCGCAAGCAACCCATTTGCGAAAGATTGCGAGACATCTCTCGCCCCGGTCTCTTGAGTTTCCAATGTCGTCACCGGAGGCAGCTGCGGATTCCTCTTTGCGACAAGATCTTAATTTCCTAACGCTTGTTCTGACTGCGATCTTAAAGCGGTTGGATGAGACGAAAACCCTGAGCGTCGGGGATGTGAAAGATTTGCTAAACGAAGTGGATGGGATGGATGGGGTTACGGACACTGGGTTGCCACCCAACATGTTGCGAGGTCTCTTGGGCGCTGTTGATGTAAACGCTGATGTTGGAGAGGCGGCTACAGAAGAAGATCGTAGCGAATTTCAAATAGAGACAACGCCTCGCTATCGTCGGTAGAACCACCATAACGTCAAACAAAGTGGGACGGCGTACCGTAAGAAGTCTGAGACGATTAACCCTGTCTTGTTTGTTGCCGGCAAGAAATCTTGATTCTCTCTAACGTGTGAAATTTCGGTTAAAAAAAGCTCGCGGAGTAGCACCAAAAAACATTACTCGAGCAAGGTCGAAAACGACTTGGATGGCTCTTGGAAGTCACTGATTTGAATAAAAATAGGTCTCAGAAACACTGTGGTGATGTTTTTCGGTGAGCCAACTAACGCGCGTGCCATGGTTGCGCGACTAGAGCAGGCCAAATTACCGCTAGTCGATATTATATCCCGTAGATACACTGTTAACTCTCAACAGGATTAACGGGATAGCGAGAACGTTTTGAACGGTATTGGCGTTTCAAAGACAGCGTCAGGTTCAACTTCGCCGTATTCCGCCCTCTAAAATTTCCCCCACTGAATGCGTTCGGAAGAAATTCTACGAGTGCGCCTCCTTCATCGATTAATAATTAAATGACGACGAAAACTAGAGAACTTGTTAAGTCCGGTATCAACACGGCAGCATTAGTGACTCAGACTCCGATTCTTGATGAAGGAGATGTCGAATCCAAACGGCAGGAAATCCTCGACTATTTCCACGACACCTTTACGTTATATGAGAGTCTCTTCGAGTGTCTCGCTGACGATGATGCTTTTTATGCGAGGGCCAATCCGTTACGTCATCCATTGATTTTTTACTACGGCCATACCGCCGTCTTTTTTATCAACAAACTCAATGTGGCAAACTTAATTGACCATCGAATCGATCCACACATTGAGTCGACGCTTGCAGTCGGGGTCGATGAGATGTCCTGGGATGACCTAAACGAAAAAAATTATGATTGGCCAACACCTGCCCGGGTGAAAGCTTATCGGGATCAGACGCGAGCAATCGTCGACACCTATATTCGGGAATGCGACTTTAGTTTGCCGATCGATTGGAATAGTCCGATGTGGATTATTCTGATGGGAATCGAGCACGAAAGAATTCACCTTGAGACGACAGCCGTTTTGATTCGCGAACTACCTCTCGAGCGGGTTGTTTCTCATCCCGTATGGAGCAATATCTGCCAAGAAAGTGCTGTGCCTCCCACAAACGAATTGCTCGCGGTTGAGGGCGGTCAAGTTGAAATGGGCAAGTCAAAGAGCAACCCGGTTTATGGTTGGGATCTCGAGTACGGTTACGCATCAGAAACGGTGAAGGACTTTCGTGCTTCGAAGTTTTTAGTTTCCAATCAAGAGTTCCTGCAGTTCGTCGAGGCTGGAGGTTATGAAAACAGTGATTTTTGGACGACGGAGGGTTGGAGTTGGGCTGAGTTTCGGCGGGCCGAGCATCCAGTGTTCTGGATCAAAGAGGGTGACGACTATAAGTACCGATCAATGCTAGAGGTAATTGATATGCCGTGGGATTGGCCTGCGGAGATTAATTTTCTTGAGGCGAAAGCTTTTTGTAATTGGAAGGCTGAGGTTACGGGGAAAGTTATTCGAATGCCAACCGAAGCAGAATGGTATAAGCTTCGGGAAGTGATTGACACCGATCAACCTTATTGGGAATCAGCGCCGGGAAATATAAATCTCGAGCATGAGATGTCTCCTTGTCCTGTCAATCGTCACGAGTTTGATAACGGTTTGTTTGACGTAATCGGAAATGTTTGGCAATGGACCGAGACACCTATCGACGGATACGATGGGTTTGAAGTTCACCCCAGTTACGATGATTTTTCCACCCCAACATTCGACGGAAATCACAACCTATTCAAGGGTGGCTGTTGGATTTCAACCGGAAACTATGCAATCAAAGATGCAAGGTA
Source organism: Planctomycetaceae bacterium (assembly GCA_024225195.1). Taxonomy (GTDB): domain Bacteria; phylum Planctomycetota; class Planctomycetia; order Pirellulales; family Pirellulaceae; genus Mariniblastus. The sequence continues at coordinate 3,380 of JAAEMV010000535.1, read as the reverse complement.
TGCGTTTCGACGGCATTTCTTTCAGTACTCCGGATTGAGATATGTAGAAGCCGAACCGCTTCCCGAGCTGGAGGTGAGTGTCTACGAAACTGACCAGATGGTTTCCAATTACATCGAATTCCATTACGGCAACGACAATTTAGGACTTCCTAACTTTCCAGTTACCTGCATTGAAGAAGTTGCAAAACGACTCGGGGAGCGTTCAACACAACGAGCGCTCGACATCGGCTGCGCGACGGCACGATCATCGTTTGAGCTTGCCAAGATTTTTGACCATGTGGACGCAGTGGATCTATCCGTGCGTTTGATTGAACCTCCTGCTAATTTGCAACGGACGGGTCGCCAGCGTTATGTTTGTGTCGAAGAAGGCGAACTAACTTTGTTTAATGAGATTCAACTGGACGACTACGAGGGCTACAAGGAAGTAAAAGACAAGATTGCTTTCATGCAGGGCGATGCGTGTAACTTAGTTGAAAAGTTTAATGATTATGACCTCGTGTTTGCAGGTAATTTGATAGATCGACTTTACGACCCGGTAATGTTTTTAGAGTCGATCAAAAGCCGGATCCGCCCTGGCGGATTATTAGTCTTAGTTTCACCCTACACATGGTCGGAAGAGCATACGCCTCGTGATAAGTGGTTAGGTGGATTTAAAGCCGCAACCGGAGAATCATTCACGGCAATCGAGGGGATCGAGAAAGTGCTAGGGCCGGAATTTAAAATGGTCGGTGATCCGGTGGACATTCCTTTCGCTCTTCGCGAAACTAGACGCAAGTTTCAATATGGCGTTTCTGAATTGACGGCTTGGGAAAAAAGTGTTTAGACCGACCGGCGGTAGGCTTTGTGATCGACGATTGCCTCTCGGTACCTTTTGATTGCATGTTGCGTTGGTATGATAAGAAGGACTGAGCGCGAACCTGCGAAGTGACTAATTCCGTCGAAGTTGATTGACCTAAAGATTTGACTTGACGCACAGACGTTGTCTTTTGGCCAGTTTGGCAAAGCTAAGCTATTGAATCTCTATGACCATTGAAACCAACTCGCAATTCGGTTTTCTCTCCGAGCTATACGCGGAGGATTTTCCTACAGCATGCTTGCTTCCCGAGTACCCCTCATCGAATAGCGACGAGACGTTTTTTCAAAATAAAACCAAATATCTCATCCACGATCCGTTCCCACCGCCCCCCCGCGAGCTGTTAAAGACTCTGGGGCCGCATCATTTAATGTGTGGTTGGGGCCGGCAAATAGAAATTGTGTCTGAGATGGCCCCGCCGTCGATTCTTCTGGATCACTGGAAGGCTGTTTTTGGTGCGGATGGTGTACCAAAGTGGCGATCGTTTGACGCCTCTGATCGAGATTCAAAATATATCCCTTTGTTTCCTCATCAGTCGGTGCCTCCTCAGCAACAAGTTCTGGATCCGGTTGTCAATTATGCGCTTCATTCAAAAGAAGTCATTGAAAAAATTGATTGCCCGCAAGCGAAAGTTTTCGACTCAGTCACGCCGCCATGCATTGTCAAACTCAGCCACGGTTACGCTGGTCTTGGGAATTTTTTGATTCAAAATGAGTCTGATGAGGCGGAGATGCGAAAACAGTTGACCCAATACGGAGACGAAACTGTTCTGGTTATCAACTCAATCATTGAGAATATCGTTGGTGACTTTGGGGTTCAATTTTATCTTCGCTCAGACGGTTCCATTGTCTGGCTTGGGTTTACTGAACAGCATTTTGATTCCAACAAGAAATGGTGTGGCGGTACGTTTTCTTCGGAATTGCAACAGCAGTTGCTTCCTGAGCTTTGTAAGATGATTGAACCGGCGGGCAAGTACCTTTATGAGTGCGGATATGTCGGGGTGGTTGGAATTGATATCTTGCAAGATGCTTCGAACAACATGTTCCTTGTGGACGTGAATCCTCGCCTGACTGGGATTACGCCGTTTCTAATGGCATCCCGGATTTTTGCTCGCGAAGGTTTGAACGAAGGCATTTATCAGGCAAGTTGTCGATTTAAGGGAAGTTTCAGTCAACTAGTTTCTGAGGCAGACTCTATCAAAAATGCGAGAGTCCTGGTCCATTCGGCATTTGAGTCGGATCGCGATGGAGATATAACCACGATCTGTCATCTTTCGGTAACCACTGAATCGCAGGACCGTAATCAACAGGTTTTGCAAAAAATCCTTCAGCCCTAGAAAGCACCCCGAAGCGTTCGTTTCAACCGACGCGGGGTATCCACTGGTCCTTTGAAAACTAAGTCACTAACATCGGGTCCCATCCTCACTCACGTAAGGGACCTAGCGCTGCCGTCGAGCATCGGTTTGTTTTTTCAAACGATGTACAACGTTGTCGATTCTTTTTATGCCGGTGAGATCTCAACGGCGGCCTTGGCTGCGCTCGGGCTCAGCTTTCCAGTTTTCCTTTTAATCATTGCGACCAGTGGCGGTCTATCGCGTGGCGCCTCGGCACTGATTGCCAATGCGATTGGAAGTCAAGAAGAAGACAAGCAACGCCGTTACATCGCTCAAAGCATTTCGCTGGGGCTAGTGGTTTCGATGGTGATGACCGTGACCGGTATTTTTGTCGCGAAACCTCTATTTGAGTTGCTCGGAGGGACAGGGGAATGCCTGGAGATGGCAATGGGCTATATGATTCCAATTTTCATTGGCTCTGTTTTCTTTATTATCTCTAGCTTGAGCAATGCGATTCTCATTGCCTCGGGTGACAGTAAGACGTTTAGCAAAGTTTTAGTGGTTGGGTTTTTCCTGAACCTGATTCTTGATCCATGGTTCTTGTACGGTGGTTATGGTCTTCCGGCGATGGGGATTTCTGGAATCGCATTGGCGACCGTCGTTATTCAGATTGGAAGCAGTCTGTTCATGGTTTCGACGGTGGTGCGTCGTGGATTATTAGAACTCAATTCATGGCAGGTGCTGTTGCCAGATTTAAAAACCTATCGTGAAATTGCTCAGCAGGCGTTGCCCGCTAGTTTTAACATCATGTCGGTCGCACTTGGCTTTTTTGTAACGACCTATTTTCTTAAGAGTTTTGGAGATCAAGCGGTTGCTGCATTTGGAGTTACCACTCGAATTGAACAAATTGGTTTGCTTTCCACGATGGGTTTGTACGCGGCAATCATGGCGCTCGTTGGACAAAATAATGGAGCGGGGAATTTTGATCGAGTTCGCGATACGATGCGAGTTGCAAATCGAATTGGTTTGATTTTGAGCTTGATGACTTCCGGGACGATTTATGTTTTTGCTCGACGGCTGATGCAGGTGTTTACTGATGACCCGGCGGTTATCGAAATTGGAGTTGAGTGTCTGCATATCATCATGCTGGTTCAGTGGTCTTATGTGATGACTTCGACGCACTTAGCAATGTTA
>JAAEMV010000534.1 GCA_024225195.1 Planctomycetaceae bacterium | reverse complement strand
TTGCGTTTTCGCAACGGTTCTTCCAGCAACTGGCCTGTGGTGTCAAATAAGCCCCTGATTTCTTGACCTTGAACGAATGGAATGGGTAGGGTTCAGGATTTGCCTTTAGCGGAAAGTCTTCCACCCAGTCGCCTCACCTATACAGCCTTATGTCCAACGCCTTCACGGTCCCTTCTGATGCCGCTCCTGCAAAGGCTAAAACGAAGAGGATTGTAGAACTTGATTCACTGCGAGCGATAGCGGCTCTCAACTTGGGATGCGTATTCATTTACCACGTAAACCACGCAGGTGTCCCACCTGCTTTATCGATGTTGGCCGGCATCGTTTTCGTGCTCGCCGTTTCGACTTTGGTGACCTATGAAATTGAAGGTCCAATGAAAGCTTGGCTTCGCCGCCGTTACGCCGAGCTCAAAGAAAATATCTCGACTCGGCGCGAAACCGTTCCCGCATCTGCGACTTAAAATCCGAACGCTTGACATGCACAATCGCACCTTAATTAACCGCATCATTACGACAC
>JAAEMV010000533.1 GCA_024225195.1 Planctomycetaceae bacterium | reverse complement strand
GGAACGATTGGAAATGTACTGGAGTGGTATGACTTTGCGGTCTACGGTTTCCTCGCACCGGTCATGAGCCCCTTGTTCTTTCCGGAAGACGATGTGATATCCGGATTGATTAACACCTATGGTATTTTTGCCGCCGGCTATTTAATGCGGCCGTTAGGGGGTGTCATCTTTGGCCACATCGGCGATCGCGTAGGTAGAAAAACGGCACTCCAACTTTCAATTGCGATGATGGCAATCCCAACGGTGTTGGTAGGTCTCTTGCCGGTCTACAGTCAAATCGGCGCAAGCGCGGCGATCTTACTTATCTTGTTACGACTCCTGCAAGGCATCTCGGTTGGTGGAGAATTAATTGGGTCGATGTCCTACTTAGTTGAAACCGCCCCACCCCATCGCCGCGGACTCTCTGGTAGTTGGTCGGTTTGCGGTGGCATTGCCGGCATCCTCTTGGGCTCACTCATGGCTACCGTTCTTACGAACAGTCTGAGTGAAGCTGCGATGCAATCCTGGGGCTGGAGGATTCCCTTTTTATCGGGCGTCGTAATTTTCGCGGTTGGAAGTTGGCTACGCCGGACATTGGTCGAATCCCCCGATTTTGAAAAGTCAAAATTGAGTGGTGAAAACGAAGGCAACCCACTGCTCGAAGTTCTAAGAACCATGCCTGGTCGGGTGCTCCATATGTCGATTAGTATTCTGCTATTCGCAACCAGCTTTTACCTCCTGTTCGTTTGGATGCCAACCTACTTAACCAAGTTGGTTTCTCCGCCGATCGAACACGCACTGATCATCAACACAATTTCAATGGCATTGTTGCTATTATTGATCCCGGTAGGTGGACGACTGTCCGATGCGTTTGGACGAAAAAAAGTGATGCTGACAGCAACCGCGCTAATGGGAATCCTCGTCTATCCATTCTTTTTAATCCTCGACCAGGGCGTAATGATTCATGCCTTGGTAATCCAAATCATCTTTGCAATTCTGCTTGGCGCAATTCAGGGGCCTCTGCCCGCGTTCATGGTCGAGTGTTTTCCAATTCGAGGGCGATACACCGCGATCGGCTTAAGCTACAACATTACGCTTGCTATTTTTGGCGGCACCGCTCCTCTGGTTAGCACTTGGTTAATCAAATCCACAGACGATCTGGCTTCACCGGCGATTTATCTCGTTGTCCTCTCAGCCATTAGTTTTGTGAGCATGTTATTTTTGAAGCCAATTGACGGGTCAGCCGATAGTAGCTCCAACAGCAACCAATAATTCGCCTGTTATTTTCACCTGTACCTATCCCTTCCACGTCATGACGAACACCGCTGGCACGATCGCAATCTTCGCATTCACCATTCTTCTGTGTTGCCATTCAGGCAACGCTAATGATTGGCCACGATTCCGCGGCATCCAAGGATCTGGCGTCGTGACGGATTCCGACAAAACACCTAGCCTCTGGTCACCTTCAGAAAATGTCGCTTGGAAAACGCGTCTTCCCGGCCCGGGTGCATCGAGCCCAATCATTGTTGGTGAGAAGGTTTTTGTGACTTGTTATTCTGGCTACGGAGTTACGAAAGAAAAGGAGAGCGATCTTGAAGACCTGGTCAGGCACTTGATTTGTATTGACTTAGCATCAGGAGTAATTCTTTGGCAGAACAATATCGAAGCCTCGTTGCCGGAGGACTCTTATTATAAATCGGGGGTTTCCTCCCACGGCTATGCTTCCCACACGCCGGTCTCGGATGGCCGTAACGTTTACGCTTTTTTTGGCAAAGGTGGCGTCTATGCGTTTGACCTCGATGGGAATGAACTCTGGCATGCCGACGCCGGCAAGGAATCCGATCCTCCTAAGTGGGGATCCTCATCGAGCCCAATTCTATATCGCGATACGCTGATTGTGACGGCGTCCGCAGAGAGCCAGTCGATCATTGGTTTTGACACCCAAACGGGCAAAGAGAAATGGCGACAATCGGCAACGGGTCTCGACGGAATGTGGGGCACGCCAATTTTGGTTTCCGCCAACAAAACACAAACCGACCTTGTGATGCTGGTCCCCGGTGAGATTTGGGGGCTCGATCCAGCGACCGGAAAATTACGCTGGCATGCAACGGCTACAAAATCGCAACAGGCCTACACCAGCGTCATTGCTGATGGAAAACGCGTGTATGCATTTTCTGGACAGGGAGGAGGCAGCATCGCTATCGATGCAGGTGGAACCGGAAACGTCAGCGACACTCAAGTGATTTGGAAGGGGCCCGTGAATGCGATTTACGGATCACCCGTTCGCTACGAATCAAACTTATTTATCATTGCCCGTGGAATCCTCTCGACGGTCGATACTGGAACTGGCAAGAGAGATCTGCAAATGAGATTAAAAGGCGAACGGACGACGGGAAATTCCCGCTTTGGTTCGCTCGACTACGCTTCACCGATTGTGGTGGGAGATCGTTTGTTTTATCTCAATGCCAGCGGGCAAGTTTATGTCTTTCAGTTGGGCGAGGAAATCAAACAGTTGGCCGTCAATGAGGTGACATCTGAAAAAGAAGTCTTTTGGGGCTCCCCGGCAGCCAGCAACAGTCGACTCTTATTACGAAGTTCAAAGTATTTGTACTGCATCGCAGATGCCGATCGTGCCAACTCCCCTGCTCCGGTGATTCCCAAAATCCGTACGATCCCTTCGAGCAAAGGAACCAATCCGGTTCTGGCCAATTCAGTTCTGGCCAATTCGAAATTACCGACACCAGCCGAACGCTCTCAGCGTCCCGCCCTTGCTAAGGATAACGAGTAACGTTGCAGAGGATACCCAACCTCCGTTAGACGCTCCAATCGTCTCGATAAGATTTTGTTAATAACGCATTGGCTGCTTCGTCGTTGGTAAACTTCATCGACTCCGCATCCCATTGCAGCTTCTTTCCAGCTCGATGAGCGACGTTCCCGAGCAGGTTGTGCTCAATCAAAGCGCCGGAATAATCAAAATTGCAAAGAGATTCACCACCCGTTTTGGCGGCATGAATCCATTCTTTGTAGTGCCCGAGCGAGGGTTTGATCGTCGCTTTGGGACGAGGAACATCCGCGAAATCAGCGGATGGGCTGAGAACCATTTTCCCATAATCAGCAACCAAGACTCCTCGGTCTCCAATAAACGCGACCCCTATCCCCCATTTACCAAGGTTAGTATCACTGCCCACTTTCGGCTGAAGGTATTCCGCTCGACGTTTCATCCCCTCATTTCCGTGATACCAAACGACCTTGCAAGCTGCATGGTGCGCACCATCGCCGTCGCGGGCCGGATGCTCCCAGGTCACCTGCTGCCACGGCGGACATGCTACGGCGTCAAGCTCAGGACCTTCGGAAACAATGGAGGTTGGACGATCAAGCTCAAGAGCCCAATAAGGCAAATCAATCAAGTGGCTACCCATGTCACCAAGCACTCCATTGCCGAACTCCCAGCGACGGTTCCAGTTCAGGTTCCCACCGGACCAATAACTTTTGTTGTATGGCCGATTCGCAGCCGGCCCCAACCAGACATCCCAATCAAAGGTTTCAGGAACAGGCTGTTCCGGCAATACAGCCTGACCGACAGACGATATTCCACGACTACACCACACATGTGCTTCGGTCACAGCGCCAAGCATTCCACTTTGCACAATCTCGACAGCTCGTCGATAATTTCCGGTTGCGTGAATCTGCGTTCCCATTTGAGTCGCGATCTCACCCTTCCGTTTTTTATATTCATCTTGCATCAATCTCGCTTCGCGAACCGTATGCGCCAGTGGTTTTTCACAATAGACGTGCTTGCCTGCTCGCATCGCGGCGATAGAAACCAAGGCGTGGTGATGATCGGCCGTGGACACAACAAACGCATCAATTTTGGGATCGTCAATCAAGGTACGCCAATCCGTCGTCACAATGGCGTCTTTAAAGCGCTGGCTCACTTTGGCAGTGGTCGATTTATTGATATCGCAAATTGCATAAATATTTTCACCCGAACAACCATTGAGATTCGCACCGCCCCTGCCGCCAGCACCCACCACTGCGATATTCAATTTATCCTTAGTCAAATCAGGTTTAGCTGCCAGAAGGTGAACGGGACCTAAG
>JAAEMV010000532.1 GCA_024225195.1 Planctomycetaceae bacterium | reverse complement strand
CGCAGGAAGTTGCACGTGTTGTCTGCCCGGATCACCGGGTCAAGAATTCGATCGTCGTTCGTGAGCCTGAAGCAGGCACGTTCCCGGGCACCTGACGAAACCGGGTCTCGTCGCCAAGGGCTTTTTCACGAGCCAGTACGCAAGCTGAAACCCAGTACGCAAGCTGAAACCCAGCACGCAAGCTGAAACCCAGCACGCAAGCTGAAACCCAGTACAACGGCAGAGAGTTCTGCCTCCTGTGCGTCTCGGTGGCTTGCACCGATTTTCGAAAAATACTGTTTTCTAAAAATACAGGGTAAACGGAAGCTGGGTCCGTGATCTTTTGTCCCTATTTATGGCGAGGGGTAACAGTCGGGGTGGGACAGGTCAGGGCAATGTTTTGACCTGACAATCCTGTTCGTGGCACTTTCATTTTGAAGCACCTCGACAAGTTGCCGTTCGAAGCTTAGAAGATAGGCTTGGTCGGCAGACGATTTCTCTGTATTCATTTGCCGCTAATTGGCCCTACCATCATCCTCATGAATTTGGTGTTTTCGGTGAAGCGTTATCTACGAGCTTTCGCGGGTTTGTTCTGCACGATTCTTTTCGTTTCACCCCTGTCGGCTCATCCCGGGCATGGGAACGAAGGGGCAACTCATTATCTGGCGACGCCTGAGCATCTACTGCCAGTTTTGGTCGTCTTTGCATTTCTGCTGGTTGCATTTGGCGTGGTGCTTCGCGGACGCGTCACCCGATCAGTTGCGAAACGTTAAAGCGAGTGGTTGTACTGAGCGCATAGCCACTAAGTTTT
>JAAEMV010000531.1 GCA_024225195.1 Planctomycetaceae bacterium | reverse complement strand
TCTTTGTTAAATTACAAAACGACTCACCTCAACCATCCCGCTCTGCCGCCAAAGCAAGCAACCTACAATCCGATTGCGAGGGCTCAACTGACGCTCCGGTCCAGTGCAAGGAAGGTTAGGAATGGATGACGAAATCCAACTAGGCGAACTGGCTCAGGCCGAACCCCAGATCTCCATCCGCCCCGATCAAGACGCTCACTTTTCCACGAAAGTCGTTGGCCAAACCAATTCGGATGACCTCGCTATTTTCGTTGACCTCGATGTCCAACGTGACATGGAAGCCCACGCCCTAAGTAACACGAATGTCGAATTAGGCGGAGTGTTAATGGGGCGGCAATTCATCGATCACGCCGGCAAACCATTTGTCGTCATCTCGGATTGCCTGAGAGCAACTCATTTCGAGGCAACCAAAGGCAGTTTTAAATTCACACATGAGACGTGGCGGGAAATCACACGTCAACGAGAAGGGTTTCGACCTGACTTAGAAATGGTTGGCTGGTATCACACGCATCCCGACTGGGGTGTCTTCTTATCCGGCATGGACTTATTTATTTGCAACAACTTTTTCAACCGAGCACTCGACGTGGCACTAGTGATCGATCCCTGCAAACAGGATCGTGGCTGGTTTCATTGGACAAACAGTTCCCCACGAAAAAAGCGGCAGACACAGGGATTCATTTTAACCACGAACCGTCTGAGACATGCGGAATTGGAGCAATACGCAAACCTCTACAACAAGGAGCCCGTCTTGAATCAAGATCCTCGATACTCACTCCAAAACACGAATTCCTCCCCGGTGGTGATGATGGAAAACCGCAGAACAATCTCTGAAATCTCTATCGCTGGGATGCTGGTGATGCAGTTCATCTTCCTCTGCTTCCTAAGCTACAACCAATGGTCTGACCGCAAATCAATCAGCGTCGCATCGTCTCCAACGACTCAGTCGGTGGCTGCCCAATCTCAACTCGATGCCAACGCCGATCTGTCGGGAAAGGAAAATGCTTACCGCGAAATCCTTTCAACAATCGTGGCCCACGAAACTGGTTACCCTCAATTGGTCGACCAATACACCAAACTGCGAGTTTCCCAAAACCAACTTCAATCAAGTTACCAAAACCAACAACTGCTGATTGACAACTTAACCAGCGAGAATTCAGCCTACCAAGCCGCGCTCGACCAACAGCAACAAGCACACGCTCAAAAACTAAGCGAGCTGTTAAAAACACATGAAAAAACAAAAGAGGCATTAGAAAAAAGGATTCAACAATCCCCCAACCAAGACATGGAACCGGAACTTTTAAGTTCATCATTGAATCAAATACCCTCTGCATGGTATTGGGCAATCTTCGGAGGAGTTGGCGTTGTGATCTTGGCAACCGGCTTCGCGATAAATCAATCGGGTCGAAAAAAAGATTTCAACGCCCACGTCGCTTCGCCACCGACACACGAGCCAACTGAAGAAAACTCATCCCCAAATGCAAACCAAATGTTTTTTGTAGACCAGCCGCCAACCACCATGAGTGAGCAGACAGCCAGAAAGCTGCAATCTTGATGACTTCCAACATTTCAAACCAATGACGACCCCAACTACTGCGCCGACTGACTTAGAAAAGAGAATTCAATGTTAAAACAATTTGGGAAATGGAATCGCGCCTACTCCCAACT
>JAAEMV010000530.1 GCA_024225195.1 Planctomycetaceae bacterium | reverse complement strand
GCAAACGTCGCGGTTCAGCAAACGTCGCGGTTCAGACCTGGAAGGCACGGAACAGGTCGTGGATCTCCTCGTCCACATCCTGCTCGCTGGCGACGGTTTGAGTAATCTCCTGCCGCAACAGGAACCGGAAGCGGTCTCGCAGGCGCGAGGCGGCCATCCGCGCGGCCGAGGTAGTCATTTCCAGTTGATCGGCGACCTCCTGGTATTTCTGTCCCTCTTCGCGCGCGATAAACGGTTTAAGTCGTTGAAACTGGGTCAGCTTGCCCAGTTCCAAGTGTTCCTCTTCCAGTTGTTTCATGACCAACTGCAAAACGGTGCGGGCCCATTGCCGCTGGAACTCCTGCTCGGCCGTCAGGGAATCAGCCGGTTCCAGTTTCCGGTCGCCTTCCTCTCGTTGGTCGAGGGAGATGACCGGCTTGTCACCCCCTCTTTTTTGGGCCTGCGAATAAACGCGCTGTTGCTGGAGAAACCGTTTGAAGGAAACAATCAGGAATGAACGAAATTTGCCCCGCTCGGCATCGGCCACCTTGAGCGAGTCCTTCTCGATCAGTCGGGCAATGAAGGCCTGAACCGAGTCATTGGCGGTTGCCTCATCACGCGATCGTCGTCGGGCATATTCAAACAGCGGTTGCCAATATTTTTCACAAAGCTGACTCAATGCTTGTTGAGCACCAGCAGACCCATGGTCTGCAGCGGCGACAACCAACGTCCACTGTGTCGTCTCAAAATGAGGCATTGACGTTTCTCTTTAGGGCTGAGTCAACGGATCTTGTTTTCAATTCGGCAGCCTGTTCCGTTGCAATTTCCTGGTGGTTGCCGATCAGAATCAAGCCGTCGACCATTTCATCGATCCAATGGCCAAAACAGCGTAGCCGGATGATCTTCTGTTCGGCCAAGAAAGTCGATAAACCGTAACCTGGCCGCGAAAATAAAAGTAATTTAATTCCTTCTGCTTGTCAACGAATTACAGGAGGGACGGCACCGAGAGTGGCATCTTCCATTTACGCGATGGGCGAGGATGTCATAAAACCTCGGAGGCTCGATCCTGTCTGGAACGCAGTCAATTCATGAGAGCCGTTAGGCCTACGTTGGCGTCCCAATCGAAAGCGATCTCGATGGCATCGATCGCAGCAGTGTTCTCTTTGGATCGCCTTCCGACCGCAAGCCACTCTTTTGGCAATATGGCCATCCCCACTCGGTGCTTAAAGGCAGCGGCGTCAAACACCTAAGCCACCGCAAGAAGATCGTCGCACGGTTGGGACGGCGAAGGAGAAGAACGGGGCTTGATGGAAAACGGAGCCAAACAGAGTTTGAGCTAAATAAACGGTGTGTTCCCGGCTGGATGTATTGTGAACGCAACTCTAACTGGCTTCATCGTTTTGCTGACGACCAAGCGTAATCGTCTTTTGACCTCCAAGTGTTTTAATCCTCTTCGTTGACTTTAACAAAGGTTTTTTAGCCAAGCACAATTGATTCTACTGGCTCCGTTCCGCGAGGTCCGCAAATGCGGCTTCATGCACAGTCATGCAGGACGCGCGCATAAAAAACTGGGCCCCCTTTACAGGAGAGCCCAGTCAGTTGAGGCAAAAGACAAGATTAGAGTGATGCACGTTGCATTCCCAACCTAGTGGATCAACTCGACATCGTCGACCGGGTTAAAATCCTGAACCAAGTCTACCTTTTCCCAGTACCTCCAGCCAGAATCCGGGTCTCTCACAAGGACTTCATAGTTGTGGAATGTATCGTTTCCGCTAGAACCATGCAGCCAGTCTTCCACACCATCATCACCACCATCGAGTTCGTCGTCGCCCTGGCCACCGTAGAGTTGGTCAAACCCGTCACGGCCGAACATCTGATCGTCGCCCCGATCTCCCACAATGATGTCTCGACCTGAGCCACCCTTCAAAATATCGTCACCGTCGCCCCCGTACGCCATACAATCGATGGAAGTGTCATTCTGAAACCTGTCATTGCCTCCACGACCATAGAACCAGATCATTGAAACCTTGCAAGCGCAAAACGAAGGTGTGTACAACACGCCGTCGCGAAACATGTAAACAACAATATCGCATTCGGTTTCTTTGACCACAACCAAATCCATTTGACCGGATCCATTGATTTCCAGTATTCCCTGCTCGTTGAGGGAAATGGGCCTTTTCTTCTTGATGACTGGCTTTTCATCCGTCAGATTGAAGTTTGGTTTAGCCCTCAAACCAGTTTCCTGGGCTTGGAGCCAGGCATCTTGCCCGAAGCAGGAGAGGCTGAACATGAAAATGCCGAGCACGGCAAACTTGGAAGTTGAAATGGTCGTGTTCATAAGAAGTTCCTTCGTGAATAAGGTTAGGGCGGGCGAATGCCGCTTTGCCGGTTGGCTGGAAATCGAAAAGACAATTTCGATTCCTTTACACGAGGTGCTACAGCAGAAACTGATGGGCGCAACACGAATTCTCACCATTTTTTTTAAAAAATGGCTGGGGAGTTGCCAGCAAATTGATAGGAATTTTAATCCCGTGGGGTCAAAACAGTCGGCCGACATTTGAACTCTGTAAAAACCTGCGTTTTTATCACACAGTTGGTTTAAATTTCTGCCGAGATCACGGGCCAAATTAGTCGGCGAAAATTGAGGCTGAATGTTCGACAGCCACTCAAAGTACGGCCAAACGGCAGGTCCGCAGTGGATCAAAATCCCTATCAGTCGAGCCCAGCCAGAAGTGTCCGTCATTCAGTACCTTCAGGACTTCTGCAAAGTCCAAGTTTTCAATTTTCAGTGCAAGAATGCGTTTCTCTGAAAACTGTACACAACAGAGCTTTGTGCCAAAGTCCTGTTAAATCATGTTGTAGTTATACGGCCCACGCATGTCGCGTGCTACATAACTTTGGGCCCAGACATTACCAATGTGGTAGCGCTTGAATGGCATTCCTAATTCGTTGTGGTGTTGAGCAACGAATCTCGCTAGCGGGACAGTTAAATCGAACCGCATCGCGACATCTCGCTTGCCATGCTGAAACCGATACATCTGCCGATCAGTTTCTTCACTTCCCTTGCCACAGAGG
>JAAEMV010000529.1 GCA_024225195.1 Planctomycetaceae bacterium | reverse complement strand
TACAGCTTGCCCCAATGTGATTATGTTTACCGGATACCCGAGAAATTTAACGATGGATGGCGGAACTCATCATTAAGGGAAATTCCCCAATAAGGGAGAACAGATGGTCAGATATTACGGCTATTTCAGCAATAAAGGCAGCTATGCAAAAAACTCCCGGATCTTCGCCAAAAGTTTACGCGGACTAAACGGTTTGGAAACATACGCATCACATCCGGCCTCATATGCCTTGACATCATCGCCGCTCAGCGCATAAGAGGTGACCGCAATGACCGGGATTGAGCTCAGGGCGGGGTTGGCTTTGATCCGCCTCGTAGCCTCGTATCCGTCGAAATCGGGTAGTTGAATGTCCATCAGGATCAAGTCGGGACAGTGGGCCTCGGCTGACATCACCCCCGCTTCTCCGGTGACAGCCTCAATCACCTTATAGCCGGCGCTTGTGAGAAGATCTCGCATGATACGCCGATTATCCTCCTGGTCTTCAATAATTAAAATCAGCTCGTTCATCCTTGTTTCCTTTGCTTTTCGACTCGAACCGGCAGCGTGAACCGAAAAGTCGAGCCTTTCCCAAGAGTGGACTCAACCCAGATACGGCCCCCGTGCATTTCGACTATTTTTCTGGCAATAGAGAGCCCGAGACCGGTTCCGCCCTGTTTTCGGGTACTGGATCCGTTGACTTGGTGGAATCCTTCGAAAATTTTCTTTTGATCAACTTCCGCAAGTCCGGGACCCGTATCGGAAACAGAGACCAAAAACGTTTGGTTGGCAACGGTCGCATCGGCCTTGATTTCTCCCTCATTGGTAAATTTGATTGCGTTTCCGACCAGATTTAGAATCAACTGAGCAATGCGTTTATCGTCTCCTTTGCCTGTTGGTAGATCTTTGGAAACTTTGACCTTCATATCCAGTTTCTTTTCCGCTGCCAATGCCTCCACCGAGGTAAAGACCGTTTGAATCACCTCTCCTATCGAATATTCATTGAGAGAAAGGGTAAGCTGGCCGGCTTCGATCTTGGAAAGATCAAGAATATCATTGATCAGCCTAAGCAGGTGACGCCCACTTTTTTCGAGGCGTTTCAGAACCTCCTGGATCTTTTCCGGT
>JAAEMV010000528.1 GCA_024225195.1 Planctomycetaceae bacterium | reverse complement strand
GTAACCCAACGGCTTCAGTGCGGCAATCGTACCCGACGCGATATCATCAACGTAGGTAAAGTCCCGTGACTGCGTTCCATCTCCAAAGATCTCAAGTGGACGCCCCTGGTCAATCCACTGAATGAAGCGGAAATAAGACATTCAATGCTGGGAAGCAATTTTTTGAGTAGAGAGAAAGGAGAAAGACAGAGTATTGTTTACTCGGGGTTGAGGGAGGCTTTCGCGTGGATTTGCGAGAGTTCATCCATGCCGAGAGATTTGTAGGTGGCAGACAGCTTTTGATGTACTGCCTGTTTGTTGGCGGCCCCGGTGAGTGCTATTTCTAAATGGGAAATCGCTTCTTTGTTGCGTCCAAGTTTCATCAAAATTGTACCCAGCGTGTCTCGGCATCGAGCGTCTTTGGGAACGCGGTTCACTGCTGCCGTCGCTAATTCTAAAGCTCGGTCAAAATCGGGCGGTTCGGAGTGGGCCAGCATCCACGCGAGGTTATTCATGACGGAGATAAGTGAATTGTCCATCTGATAGGCCTGTTCTAGATGGAAAATTGCCGTCTTTTGATCACCGTCTTGGAAGATAATATTACTAAGCGCGAAATGCGCCATCGGAGAGGACTGTTCACTGGCGACTACCTGTTGTAGTTTTTTTCGAATTTTCGCGCGACTTTCCTCGTCTCTTCCCCCGCGAACGAATATCTCCATCATGCTGGAGTAAACTCTTGCGTAACTCGGGTCTGCTTTTTGTGCCTGATTCAAAAGTTGAAGTTGTTGGCTCAGATCAGCTCCATTTTGTTCGGCTCGGATTTGCTGCAGGATATAAAAATCGGAGAGGGCTCGGTTAATCGAAGGGTCATTATTGATCCTTTTGCCTTGTAGTAGGATCTTCTCCGCTTTCGCAAAATTTTTCATGTTCGTGGCTACCCATGCCCAGCCAATTCTTGCCTTTGGGTTAATAGGGTTTTCTTTTAAATATCCTTGAAAGGCTTTGTCTGCTTTTTTCAGTGCAAATTCACTCTCAGCCTTTTTACCCTGTGCGAGATAGAGGCGATGGAGAGCTTCGTAAAGAAGTGGATTATTTTCTGCTGCAACTTCTAATTTTTCAGCCGCAAGTTCCCATTCTTCAACAACCAAATAATAATTAACCCATGCCTGCGTTAAATCGGCAGAATTACCATCTGCATTTTGCAGATGCCAGTGAAGTGAAGCGAGTTGCTTTCTGCCTTCTGCGGTGTTAAGTACGCGTGCTAAAGAGAGGGCTTTGAGAGTGTGTGCTGGCGGAAATCCAATTGAGTTTTCTGGGGCGAGTGAATTGATGATTTGTTCTGCTCGATCTGATTCACCAGTTTGATTCAAAATTGTCGCCCATTGATACTGTTCATTGGGTTCAAAGTCTTTCATCAATTTAAGTCGTTCGAAGAAAGTTTTGGCGCGAGCAAAATCATTTTCCTTCATCGCCTCAACGGCGTAAAATTGGTATCGCTTTTGAATGCGCTCCGTTCGTGTCAACTGGTAAAAGATGACGTAACTAAAAAGGCTGACCATTAAAAATGATGGGAGG
>JAAEMV010000527.1 GCA_024225195.1 Planctomycetaceae bacterium | reverse complement strand
CACGAACGGTCTTGTCTTTTTTAAGAAAACCTTCTGTCTGGCGCAGTCCGAATTTGAGGTGCAAGGCAATATCGTTGCGAATGACCTCAATGGCGGTGCTGATAGACTGTCTGGATCTGAAACGATTGTCGGATATGGAACGCCACAGAAAAAACGAAGTGATTGAAAGTGCCGTAACCAGTATGCATGCAATGGTCAGAAGAAAAATTTTATGGTGAATTCTCATCAAAAACTCCCTTGTTCAGTTGAAGTGCGCTGTCCCGTAGGCCGGGTATCCGCCCGGCATTCGATGGAAACCAATTTGCCCGCCTTGGTTTTTCCCGGGATATTGGTGGAAAACAGCTCCGATGAAATCGGGCCGTCTCCGCCAAATTTCATCTTTACTTTTTTTGGAGAATACCGTCATGAATTTTGGCGGTATTCGCTAGTGCCCTTTGTTAAAAGTTTTGCAAATTGATTCTGGCATTTTATTATTTCATGCGACATGTTTTTCATTTGACGATAATTTGCTTCTCAGTCGCTCACAAAACAAAGGATAAAGTTCTGCCGTTTTCTGTTTGATACGAGGCTTATCGGAATCTCGGATAAGCCTCTCAAGATAATCCTTTTTTTCGTCAATCGTATTTGCCAACAAGTGCCAATCTTTGATATCGACTTTGTCAAAATAACCATCAAACAGATTTGCCATCAGTTCAAATTGTTTCGAGAGAAAACTCAGCTCCATATGTCGGTTTTCAATGGCGATATGCGTGATTAATCTCCGAACGGATTTTCCGTGCAATCCTTCACCGTCGTAAGTCCAATTAAACGGATGGGCATAATGTTGGTTCCAGGTTTCAATAAAGTCTGTCAGAAACGAAGACAATTCTTCGACGGAGGTGAAGGAATTATGTTTTAAACACTTCTGCCCCATGATTCCAAACCAGATTTCGACCATATTCAACCAGGAACCATGTTTTGGCGTGAAATGAACAATGATTCTCTTGTCGTCTTTCTGAAGCCATTCTTGCCTTTGTTGTTTGGTCTTTAATTCTCGTTTCGGATATTCAACGGAGCTCAACTCGGCCACAACTCGACAAAACTCATGGCAGCTATGATTGCTGAGATTGTCACAAATATAATGGATGTTCACATTCTCGGGAAGAGATGCCACATGTTTTTTGAATAGTTGAACGAGAGTGTCCACTTGATGGTTATCCGTGCATTCACCGAATACCTTGCCGCTATTTAGTGCCTGAACGAAAACCCCCTCTTCTTACGACCATGTGGCGGCGTTTTTGGTCGAGATCAAGTCTGAAACCACATAATTTGACAAAATCATCCACTTATCGGACAAATTTCAGCCGAAATGTATGATTTTAGGCTGTTCCGGATCTTGCGACAACGCACCTCTCCCATCTTTTGCGAGCACCCTCATTTTTTGGTAGCCTCGGCGATTCAGGCTGCCAAGGCCAATCTCGCGTTGGAACGTTTCCGACGTCTGCGTTCCCTTTCAAGGATCATGCGACCAACAATCTGAACATTCCTTGCCACAATTCCGAGCGCAACATATCGTTTGAAACCTTTAATACCGTGATCCGGACACCGATCCAGTCCATGATTTTGCAACGCGGCTATCGACGATTCCACCACTGCGTGCTTTCTCCTTGCCTCCGCAAATTCGGGCGAACTCTCAATTTCCGCAACCATTTTTGTCGGCCGGCCTTTTCTTGGAAGGACCACACGATCCAATATCTTCGCCAACTCTGCCTGATTGGCCGGGCTGTGAAATCCCTTGTCGAAAGAACAACCCGCAAAATCCGGAAACCTGTTGACAGTCCCCGACACAATCGGTACCGCCACTTTGTCGTCGGTACCGTTTTCCATTACAATATGGTGCAAAATGAAACCGTGTCGGTCTCGAACGATGCAAACATTCAGACCGAGTTGTTGGGGAACGCCCGCCTTGCCCTTTTTAATCCACTTCGTATGCTCCTGAAAAATCGAAAACACCTTCTCATAATGGGGGATTGTCTCGTCTTCCAGAACCCTTCTGCGAATCTGGTCGATCTGACGTTCCGCGTGTTCAATGAAATTTTTGATTTCTTCGGCTTTGCAACCGGCGCCGAGGTCGTGTTCGGGTATCAGGGTGACAAACTCTTTCGCCCGATCAACAATCCGCCGGGCGAATTCAATGTATTCGAGATGCGCCTTTTTTATCAGTTCCGCTCTTTCGGCTTTCTTTTCCGGATTCTTGGAAGAAGAGTGTTTCAGTCTTTGCGCGCGCATGAACAATTTTTTTGCTTTTCTGAGAAGACTCTTCCCCTTGCGCCACCCCGCAAGTTTGGTCAAACCGCACAAAGCCATGATCAGCGTGATCGTTTTTCTCAATGCGTCGAAAAGCAGGTTGATGTCTGTCGGAAAATGAACATCGGTCTCGACCGGAAACGAGTCGCAATTTCCGAAGAATTTTTCTCCCTCCTTTTCACCCGCGACCAAATGGCCGAATTTGACACAGACCGCGTTGATCCTGTCGAGAATCTCCGGTGTAAAGAGTGAGACGTTGTCTTTGACTGTTTGAAGCGCATAGGGTTTGGTGTCGTACGGTGTGTGAGAAAGCATCATCCTCAGTCTTATGTGGTTGTTTGCGATCTCATGCAGTTTGTCGTAATCCCAATTGCAGAGAAGGCGGAGGGACCCGAGGACAAGAATTGTCCAAAGGGGCATGCCGGGTCGTCCGTTCTTGCGGTCGATGTGTCCGGGGATCATTTCGTCAAGTATGGCAAAGATCTTATTGCGGGTCTCGATATCCGTGAAGATCGCCTGGAATCCGATGAGCAGGTGCGTGATTTCGTCGCGAGACTGCAAATCGAACTCGATGTCTTCGATGTGGACCTGTCCGATTTCCATCTGAGGTTCGATAATTTTCCGCATTTTTTCTCCGAATCTTTTTGTCTCTTTCCTGTATAGTAATGCCAATATGT
Organism: Planctomycetaceae bacterium; assembly: GCA_024225195.1. GTDB lineage: Bacteria > Planctomycetota > Planctomycetia > Pirellulales > Pirellulaceae > Mariniblastus. Next base: position 256 of record JAAEMV010000527.1, on the reverse strand, counting down.
CGCTGCCAGAGAAGCGACTACCCCTTGTCAACGCCATGTCGCCGTCGATTGGACATGTAATAAAAATGGCACGAAATGTCAAGTAGATTTCTAATTTTCCGGAGTTTCGCGATAAAATTATTGCCTGCTACCGCATAATGGCTCACAAAATTCAATTTTCGGCCAAACACTAATTAAGTAATGTGTCCCCCGAATTGCTGTCCCCCGAATTCCCGCACAACCAGCGGCTTGCAGGCACGTCCGTAATGTTTGATTT
>JAAEMV010000526.1 GCA_024225195.1 Planctomycetaceae bacterium | reverse complement strand
TATATCCTTACCGTTCAAAGTTGATTGGCAGCCCTCGTTGAGAGCCGCATTAAAAGTTCACATCGGTTTGCAACGTGTCCGCTGGCTTGTCGATATTGCGGCTCGACTCGCCCCGGAACAGCATCTGAGCGGTGCGATACGAAGAGCCGAGCTTGCAACTTGAAATCGCCACATTGTTTCATTTCCACTAAGGCTGGGAAACACCGCGGTGGCCATTGACGACGTAACGGTTGGCACTCGCTCCGAGGCCCGAGTTGTCATCGTACATTTGACGATTTTCTCCTCGCTTCTGCATTTCGTTTGTTTCAGTGAATGTCTTTGGGTTATTCGTGAACGCTGGGCTGATGGCCTTGGATTTAATATCAGGTCTATCCGGCGTTCACTCATAACATGAAGACTCATTGATTTAGAGTTTCTGTCACAAAAAACCGCTATTCTATGCGAGAAACAAATTTTCCATGGAAGGTCTTTTCCGAGCGATCGGGGGCCGAAGCCGGTAATAACGGGTGGCAACCTCGCGATGCCGGGCATGGCTTGTTTTGTGATTTGCCCCTAAGTGCGACAGCACATTTTTACTCATGCTACCTAAGTTGACTTTTCGGCTCCTGGCCCCTTTTTTGCCTTGCCTCTTTTTTGCCTCTGGGCATGCTAGAGATTTGGTTTATCGATAAGCCAACCCAAGCCGTCAATCATGGTGGTTTAACGACTGGAGATTTCAGTTTCTAAAATCCAGTGGTCGAATCCAACGAAAACGTGACAAAAAAATCACCCCGAAATCGTGGGCGACTAAAAAAAGCATGGTGGTCCCGTTTTTGTGGCAACGGCAGACAAAAAAGTCTAGGGCTCACGCGGTCAATCATTCGAAAACCGAGTGTCACCGCTTTCAATTTCGGATCTCTGCACCGCGTTTGGCCAGCAATGTTCTTTGTTGGGAGTCTGGCGGCCCTGCGTTGCCGGAACTTGCGAGTGGGCCGGTTTTTTTGTTGCTGGCGGAGTTTGCCAGGAATCACCGGCTTAAAATTTGAAATGCGGACTTAGGGCCGCGGGTGGAAGATCAATAAATCGTTCGGCAATTGATCTTCGCCTTTTCCGCTGCAAGGTATTGCCTTGCAAACGAGTTTTTCAGCCT
>JAAEMV010000525.1 GCA_024225195.1 Planctomycetaceae bacterium | reverse complement strand
GGTAGGATTACGTGCAGTTGATGCCGATGAATCAGATGCGTATTGGATGACGTCGAGTGGTTATTTGACGCCGACGACGCTCTATTACGGTGAAATTGGGGAAAAGCCTGAGCAGTTAAAGCAGTTGACTCCCCTTTATCAGGCGGATGGTCTGAAAGTTAGCCAGCATTTTGCGACGAGCAAAGACGGCACCCAAGTTCCCTATTTCATGGTGTCAAAAAAGGATCTTGTTTTCGACGGTAACAATCCAACGCTACTGTACGGATATGGCGGATTCGAAATTTCGTTGACACCCGGATATCAAGCGAGTGTTGGGCGGGCCTGGACTAGTGAGGGTGGTGTTTACGTGGTCGCCAACATTCGAGGTGGCGGCGAGTACGGGCCGCGTTGGCATCAGGCGGCGTTAAAACAAAATCGCTTAAGAGCTTACGAAGATTTTGCGGCGGTTGCTGAGGATTTGGTCAAACGCAAAGTCACGTGCAAGGCGCGGCTTGGAATACAGGGTGGATCCAACGGCGGTCTGCTCGTTGGCAATATGGTCGCTCTCTATCCCGACTTGTTCAGTGCTGCGGTTTGCCAAGTCCCCCTACTGGATATGAAGAGGTATCATCTGTTACTCGCCGGTGCGAGTTGGATGGCGGAGTATGGCAACCCGGATGCGGAGGGTGAATGGGAGTTTATTAAGACCTTTTCTCCCTACCAAAATATTAAACCTCAGGTCGAATATCCGGCAGTTTTGTTCACGACCTCGACGCGAGATGATCGTGTACATCCAGGGCATGCTCGCAAGATGATGGCTAAAATGTATGACCAAGGACATGATGTTACGTATTATGAAAACATCGAAGGAGGTCATGGCGGGGCGGCCAATAATAAGCAGCGAGCTTATATGCAAGCCTTGGCTTATTCCTATTTGAAAGAGCGATTGTTCAAAAAGGCGAACAAAGACAAGTGATCGAGCAACGTTGGTCAGAAATCAACGTGGTCAGTCTCGAGGTTTGTTAGCCTCAGTTTAATCGAATCGCACGCTGGATTTTAATTTCAGGGGTTAGTCGTTGCTTGGTTGCAGGAGCATTGTGAATTTTTCTAACAACGTCCATCCCTTTGGTGACGCGGCCAAACGCGGCGAAGCCCTGCCCGTCGGGGTTCCGGTCACCCCCAAAATCTAGTTCTGGTTGGTTTTTGATGCATATGAAAAACTGATCGGTGGCTGAGTTGGGTTTCGAGCGAGCCATCGAGATAACACCGTCTAGGTGTTTCAAGCCTGTTTGCTTCGTGTCCTCTAAATCGATTGCTGGCAAGAATAGGTTGCGTTTTAAGGCATTTGCTCTGCCTTGGATTACCGAAATTTTTACGGTTGAATTCTCTTGGTTGGTTGGGGTGACTGTGCGATGAAAACTTCCGTCAGAATAGAGTCCTTCGTGAACATAGTGTAAAAAGTTTTGGGCAGTGGCCGGCGCTTTTTCAGCATCGATTTCTAGTTCGATATCGCCCTCGGTAGTTTGGATCAAAACCTTCGGCTTCTCCGGGATTTTCTCTTTTCGCCACTCAAATCTTGGAAGTTCTTCGGTGCGAATTCCTGAAAGATGTTTTCTGTCGTCATCTAAACGTTTGCTTGGTTTCTGATAACGCCATGCCAAATTACCAAAGACCTGTCGGCATAATCTGGCAAGTGAGGGGTCGTAATCAATTAATTCCTGCCGTGTGTTGACGTGATTGTGAAGCGCGTCTTTTTCTCGATTGTCATCAAACCAGGATTGGACGCCCTCGGCCCAATATTCCATATGGTTTCCGGCGGCGTAAGTATTTCCCCATTTGCCAGATTCAATCGCCTCTGAATATGCTTTTTTAAGCCGTTTATCAAAAGTTGGGTCAATATCTCGCATGCCCATTTGATGAATCGCGTGGGCGAATTCATGAATGCAAATGCATTCTTCAAAATAAGGATCGTTAGGGTGTTCTAAAAGGTTCTCTTCGGCACAGCTGACAGCGGGTGCTGAATCAGTCGCGCCCAGACCCCGAGCGCGGCGATCCCAAAAAACACGGGGTGTTAAATGACGATGTTCAGGCACGTCAGTAGTGAATTCACTGTACGCCATGACCGCGAGTCGAGTGTTGTTGGATGCCATGGCAGCAAGTATCTCAGGGCGATGGCCGATCATGCGGTTTACTATCCAGGCGGCTTCCAGAAGAGCTGCATCTGATACCACCTCTGAGCCAACAATCGGCAAACCCTGAGCATCGATATACTTTTGGTAAAAGGGATCAAGCTTAAACTGTTCTCTGATTTCCGTCGGAACCGCCGTCACTTTCTGAGCGGATAATTCAGAGGGGACGATTAAGAAACAGGCTAGCAATCCACTGAGAGTCAGCAGGGCGCCAAAGTAAGAACGGTCGAACATCGCTTTTATCCATCCAAATTTGTTTACTGGGATTGGTCAACTCCAACGGTGCACCTGAGCAAGTGAATGGCAATGATCGGCTTGCTTGGCTCGGCTTG
>JAAEMV010000524.1 GCA_024225195.1 Planctomycetaceae bacterium | reverse complement strand
CGTCAGGACTCCTCCGCTCGGTTTAAGCCGAATTTTTTCAACCAAATCTTTCGTGGCTGGTTGGTTGTAGGCAACGATGGCCATGACGTCGATTGCAGACTGGCTCAGTCGGACTTGCCGATTGCGACCGAAGAAATCTTGTTGGAATTCAACAAGCTCGGGATCCAGTTTCATTTTAAAAACACCTCCTTCGGAATCGATCCGAAAGGCGGCATTTTCTTTTTCGTATTTGGCGTTGAGAGCGCGGACGGTTTGGGTGACTTCTTTGGGACTCACATCGCGAAGCACTGCTGCAATCTTTCGACTGTTTAGCGTAACGCCTTTTGGGGCACCCACGAATAAGATTGATTCGATAATTGACTCAGGAGAAATTGAACAGCCGGCGTTATCATCAATTTCGGGGGCTTCTTCCACTTCCTCGAATTGGGGGCTATTTGCTCGGCTCGGTTCAGTGATTGCCGAGTGGTCGGGTTCTTGGGTTTCCTCGGGAGAAGCGCCTCGTGTTTTTAATGCATCCGCGTAAGCTTGACTGAGTTGGTCTAGAGAGAATTCTTCCTCATCATCACCTTCGTCTTCGTCGTCGATTTCTGCATCGTAGGTGTCATCGTCCTCAACCGATTCCTCCGTTTCCGAATCAGGTAAAGGCTCCAGCGCTTCTGGATCTGAGCATTCGTTATCGGAATTGTCTTCACGTTGATCGGTCATAGCGTTAGCTTAAGGGAGACGTCGGCAGTCTCGCAAGTCGGAGTCGGTGCTACTAGCTAAAAGCACTAATATTTGAGTCTCTGCTTGCCCAGATTGAATAGAATTACTTAGCGTGGTTACCTATTTTTACTGGTCAATTGCTTTTAGAATTGGGCTAGGTGGCAATATTGAAATTCGCTTTCTTACGGGGATTGATCGTGTTGAAATTTTGTTTGATGGGTTGGTCGGTCGGTGTGCTTTGTTTTGCTGCCGCGACTTCCGTTTGGGGGGTTCAGTCGAGTTTGGTCAGCGTGCCACCGACGACTTCAGACATGGGAGTTTTCGTTGAGAATGCTGAATCCACTTCTCGAAAGAATATGGTTGCTTCGGTGCATCCTTTGGCAACGCAAGCTGGTGTCGATGCGTTTGCCAATGGTGGCAATGCGATTGATGCCGCAATAGCAACCGCTTTGACACTTGGGGTTGTTGATAATTTCAATTCGGGAATTGGTGGCGGATGCTTTATTCTAATTCGCACTGCAAAAGGAGAAGTGTACGCAATTGACGGGCGAGAGATGGCTCCGTCAGCAGCGACACAGGATCTTTTTCAGGATGCAAAGACTCGTTTTTCTAATCCAAGTCAAACTGGCCCGCTGGCCAGTGGTGTTCCAGGAGCGTTAAAGGCTTACGCTCAGGCGGTCGCTCAGCATGGGCGTTTAGATTTGCGGGCCTCATGTAAAAAGGGAATGGAGGCAGCAGAGAACGGGTTTCAGGTGACCGAGGCGTACGCTGCGAAACTTAGAATTGCGAAAAAAGCGATGCTGCAGTTCCCAGGAGCTGTCAACATTTTTTTCCGACCTGATCCCAAGACTGGGCTGGTCGAACCCTATCGAGCTGGGGAAATTCTAAAGCAAGCTGATTTGGCAGAAACCTACCGTAAGATTTCTCAAGAGGGGACTGACTGGTTTTACCGCGGTGAATTCTCTGAGTTAGCGGGGCAGTGGATGAAGGCCAATGGTGGAATCATGACGGCCAACGATTTTGCCAAATATAAAACCGTAAATCGGAAGCCAGTTCGATCAAGGTATCGAGATTTTGAAATCTACGGATTTCCGCCTCCAAGTTCTGGTGGAGTCCACGTGGCCCAAGTGCTCAATATTCTTGAGCAGTTCGATTTGGCTGAGATGTATCAAAACGACCGAGCAGGATTTTATCATGTGGTGGCGGAAGCAATGAAGCTGGCCTTTGCAGATCGGGCTTTCTGGTTGGGGGATCCTGATTATGTGGATGTCCCGCTAGGCTTGATTGAAAAGAGTTACGCTAAAGAGCTTGCCAGTAAGATTAAGATGGACTCCGTGTTAACAACGGATCACAATATTCCCCCCAATGCTGCGACTGAATTTTTTGAGCGACATACGACTCATGTTGCTGCGGCAGACAGTGAAGGTAATTGGGTGGCTTTGACCACTACGGTTAACACAACCTTTGGCGCTAAATACGTCATTCCGGGAACGGGAGTGATTATGAATAATCAGATGGATGATTTTGTTGCCTTCCCCGGCAAGCCGAACGCATTTGGTTTAATTGGTGGTGAAAATAATGCAGTTGCGTCCGGGAAGCGACCACTCTCCAGTATGAGTCCGACGATTGTCCTGAGAGATGGTCAGCCAGTTTTGACCGTCGGAGCGGCGGGGGGGCCAAAGATTATTACCGAAGTCTTGTGGGCCATTATTAACCATCTTGATTTGGAAATGCCAATCGGCGAAGCAATTGCGGCACCACGCTTGCATCATCAATGGGCGCCCAAGCAGTTATTACTAGAAACGACTTTTGATAAGAAGGTGGCGGAGCAATTAACGGCCAAGCAACATCAAATTAAACGCTCTCGGTCAATGGGAATTTGTCAGGGGATTACATTTGATTCTAAGACGGGAATCTTTACCGGTGCTTTTGACCCGCGCACGACTGGCAGTGCCGCGGGTGAGTGATAATTGTATTGCAATTGAGTTCGCGGGGGTGATTGGGCGTTAGTTTCAACAGCAGGCAACTGGGCGCGAACAAGATGAAGTCAATTAGTTTTCTAAGTTGGAATTTGAATTTGCTGGAGAACTCCCACGCTGCTCCCGTGGGTTGGCGAATGGATCAGGCTGAATCGCTCATCCGTGAACGAGTGCTGGCAGTCGATCCGGACTTTGTCTGTTTTCAAGAATTGCCCGGGTTGGTGCCTTACGTTGAGACGCATGACTTGATTCCCGCAAATACGGTCAGTCACTCTGGAAATTTAGCGACACTCGTGCGACGGGAATTGTTGGATCAGGTTGAAAGCAGGGCCGTCGGGCGAAACGTGGTTTTGTCAGCGATTGAATCTGCTGGGATAAGTATCGCAAACGTACATTTGCCACCAGGCGGCCATGGGCAAGCCGAGCGTTTAGCTGTGATTGAGCGAATTGTTTCCATCTGTCCAACGCCAGACTTGCTGGTGCTCGGTGATACCAACACGCGGATCGGTGAAACGTCAGCGATTGAAGAGTTGGGAGTTCGGGGAGATTTGCCACCAGCTCCGACTTGGGATAGCCGTCGCAACCGATTTCGGGATGAAGGGAAAAGATTTACAGCATATTTTACTCGCTATTTTCACAGCAATGGGGTGAGGGTAAAGGATGTCAAAGTTTTCAATCAGTCGTGGAATGTAGACGGGACTCGGTTTTTTCTGTCAGATCATTTTGCTTTAGCGGGTCGGGTGGAATGCCTGTCGTTGTTGTAGCCTGTGGAGAAAAAAAGGAGTTCTGTTTAGGTTTGTGGAAACCTTTTGGTGCGAATAGGACCTAGGCAAAGTCTGCAAACCTTTCAATAATCATGGGCTACTTATTGACTAACTCGCCATCCGTAAAGAAATACTTTGGAATGCAATCATGAGCGCAGATACTAGACTCGAGGAATTAGGATTTGAATTGCCCCCTGCTCCCTCGGCAGTTGGTGTTTACAGACCTGCGATGATCGTTGGAAATCTGTGTTACACATCAGGCCATCTTCCAGTGCAGGCGGACGGCTCTTTGATGATTGGCTGTACGGGTCGCGATGTTGACCAGCAGGGAGCTTATTTAGCCGCTCGCCAATCTGGATTGACGATGCTCTCTACCCTGCGATCCGAACTCGGAACACTCGATAGAATCAAGCGAGTTGTGAAATTGTTTGGAATGGTTTGTTGTACCGATGACTTCACTCAACAGCCTGCGGTGATTAATGGTTGTAGTGAGTTGATGTCTGCCGTGTTCGGCGAAGATGCTGGTGTTGGCACACGGAGTGCCGTCGGGGTCAATGCATTGCCGCTTGGTGTGACCGTGGAAATTGAAGGAATTTTCGAACTTCACGATTAGTCAGTGATGCGGCAAATGTTGTTGATTTAAATTCGTCTCATTAAAATAACTTAAATATGTTTGAACATCAGTATCCAAGTGCGGATGGCGTTTCTGAAAAATTAGCCATCGCAATTCGACACATCGAATTCGCACGAAACTACAGTCGATCACTATTGGATGGGCTGGACGATGATGATTGGTTTTGGAGCCCTGACCAATTCACGACTCACATTGCGTGGCAGGTTGGCCATCTGGCGATGTCTGAATACGGTCTGACGTTGTTTCGTCAGCGTGGTCGCGACTTAAGCGTGGATCAGCAACTGATGTCCAGCAAGTTTCGAAAGCTGTTTATGCGTGGTACGCAACCGATCGCGGATCGGAATGCGTATCCGGATCCGAGCGAGATCCTCGATGTTCTCGATCGGGTTCATGAGCAGATGCGAATCGAGATTGTTGGGTTTGATGGTCCGCAGTTAGACGAACCCCTCGACCCTCCGCACGCCGCCTATGCCACTCGTTACGGGGCGCTTTTGTTTGCGGGTGACCACGAGATGATTCATTCCGGCCATATTGGAATGCTTCGCCGTTTGATGGGAAAAGATCCAATTCGATAGTTACGGGCGTAATAATGTCAACAAAACTGGTTCAAGCAAGATCCCTCACTAAAAAGTTTGGCGACTTTACAGCTTTGGATCAATGTTCTTTGGAGATTCAGGAAGGTGAGGTGTTTGGGTTGCTTGGCCCCAACGGAGCTGGCAAATCCACATTTCTTCGCCTGTTACTGGGGTTTCTAAAGCCTTCCGCGGGAACAGCTGAAATTGGCGGTTTGGATTGTCTTCATCAGCGGGTTGAAGTTCACCGAATGGTCTCCTATTTGCCTGGTGATGCCCGGCTGTTTCGGATGATGCGTGCACGTAAGATGCTTGAAATTTTTTGTGGATTTCGCGAAGACGCGAGTTTCGAAAAAGCGGTAGAAATTTCCAATCGATTGGAGCTGGATTTGTCTCGTTGGGTCGGCCTGATGTCGACCGGGATGCGGCAAAAGTTGGCGTTGGCGATCACGCTTTGCAGTGAGACACCGTTGGTGATTTTAGATGAACCGACGGCCAACCTTGACCCGACGGTTCGTGGACGCGTGATGGAGTTGGTTAGCGAAGCTAAGGTAGCTGGCCGCACCGTGATTTTTTCGTCGCACGTTTTGCCGGAAATTGAGGATACTTGCGATCGTGTCGGCATCTTACGAGCGGGTCAATTAGTCCACTTGGAGTCTATGAGTCGTTTGAAAAAGCAACACCGAATTCTCGCGGATCTCAAAGGAGACCTTCCACCGTTGCCAGAAGGACTGCGTGAATCCATCGTGATCAAGCAGAACGGTAGTTCCGTGCAAATCGAAACACCGGGTGAACTGTCGGCGGTTTTAAGGTGGTTGTCGGACGCACCAATCTCGGACGTCTACATTCAGCCTGTGGGATTGCGGGCTGTTTACGATCGTTTTCACCACCAGTCCCCGATCACATCGCAGGCGGAGGCCGCCGTATGAACCGTCCTCTGTTGAAAAAGTACGTTGCAGAAGGCTTGTTGCTGTTCGTGGGCTTAGCCCTCGGCGTTTTCGCATTTTGTTGGTTTCGAGTTTGGATCGTTGGAGAGTTGGATACCGCTCAATTCCGTCAGATCATAGACCTTCTTCCCAAGGATTGGCGAAAATTCGCAACGGTCGATTTTGATTGGTTAGTTTCGTATTTGGGCAGAACTTCATTGACCCTCAATGAACCGATGTTGATTTCATTGGTTTGTGCGTGGGGGTTAGTCAGAGGCTCGGACGTTGTCAGCGGCGAGTTAAGTCGCGGGACAATGGAGTTGCTGCTGGCTCAGCCTGTCAGTCGGCGAAAGATATATCTGCAACATGCCGGGCTAACGCTGGCGATGATGCTTGGATTGATTCTGGTATGCTGGCTTGGCATGGCATTGGGGATTTGGACAACGAGCGTAGAGGAAACAACCTATCCATCGATTGAGATCCCGTTAATCGAATACTCCATTCCATTAAGCTTTTTACCGCCGAAGACGACGGTGGTTGCGATGAGTTCCGAAGTCAATCCCCTGCTCTTTTTTCCCGGGCTTTTGAATTTATTTTGCCTCGGATTTTGTATGAGCGGATTTGCAGCTTTTTGTTCCTCTTTGGATCGCTACCGGTGGCGAACTTTGGGGATAGTGGCCGCGTTCTATTTTTGCAATGCCGGGATTCGCATGCTCGGAATGGGGTCTGAAAAGTATTGGTGGGCAAAGCACTGTGGTTTGTTTGGACTTTACCATCCGGCGGCCGTAATCAAGCAAACGGATGCCGACGTAGCGAACTACTATGCAATCCTAAGGTATGACCCCGATGGCACATTGGCCGGATTGGCGTTGCTGCCAAATTGCCTGCTATTAGTGTTGATCGGGATTTGTTTTTACTCGGTTGGTTTGATGATTTTCCAAAAGCGTGATATCCCCGCGCCGATGTAAGGCTCAGCAGGTTCTCAGCTTGAACACACAAGGTCGATTGAAGCTTGGCGAGAATCTTCGGAGGTTACCAACCGTGTCGGTTTTTCAGCCACTCAATTTGCCCAAGGTGGTGGCGATTGTGCCAAAGCGCGCGAGAGAGGGTTTGTCGGAGGGAGAGAATCTCTCCAACTTCGGGGTGAAAGAAAGTGCGGTCAAGATCTTCGTCGTTTAGGTTTTCGATTAAAATGGCCCATCTTGCATGAAGTCCATCCATCAGGATCAACGACGGTTCAAGTTCGGATTCTCTCGCGTCGTACGTTTCTGACCATTTGGTTTCATTAAACGTTTTGATCAACGGCGAGGCTTCCGTCAGTGCCCACTTAAACCGTATGTACGTGTTTAATTGGCTATCGGCGAGGTGATGGACAATTTGTCGAATGGACCAGTTGCGATAGCGAACGTTTAGTTGCTCTGAATCCAACGAGTCAATTGAATTTCTAATTTCCGCGGGGCAACTTCTAAGTTCTTCCAGCTGAAGAATTAGCGTCTCTGCGACGTCCGATTCGACGTACTCGCCGACAGGGAATTCGGGTGGTTCATTGTTCGTAATCATGAGAATATTTCGGGGTGTTGGTTTTGAAGGCTATAACGCTGTAGATTAAGCGCTTTCTAAGCGAAGGTAATTTTTCGCATTCGTATAACAAATGTTCTCAACCAACGTGCCAATGAGTTGGAAATCATTTGGGAGGATTCCCGCCTCCATGTCATTTCCCAGCATGTTGCAGAGGATGCGACGAAAGTATTCATGTCTGGTGAACGACATGAAACTTCTTGAATCGGTAAGCATTCCTACGAACCTTGATAACAGCCCGGTATTGGAAAGTGTATTGATCTGCATTTCGATTCCCTCTTTTTGATCAAGGTACCACCAGCCTGAGCCAAACTGCATTTTGCCCGGTCCTGAATCACTCTGGAAATTACCCAGCATGGTACTGATGAGATAGTTGTCGGAGGGGTTCAGGTTGTAAACGATTGTTTGAGGCAGCGCGTTTTCCTGGTCGAGTTGATTTAGGAAAGCGCCGAGTGAGCGTCCCTGGGAAGTGTCACCCATCGAATCACATCCGATATCACGCCCGATTCCGTTGAAGAGTCGAGTATTGTTGTTCCGCCAGACGCCGGTGTGAAATTGATTAGTCCAGTTTTTTTCTGCATCCATGCGAGCTAATTCAAGAAGCATGAATGTCGAAAATGTTTCATGCTGCTGTGGATCGGCGGTCACTCCGTTCATTGCCGCATCAAAGATGCTGGCTGCAGTTGCTTTGTCGCAAAAGGCTGCCGGGACGAACTCGCAACCATGGTCGGAAAGGCGAGCTCCCATGGTGTGGAAAAATTCATGGCGATTTCGCAGTGCGGACAGTAAATCATCAAGTGAATTTATTGCGATGCCGGAAGCAGATTCAAGCTTGGCAATCCAAGGTTTAAATTCTTCCGGGCGATGTACGAATAACGCCCAATCCGGACGAAAGCAGGGGTAGACCTTTGTCTGAAATTCAGAGTCGGCAATCTGCTGGTGAAACTCTAGTGAGTCGGTGGGATCATCGGTGGTGCACAAAGCAGTAACTTTGAATTGTCTGAGGATGCCCTGAGTAGTCAAATCGTCTCGCTCTGCTATCTGGGCATTGCATTGGTTCCAAATTGTCTCTGCATTTTCTTCGCATAATAATTCATCGATATTGAAAAAACGTTTTAACTCAAGGTGTGTCCAGTGGTAGAGCGGGTTTCGAAGTGTGTGCGGTACAGTTTTTGCGAACGCAATGAATTTGTCTTTGGGGGATGCATCTCCGGTAATTAAATTTTCGGAGATTCCATTGGCCCGCATCGCTCGCCATTTGTAGTGGTCGTGGTTGATCCACATTTCGAACAGGTTTTCAAACTGTCGATTCGAGGCAATGTCGCCCGGTGAGAGGTGGTTGTGGTAATCAATGATTGGTTGGTCGCAAGCGTACTCGTGATAAAGGCGGCGACTCGCTTCGGTGGCCAGTAAAAAGTCTTCGTTAATAAATGTCATTTGAGTAGTTCTCTAAAAAGCAAGTCAAACGTGTAGGCCTCGAATAAATTATCTGGGTTCGCTGAGCGTCCCGTTTTGCGAATTTTCAAGGATGAGGTTTTCAATGTATTGTCGCCGGTTGGGCGGCCGCGGGTGCGTGCTCAAAAACTCAATGGGTTGAGATCCGGTGGCTGATGATTCGAGGATGTCGATGACCTCGATCATATGGGTTGGATCATATCCGGTTAGGGCCATCAATTTAACGCCCCAACCGTCAGAAGCCAGTTCATCTGCTCGGCTGTATTGAAGGCCAATGAACCAATCGGCAGCATCGGCGGCCATTTTAGTTCCCCTGGATTGGGAATTTACTCGGCTCGTCCTGGATTCGTCGAATACTTCAAATCCAGAAAAAACACCTTGGATAAAGTTGCTCTTTGCGAGACGTTGGGCGGCATGTCGTTCGATGACGTGACCAATCTCGTGCCCAAGGACTCCCGCAAGTCGGCCGTCAAAGTCTTGCTGGGTGTTACTCATGTAGCGATTGTGTTCGAGTTGTCGATACAGTCCAGTCGTTACAAAGATTTGGCCGCCTGGCAGAGCAAACGCGTTGACCGTCTGCGGTGCATCGAGGAGGTGAAATTGAAAGGGGTAGGGGATAGTACGGTTGGCGGTTTTATTGAATTCATCCAGACTGGCAACGAGTTGGTTTCCTATGCGTTCGACGTGGGCGGTTGCTTGCCGATTGGTCGAGAGAGGCCCCATGGAACTGACCGATTGCAAACCAAGTCTAATTTCTTCCTCGATTGTCATATCGACGCGCTGCGTTTCTCCCGTTACCGGGTTAATTTGTCCTTTGCCATAAAATGAAATTGCAGACAGAATTAACACGCCGAAACAAATCAGTAAGCGAAGGCGAAACCGCTGAGCATTGATTTGCGATCTGTGCGGTGAGACTTGTCTTGCGAGACGATTTTTTCGAGGGTAGCTCATTGAATATCTTTGATCAGATCAAATTAACTCAATGCGGTATGATCGAAACTTACCGCACCGGTGCAAGCGCGTCGGCGATTACAGAGAGCATCTTAGAGCAAACGGGGCGAGATTCAATCAGCAGTCGGTGTTGAAGAAAGACGGCGGAGTCATGACCAAAAATTGGGGAGGTCGGGAAATGCCCCGTCGCGGCCGAGATTTTACGACGCAGTTTCACTACGCCGAAATTCTGCGAGATCTTAATTTTGCTAGATCTTAATTTTGTTATTGAATAGGTAATGCGCGACATACCATTCCTTGCCGGCATTGTACCCGAATAACTCACTACAGGAGAGATAAAACATTCGCCAGCGATTGAACCAGTGAACCCCTTCTTTTTTTCCATAGGTGGATTCAAGAATAGGCATGATTTGGTCACGATTCTTGATCATGTTGGAATGCCAAGCTTCACATGTTTTTTGGTAGTGCTGGCCATTCCAAATCCACTTGTTCGCCAATTCTAAATCCTCGCTGTAGCGAGTCAGTAGATCCTCGCCTGGCATAATTCCACCGGAGAAAAAATAGCGACTCATCCAGTCCGATTCGCCCTCATCCTGAAATTTGTAGGTCAACTCTCGGTGGCAAAAAATGTGAACGAATAACTTTCCCTCGGGCGTAAGCCAGTTTGAGATGCGATTCATTAATTTGCGGTGGTTTCGGACGTGTTCGAACATCTCAACGGAGACGGCACGATCAAATTTTTGATCGGTATCAAAGTCGTTAATATCACAGGTGATGACCGTTAAGTTTTTTTCAATGCCGCGACTTTGGGCGGTACTCTCGATGTGCTCCCGTTGTGAATTAGAGTTGGAAACAACGGTGATCTTGGCGTTCGGGTAGTGCTCGGCCATCCAAAGCGAAAGGGAACCCCAGCCGCAGCCGAGTTCGAGGATGTTCATTCCGTCTTCTAGTTCGGCCCGTGCACATGTTTCTGTTAACGCTGCCTTTTCGGAATCCGCTAAATTTGTGACTCCTTCCGGCCAGTAGCAACTCGAATACTTGCGGTGGGGACCAAGTGTCAATCTGAATAAATCAGCAGGCACCTCGTAGTGCTGTTCGTTGGCAAGTTCGGGCACCAAAGCGATTGGACCCTGGTCAAACTCTGCGACAAGTGCGTCCGTTCGGGATGAGTTGGCCTGCGGTGATCCAGCATCGGCATGAGCCAGTCGTTGTTTTAATAAACGGCGAATACCCATTCTCAGTAATCCATCGGGGACATAACCACGTTCGGTCCAGTCAATGAATTTATTAATCATGTCGTTTCCAGCTTATTAAATTGATCCAGTGACTTTGAAGGCTAGTCATCCAGAGTAATGGGAATTCGGAAAGCAAAAGTTTCAAATGGCTAATCTTGGGAGATGCTCTTTGGAAACCAGGGGAAAAATGCATTGGTCGATTGTTGGTAGCGGCGGTATTTTTCTCCCCGCGATTTAATGGCTTGAATCTCGGTTAGCGGAATGCCCGTCACTCGATTAAGGAAAAACCACATTGCAACGGGAGCTAAAATGGTGAGCCACCCGAATGGAGCAGTGATTGCCAACATCACATAGGACCACCAATGAAACCACTCGAAGAAATAGTTTGGGTGGCGTGAGTAACGCCACAACCCTGTATTGCAAACTTCCCCTCGATTTTCGGGGCGCGTTCGAAAACTTGCCAATTGTTGATCTGCGATAGCTTCGCCACTGATGGCAACTATCCAAATCGCAATGCCAATCCAATCCACCCATGAAAACGGAGTTATGTTGCCGCCGGCAGCAAGCAAAGGTAGCGCGAACAGGAAACAGCCAAGTCCCTGCATTTGGTAGAATCTGAACATGCGAATCTGAGCCTGAGATCCCCACTTTACTTTTAACGCAACGTATCGTGCGTCCTCTTCATGTGAACGCCAGCGGAAGAAAAGATAATAGCTTAATCGCAGGGCCCAAAGAGATATCAGCAGGCCACCCACCCATCGCCGCGTTGGATCTCCGGAGGTAAACAAACAAAAGAAAATTGCAATGATCGCAACGGTCGCTCCCCAGAATACATCGACCACTCCTGAGTCATTAATCTTGTACTGAATCACCCAGTAGACAGTGAACAGAACGATGGGAATTGCGAGCCCAATCAGAGATAATTGAATAAAGTCCAAGGCAGATAATTGGGTAAGAGGTTTTTTGATTTAACTTGGAAAAACAGGCATCAATTTAACGATTCCCGCAGTCTGACGGCCTTCCCGCAGGATTTCGATGAAGGCAACCGGTAAAACGTTCACTGAGTTATATTTTATGATTGATAAAAAGGGTATCCGTGAGACTGGCAATAGCAGTCGGATTCAGCCTGCTTTCAGCGGTAGGGCAATTGGAATCACTGGCTATTGTAACCGCGATTAGATTTTGTAGGCTGATGAGCCGATTTATCGAACCGGATGTCGAGTTATCCGATGTAAGTAGTTTTTGTTCTTAGTTCCCAACTGAGTGTTGCGATAATGTCAAAAGTCGAATTAGAAGATCCTAACTATCAGGCGCTTTGCGAGCATAATCGGGAAACTGGTTATTTGATTTCAACGGCGGCCCTTTTGGAGTGGGACCAGCAGACCAAAATGCCCGCGTTGGCCAGCGAATATCGATCCGAGCAAATAACGCACCTTGCGGGGCTGATTCACGAACGAAAGACAGATCCACGTGTTGGTGAATGGCTCGAACATCTTGTGGATTCGCCGTTGGCGGAAGATCCTGTGAGTGACTCCGGGGCAACGATTCGAATTTTAAAAAGAGATTATGAAAAGAGGATTAAACTTCCTGCAACTTTGGTAATGGAATTAGCTCGTGCTGCGTCGGTTGGGCAAACCCAGTGGGTGGCGGCTCGCAAGGAAAACGACTTCGAGGCATTTGCTCCTCAGTTAAAAAAGATTTTTGAACTGAAGAAAGCGGAAGCGGAGGCGATCGGCTACGCAGAGGTGCCGTACGACGCGTTGCTAGATGAATATGAACCAGGCGCGAAGACGTCTGAGGTGGCTGGGATTCTCGAAGCATTGCGGCAAGAATTGGTTCCGCTGGTTGCAAAAATTAAAGCCTCCGATTATCGGCCGCCGGTGGATATTCTAAGTCGAAAATTTCCCATTGATCAACAGCGTCAGTTAGGACGAATCGCATCCGAAAGGATCGGATTTGATTATCAACAAGGTCGATTGGATGTAACTCATCATCCGTTTTGTACAGAAATGGGGCCTCAAGATTGTCGTATTACAACACGTTACGACGAAAACTTTTTTAGTGGTTCGTTCTTTGGAACGCTCCATGAAGCTGGGCATGGGATATATGAGCAAGGATTGAGATCCGAGTATTACAGTTTACCGCCGGGAAAGTTTTGCAGTCTAGGCATTCACGAGTCTCAATCGCGGTTGTGGGAAAATCTAGTTGGTAGACGACTCAGTTTTTGGCATTATCTCTATCCGCAGGCTCAAAGTTTATTTCAAGAAGCGCTAGGGAATGTATCTCTGGAAAGTTTTTATCACGCAATCAATCACGTGGAGCCATCGTTGATTCGTGTAGAAGCTGATGAGGCGACCTACAACCTGCACATCATCATTCGCTTTGAGTTAGAGCAAGCGATCATCAATGGTGAACTCGATACCAATGATCTTCCGGAGGCTTGGAATGAAAAATACAGGCGTTACTTGGGAATCGAATCACCGGACGTTGCCAACGGCGTGCTTCAAGATGTGCACTGGAGTGCCGGGTTGGTAGGCTATTTTCCAACCTATTCACTTGGGAATCTTTATGCGAGTCAAATTTTTGATGCCGCAAGTGAACAGCTGGGCGATTTAGATACCATGTTCCAAGCGGGAGATTTTGTTCCTCTTAAAAATTGGTTAAATGTAGAGGTTCATCGTCACGGTCAGTGTTTGTCAGGGCCGCAGTTAGGACAGCGGGTGACGGGGAAACAGCTTTCGCATGAGGCCTTGATGTCCCATCTAGAGGAGAAGCTCATCCCGATTTACGGTTTGTAGGGGTTAGGACGGAGGATAATGAAAACGCGCCGGTTCTATTTGAAAGCGAGGTAACTTACAATTAGAGTTGGAAGCCGGCGGATTGAAACGGACGTCGGTTGTTTTTTTATCGCCGATATCTTCCGCTTGGATTGCGTAACAAGACCGTTTGTTATTTTGTGAACGAAACATGGATAACCTCAATCAAACATCACCGGATTCGTCGATCCTCGGCAATTGTTTGAATTGTGGGGGATTGGTTCGGGTTCCCGTTAGGTCAGCGGCAGACTCGAAAGTGCGGTGTCCACATTGCAGTAACGAGTATCGCTTAAACGAAATTTTGGATGAATCGGTTCCTGCGCTTGAGATAGTTGAAGAAGCACCGGAGTCTTTTACAGCACCTCTCGAATTGGCAGAACCAACGGTCATTCAAAAGGATGTTTTTGTTGTACCCGCTCAATTAGCTGAAGGTGCAATGCGTAAGCGAAAACGCCGCTCGGGAAGTGAATATTCCGAGGGAAGTCCCAGTCAGAGACGCGAAAGAGGTGGGCGAGAAGCCGCTCGCGAGGATAAAAGGTCGCGTAAAAGGTCTCGGTCTGAACGCAAATCACAACACAGTTCGCGAGGGCAAACAAGAACCTCGAAAACGGCAAAGAGTCCTGCCATTGAGTTCGTTAAAGTAGTCGTTGGTGGATTGATGTCAATTCCGATTGCTTATGCAATCGTCTTATGGGCATTCAATAAAGACCCTTTGAATGTGGGGCCGCAGATTAGCCGATATGCCCCGGTTGTTATTCCAGCAGATTTTCAAGTGGATCTCAAAAGCGATTTGAATGCTGACGATTAGATTCAGCCAAAATGAATCTGGCTAGATTGCCTTTTTTCAGCTGCGAGCTTTTTCAGAGTTGATGCGAACTGCGTTACCAAAGAACTACGCGCGTTCTAAATAACCACCGCAATCAGCTTGGCGGTACGGATTTGACAAGCCATAGTTTTTCGGAATCAACAAACGTGCTGTGGCTGTGGCGGGTCGGAAGCCTCTTTGGCTGCCCGACTGAGGCGGTTCGTTGGAAAGCCGGTTTGGCTGGAAATACTTAAATAGATTCTCCGTAGCTTGTTCTGTCCGGGAATCGCTGCTGTTGGCTCCTCTTTGCCATTAAAACCCTGCTACTTGTCGCAACCGGTATGGTGTTGATGTCTTTTGTCATCATTTCATGTGGGAAAAACGCATCATATTACCATTTGGTGTGGTACGTTTTGCCAGCTTATATCAGCGGGGAACCCGTGCGTTTCTATTCGCTGCGCTCAAATTAGTGACGGATTGGTTAGTCATGAGATTACAATCGAAAAAAACTCACCTTCGTCTAAGACTCACGTTTTCGGTCTTTGGTATTCTTCTGTTATTAGTTTGTTTTCAAAATGGTTGTTCGTCACTACGAGTGCCAGCGATTGATCCAACTGGGACTCGGATTTTTAAACAGGGTGGAACACCCTTGCTCACGCCTCGGTCAGCTCAGAACAACGCGGGCAATTTCAATCAATTAGGTCAGCCGGTTGCAATCGCTCCGGCATTTCAACCGCAGCCATTTACTGCTCCACCAGTTACCCAACCGCAACTTGGGTTAAGCCAACCTTCCGGTGGTCCAGCATTTCGACAGCCGGCGACTCCGCCGTCTTGCGATGGAACTACTAAGGTAAAAGTAAAAAAGCAGCGATACGTTCCCGATGTAAACGGATGGAAATCTCCCGGACAATCCGGAAAGATTGTGATTACTCCCTCGCGAATCGTTGCCCCGGTGGGAAGTGAAGTGGTCGTTCTAGCGGGATTATGTGGGGACGATGGGTACTTCGTTAAAAACCAGCCGCTCGAATGGATGTTGTCAAATAATAGTGTCGGCGAATTGATTGAGGTCGGAGGGAATCATCACCCGAAGTTCAACAAATTGATCCCTCCTACATCTAAAAAGATAAGCGGCCAGTATGCGAAGGGCCGTACAAGTCTAAAGCGAATTGTCTTAACGCGTGGCACGCCTACGCCAGCGGATGATATCAATTTAGCAAAAGGGCAGACGTTCGTAAGTTTATCATCCTCGTCACCAGGGACGAGTTACGTAACGGTCGTCGCGCCAAAATCGGAGGGTTGGGACAAACGACGGGCTTCTACGGTCATCCACTGGGTCGATGGTCAATGGTCGGTTCCCGCACCGGTTCGGGCAACTGCAGGAACAGTCCAGTCACTTACGACCATAGTGAGCAGTGCAGATGGTGGTGGGGTGAAAGGTTGGGAGGCAAGGTACACAATCGTAGGCGGTGCCCCCGCAGAATTTGCCCCCGCTGGATCTAAGTCAGCCACGGCAACAACGGATGCGAATGGAAAAGCCATTGCTCAAATTCGTCAGCCCGCAGGACAACTGGAACCTGGCACTACCCAAGTGCGGGTGGATATTGTTCGCCCGCCAATCTTTGGTGAATCCGAATTGGTGGTGGAAAGTGGCGTCACGACTGTAATTTGGAGAGCACCAGCACTTACAATTCGCGCCTTCGGCCCTGAGAGAGCTGAGAGTAATTTGCCGTTCGAATACACTGTTGAAATTACGAATCCGGGTGATCTTGTGGCGCGTGACGTTGTGCTAAAGATGAAAAATCTTGATTCTGGTGTGAATTACATATCCAGCTCGCCGAGTCCACAGCAGTATGCGAATACCTATCAGTGGAACCTGGGAGACGTTACCCCGGGTGAAACGCCGAAGCAAATTAAAGTCCAGCTTAAATCTAATAAGCTTGGAAGCGTGGGAGCCTTTTTTGAGGTTGTCAGTGAGACCGATCGCTTAAAAACAGAGGCACCGGTCCAGACAGAGATCATCCAGCCCTGTCTCGATTTGAGCATTAATGGACCTGCGGAGGCGGTTGAGGGTGAGAGTATCTCATTAAATTTGGGCCTCGAAAATCGCTGTGGTGAGGGACTGTCCAATGTGAAGATAGCGGTCAAGTGGCCGAATGCTTTTGCTCGGTTGAACACAGCCACCCCCCAAGGTTTGGTAGAGTTTGAGAACTCTTTTATGCCCGCTGCTCAACAGGACAGAATTCCAACGCTTACTTTTCAGACACGGGCCGCAGGGAAGCACTGCTTCGAAGTGGAGGTGAGTGCGGACGGAGTGCAGACAATTAAGAAATCATATTGCCTGACTGTAAAGCCGAAGGCGGGTGGTTTGTTAAACGGACTAGCTCCGGCAGCGGGGGTTGGAAGAGATCAACTGCAATTGCGACTGGAATTAGGAGACAAAGTTCAAGCTAATAAATGTCTCGTGACTGCCACGCTTACCAACACCTCGAATACTGACGCCGACCAATTTCTTTTGACAAATCGCTTTTCAGCAGACCTGAAGGCTGCAATGCTTAAGCCTAGGCAGGAATTGCAAGTCGATCAGGTGAACGCTAATCGAGAGAAAGAGTTTTTCTTCCGAGTGCCTCGGATACCGGCCGGGCAATCCTATTCCATTACGATCGAATACGCAGTCGATCCTTTTAAGCAGTTGCAGAGCAGCAAAAGCCGATTCACCATTACATCTTTGGCTGGGGCGAACATCAGCAAGGAAATTGAGCTGGATTTGAGATAATGCCAGCCTGAGTGGAGGCCTGCCAGGAGCGTGTTTGCAGCACAGCGTTGAGATGGAGAGGTTAGCTGACATCTGGCGAAGAGCGTTTCACAAATCCCGAGACGTAGATGTCGCTGTCGATTTGCTCGACGCTCATGTTGGACAGTTCAGTCGCACTGCCCATTTCGGAAATCCCCAGGCCTTCAATGGGCGACAAGGCTTCCGTTCCCCCGACGATTTTTGGACCAATGAAAATATGCACTTCGTCAATTTCGTGCATGGTGTGGAGCGAGCCGAGAAGTTTCCCCCCACCTTCGACTAATAAATTGGTCATACCAAGCTTGGCTAGATGTGTCAAAACATCGTCGAGTCGCTCGTCGGCAGATTCAAACTTGGAATGGTAAACTTCACAGCCAGCTGTTTTGAGACGTTCACAATTGCGTGAATCAGCTTCGGGGCCAACCGCGATGATTGTTTTGTGGGATTGAGCCGACAGGGCCAGTTGTGATTCCGGAGAAAGCCTCGCTTTGGAATCGATTACAATGCGTGCTGCATCACGACAGCCCGGTGGACGTGCATTGAGCATCGGGTCATCGGCAATCGCCGTTCCGATGCCAACCATGACGCCATCCACTCGTCCGCGGATGTGATGAACGAGTTCACGTGACGATGAGTTTGAGATCCACTGGCTGTCACCTGTGGAGGTTGCAATTTTTCCGTCGAGTGTCATCGCCCACTTCGCGATGATCCATGGCTTGTGTTTCTGAGTCCACTTCAAGTAGGGCGCGAGGATCGCCCGAGCGGGCTCAGCAAGAACGTCGGTGGTTACTTGTATCCCGGCGTTTCGCAGCAGTTGAATGCCTTTCCCGGCGACAAGTGGATTGGGGTCTTGGCAAGCCACTACCACTCGCGAGATTCCTGCATTGATTAAAGCTTCAGTGCAGGGGCCAGTTTTACCTGTGTGTGAGCAGGGTTCGAGCGTGACGTAAGCAGTTCCGCCGTTGATGCGATGCGAATTTGATTGCTCGACCGATGAGATTGCATTGATTTCAGCATGCGGTCCCCCAAAGAATTCGTGGTGTCCCCTGCCAATTATTTCGTCCTCGGCAACGATGATGCACCCGACCATCGGATTAGGCTCCACCCTGCCCTGCCCTTGGCAAGCTTCATCGAGGGCAAGTTGCATGTAATGTTGATCTTCGCTGGGCATGGATTTGTTCTTTGCGTTGAACGCCCAATTAATGACGAACTGGTGATGGACGAAAAGTAGGGCTTGCTGTGGCGAATTAACTCTCGAGTTCAATTAACTGTCGAGTTCAGTTAGCTTTCCATTGGAATCAGAGAAAGAGTCGACTGGAGCCCCTAATTTATCGAGCATTGAGACGTAGAGATTTGTCAATGGTGTGCGATTGCGGAATCGAATGAAGCGCCCCGTTTCAATGGATCCCCCTCCCCCGCCAAACATCATGATCGGGAGATTGTCGTGGGCGTGCGAGTTACCATCAGCAATTCCACTGCCGTACATGACCATGCAATTGTCCAGTAAAGTGCCGTCACCTTCTTCAATGGAATCAAGTTTTGAGATGAAGTGATTTGCAAGGCTCATATGAAACTGGTTGATCTTGCTAATCTTTTGTTGTTTGTCACGCGAATCACCATGGTGAGAAATGGCGTGGTGACCTTCGCGGATTGATAAATTGCGGTAGGCTCGGTTACCTCCTGCATTGGTATACATGAAAGTCGAGATTCGCGTGGTATCAGATTGAAAGGCGAGTGCCATCATGTCGAGCAGGATCTTCACGTGTTGTGAATATTCAGCAGGAACTCCAATTGGTCTTGGGAAATCTGAATGGTCGTCACCGGAGTTTTCGAGTTTATCGGCCGTAGCGAGACGCCGCTCAATGTCGCGAACCGCGTACAAATACTCATCCAGTTTTCGTCGGTCTCGTTGACTAAGATAGTTGCTCAAGGATTTAGCCTCACCGCGAACAAAATCTAAAATGCTTTTGCGACCCGAAGCTTGTTTTGCTTGAGCACGACTGTTTTCGATTTCATCAAGGGAACCAAACATTCGGGAAAAGACCGCTGCTGGATCGATTTCTTTTGGTAAGGGCGAGGTCTCGGTACGCCACGAAATATTGGAAGTGTAAAGGCAGCTATACCCCGAATCACATCTCCCACCGGTTGAACTGCCCTCAGTGCCTAGTTCGAGTGATTTAAGTTTGGTGTGATGTCCAATTTTTTCTGCGGCGATTTGGTCGACCGAAGTTCCATTCTTGATGTCATTGCCGTAAGTTTTTTTGGGATGAGCACCCGTTAAAAAAGAGGCGACGGATCTTGCGTGATCACCTCCACCGTCGCCGAGGGGTTGCGCGTTCCGTAACGAGAGACCGGTGAAGATATTCATTTTCTCTCGATGAGCAGCGACGGGTTCCATAATGGATTGCAGTTTGAAATCGCGGTTTCCACGCCCCTGAGGAATCCAGTCCGGCATGTGCATACCGTTAGGGACGTATAGAAATGCCATCCGCACCGGTGGTTTGGTAGAAGCCTGTCGATTGGTAACGTTGGCGATCAATGGTGCCGGCCGTGTCATTGCTTCCAGCCAAGGGAGAGCGAGTGAAGTCCCAAGGCCACGGAGCACTGTGCGACGCGATATCTGTTTGCCCATCTTAAAAAATCCTATGGAAGATTACTCTTCGGTAACGAGAGCGGGTGGACCGGTTCTCTTAACAAACGGGTCGCTAGTTGCAATTGCGATTATCAGGTCAGAAAACCGATAACCCCCGGATTCGATCTCAGCAATAATTTTATCGACTGAACAATCGTCAAAATACTCCAAACCTCGACCGAGTGCATAAATAAGCATTTTTTCAGTCATGCATCTTACGAACTTGTCCTTCATTTTCGTTTTTACCGTTTTTTGTAGCTCGATCGCACCGGTGAACTGCGTCCCGTCAGGGAGTTCCCCCGAGGCGTCGATCGTACTGGTTTCATCAGTATCTCGCCATTTCCCGACCGCGTCGTAATTTTCTAAAGCAAAACCAAGTTGATCCATTACTTTGTGACAAACGGCACAAGCAGGGTCAGCGCGGTGTTGTTCCATCCGCTGTCGAAGCGTTCCCGTTAGCTTTGTTTGATCTTCCAACTGCATCGCAGAAGGATCGGGCGGCGGCGGTTCCTCACCGAGGAGATTTTCAAGAATCCACTTACCACGTTTAACGGGAGAAGTTCGGGTCGGGTTGGATGTCAGCGTTAACACACTTGCCTGAGTCATTAACCCGCGGCGACCGTATTTCGACATTGTAACTTTGCGGAAATTTTCCCCGCGAATGCCCGGAACTCCATAATGCTCGGCGAGCCGTTGGTTGATAAAAGAACTGTCTGAATCGAGGGCATCGAGAATGCTCGCGTTACGTTTGATCAGATCGGCAAATAGCAGCTTGGTTTCTATCACCATGTCTCGCTGCATCTCAAGATCAACGTTTGGGAATAAATCGGGATCAGGTTTGAAATGTTCCAAATGGCCGAGTTGGAGCCATTGCTCGACGAAGTTTTCGACCAGAGCATTGGCCTTCGGGTCTTTTAGCATTCGAACGATCTGACGCTGGTATTCGGCGGGATCGGAGAGTTGTCCGCGGGCAGCCAACCGAAAAAGCTCATTGTCGGGCATTGAACTCCAGAGAAAATAAGAAAGGCTCGTGGCAATTTCAAAATCGTTCAAGTTTCTTGTTTCACCAATCGCCGTTGGAGCTTCCACTTTGTATAGGAAATAAGGCGAGACTAAGATCGCTTGGAAAGCAAATCTGAGCGAGACTTCGAACCCCTCCCCTTCTTCGCGAGCTTGGTCGTAAAGTTTCATCAGCCGATTTAACTCGCCTTGGGTCGCACGACGGCGGTAGGCACGTGACATAAAAAGGTTGAGTACTTTTTCTGCTTCGACTCTTTGGTCTTCAGGATCTTCCGGAGAATTGGGGATTAGATTTGTGTGCGTTTTAGGAGGGGCACCGGTGGGGCCGCTCGCCGTTGCGCTCACGACGTAAAGATTACGATCGCCCTTGTTAGCTTCATAAAAATCATTGAGGAAAGAAACATCAAGGCGATTTTCGCCCTGTTTAAAACGAACAGTCATCGCGAACGTTGCCGGTTCTTCTCGCGTTGCCTTGACGGTTTTAGAAACGGTGTTTTTTCCGTTAACAGCAACGCCCATTTTGACGGGCTCATCACCCCATTGGTTTCCATAGGCGGTGATCGATAATTCGTATTTCCCAGCCTCGGTGATTTCGAGGGGGTATGAAATGGTGCCATTGGTTGAAAGCACATGCTGAGATTGGAAAGGTCGGGAGCCGTTGGTTTTTTCGAACTGGCTTCCAGCGATCGTTTTCTTGAATCGTGGCACGGAAGGATCGATAATTGCGGTGCTCGTGACTTCCTCAGCGGCTTGAAGGTATTTCTCCATCAAAATTGGGGGAAGCGAGAGAACGTCGGCGATGTTGTCGAAACCATATCCGACATCGTCCCCGGGAAATTGATCTGCCGGATCGTAATCGACTCCCAGTAAATCGCGAATCGTATTTTTATATTCGGTCCGGTTTAACCGGCGGATGGTAACGCGACCCGGATTAATTTCAGTGCAATCGACGCTGTTAAGTAGGTTATCAACCCAATCGAGCAACGCACGGTGTTGGTCGTCGGGTAGCGGGGGATCTTCTTTGGGGGGCATTTCTTTGGCGGCGACGCGAACGACGACCTTTTTCCATTTTTTGCGCCCATTAAGAAGTTGATCGAGCGTGGCGTAAACCTCGAGGTTAAAGTCCGCTTCCGCTCCGTCTCCCCAATGGCAATCACCACAATATTGCTTGAGTGTGGGCAATATCTGTTGGGTGTACTGTCTCTGGATAGCGCGTAAGTCGTCTTTGTTATCTGGGAATTTAAATGAATTCCCAGTTTTCTCTGTGAGATTGGGCGATCCGTCGGATGGTAAGATTGGCCCCGTGCTTGCTCCGATACTCGCCAATAAAAGCCAGCTTGAATTAGCGATAAAAATTACGCAGGCTGCGATTTTTAGTTTGTTTTTCATGGACCTTATAAGCGAAATTTTGGCTTTGCTCAGTGGATGCCGCGACCTCTCGATTTTAGCAATTTCGTTGCCTTCAGGGCACCTCTGAATCGGTACCGACGACGAGACCCCGCTGTTTTTAACCGTTGAAATATCCCAGATGTCTGGCGAAATGAGGGGGTATTTGCAAAAAAAACCGCCTAAAACGCATTTTTTGGGCAAAAATCAGCGTTTTCCCCGTGTTTTTGGGTAATGCTGTATTGAATTATTGGGCTAACTAAGTCTAATTTCCGCGTCGCGTAATTCGGAAGAACTTGTTTTCCCCGAGTTTCCGAGTTTTTAAATCCAAAACCTACACTCATTGGAGGCATCGTCTTATGGCGAAAAAGACTGGCCCAAAAGCCCCGACCAAATCAGAAATCATGAACAACATGGCTGAAGCAACTGGTCACACGAAAAAAGAAATCGCAGCTTTTTTTGAAGCTTTAACATCTGAAATCGCAAAGAATTGTCAGTCCGGTGGGCCTGGTCAGTTCACGATCCCTGGCCTTTGCAAAATTGTCGTTCAAGACAAGCCTGCAATGCCTAAGCGTGAAGTAAGAAACCCTGGAACAGGTGAAATGGTGTGGGCCAAGCCACGCCCTGCTCGCCAAGTCATCAAAGTTCGGGCTCTCAAGGGCCTGAAAGACATGGTTAGCTAGATCATTAAGTTTTGAGGGAACGGGAGACGAAAAGACGCAAGTTTTTCGGATCTCTGCTTCTCAACTCACAGCATCGAAAACCGCCGGAAATTCCGGCGGTTTTTTTTGTTGCTGTTTTTTCGTTGTTTATCGCTGCATGCGATTTGGGTTGAGAAACAAAATTGAGAAGGTTTTATCGCAATCATTGAATTTTCCTTTTCCATCCTCTGGAAATGAAGGCGTTTTCGTTCCATCATAGGCAGCGATGTTGCGAGTATTTCTGTTCAAAGAGGCTTCGTTTAAGCGTATTTCATTTTGGGCGTATTCCAATTTGGCTTAGGCTACTTCGACGTGCTCGTTCACCCGCATTCCACTATCCCGGATTCGTATTCCATGCCGAAATTTTCTGACCGCGCGTTAACGCTGCCTGCCTCCCCCATTCGAAAGCTTGTTCCTTACGCCGAAAAAGCCAAATCGAAAGGAACCAAAGTATTTCACCTCAATATTGGTCAACCGGATGTTGAAACGCCCCCACAGTTTTTTGAAGCGATCCGGCAAGCTGATTTGAAGGTTTTGGCCTACAGCCATTCAGCGGGGATTGAGACGCTCAGAGAGCGGATAAGCGGCTATTACGGGAGATTAGGGCACAAAGTGTCTGAGGATCAAATTATCGTGACGACAGGGGCGTCAGAGGCTCTGAATTTTATTTTTACGGCGATTATTAACCCGGGCGACGAAGTCATTGTTCCCGAGCCTTTTTACGCTAACTACGTCTCTTTTTCTTTAGGGAATGACGGCGTCGTGGTGCCAGTGACCACGTCGATCGAAAGTAATTTTTCCCTGCCTTCGATTGAGGATTTTGAAAAGAAAATTACCCCGCGAACGCGTGCGATTCTGATTTGCAATCCGGGGAACCCGACTGGGATGCTCTACCCCCAAGAATCACTCGAAGAATTGCGGGACTTTGCGAAACAACATGATCTGTTTTTAATTGCCGACGAGGTCTATCGAGAATTTGCTTATGATGCCAGCGTCCACCATTCCACGTTGGGGTTGGAAGGATTGGAGGACAACGTGATTGTCGTCGATTCGATTTCGAAACGATTCTCAGCTTGCGGAGCGAGAATTGGCTGCGTGATTTCGCGAAATTCAGAATTAATGGAGGCAATTCTCAAAATGGCTCAGGCCAGGTTGTCCCCGCCAACTCTTGGGCAATTAGGCGCTGCTGCGGTTTATCAATTACCTCCCGAATACTACCAAAGCGTGGTTGGAGAGTACGCCAAGCGCAGGGATCTGCTAAAGGCGTCTTTGGATCGAATCGAAGGCGTGGTTTGCCCAGAGATAAACGGGGCGTTCTACGCGATGGTTCGGCTGCCTGTTGCTGATTCTGAGGATTTCTGTCGCTGGATGCTGGAGGAATTCTCACATGAAGGAGCAACCGTCATGATGGCGCCAGGAGCCGGTTTCTATGCGAGTCCGGACTTAGGGCACAATGAGGTAAGAATCGCTTACGTGCTCAATGAGGACGATCTCAGCGCGGCAATGGACTGCCTCGAAGCAGGGTTGGAGGCCTACGCCAAGAAAACAGCCTCCTAGACAAGGGCGGAGGCCGTTGGTGTAAAGCAAATACCGGTGAGTGGTAAAAAAACTGAAGCGAGCACGCCTGAGCGGCTATTTCTTTTTCTCAGCTTCCTCAGTCGTACTTTCGGACGTTTCATTTTCGGCCGCTTCATTTTCAACCGCTTCATTTTTTGCGGCGGTGCCGGTTTCCGGTGCCGTCAATTCGAGCGAAGCCGCGGGAGTTTTGTCCGCTTCTTTCTCAGGTGCCTCTGGTTTGGAAGGTTCCTCAGAAGACGGGTTTGCTGGAGGTTTGTCGGCGGGTTCGTCCCCGATGTCGGCATCTTTCTTAGCCGGCATATCGTCACCAATATCTCCTCCCGATTCCGAGTCGTCAGCACCTTGGCGGCCAGAGCGACGTTCTTCAATGTCGTCGGTCGTTGGAATTAAATCATCCGCATAACCATTGACCGCCCGGTAATCGACAAACGACTGTAGCGGGAAATCATCTGGCCATTCGCGATTGGTGACATTTAGCATGTCCTGATATTCTTTCACGGCATCGATTAATTGATCTGCAAAAGCCCCGTCTTTGAGTTCAGGATAATCGTCAAGAACCTCTGACCATTTGCTGAAGGCGGTCAGGTACAAAGAGATCGCTCCCTGGTTCGTGATCGATTTCGTTTTGGTTTTGTAGTCGAAGTCATATTCATCATCGTAGATAGACTTCCGCCACATTTCCCTCGCATCAAATAGTGACTGCCGAGCAGCAATGGTCATTTGAGTCGACTCTGAACGGTTGCGAGCTTTCCAGTAACGATAGTTAATAGTACTGGCACTCTTGTCAGACGTGCGGATTTGTTCCAGCAGTCTTTGAATCTCGAGAGCAGCGCGATCCGCTTGGGTTCGGTCTTCTTCTTTTGCCTCGCGGGCGATTGTCAAATCAAGACCTTTTGCACTGTCATTCAGGAACCTTGAAATTCCCCTTGCGAGTGCATTTTCCTCGTCGTTTCTTTCAGCCGGATCCATTGCCATAACGGCTTTTTGTGATTCGGTTAGCTTGGCTTCATTCATGAGGTCATCCATGATTTCAGCACGGGTTCCGGGGGGAACGAGTTCGTCGATAATTCGTCGTTCCGCTTCAATGTCACTTTCGTAATCTGCGATTTTTTCGAGGGAAACAGTGATCCCCTGCGTGTTAGAGATTTCCTCGTTACCATACCCCGTCCACTCGTCGCTGGCCTCACGCCAGACTTCCTGCATGATTTCGTCGGACCGGAACTCTTCCTGCAGCGCAAGACCCTGGTTCCGCAATTGGGCGGGACGGTACATGTAAAACATCATGTCTGGTTCACGCTGCGGGCAACTGTCTTTTTCGACCATGTCCCGCGAGTACGCGTACCATTGGTAAGCCATTTTCCAACTGTCGGGGCCGTAGCTCAATTGGTCGTAAAGATCCGGCGCGATGTGAGTAGACATCTCCTGATGGAATTCATCGTCTTTTCGGAACATCCGCCGAAAGGAGAGTTTCTCGTCTGACTTCCCCATTTTGTTACCAGTGAAGAAGCCTAGTTTGCTCGGCATCCGGTGGTCGCGTTTGTTAAACGGCATTCCTTGCTTAAGGAACGCAAGACCTTTCTTGACCCAACTGTACCGGTATTCGTAATCATCGAACTCCATCGACACGTTGTAGGCTAGGTTGTGTGCCTGATACTCCCAGACCTTAACAAAGTTCGGCTGGATCTTGGTAAGTGCCTGAAGAGTCGAAGCGAGTTTGTCATAGTTCTCTTTCTTCTTGTGATCCATCGCTTGCATCCACAGCATATTAACTGCGACTCCGCGAAGTCCCAGAGAAGCAAGTTTCATGGTCTCACTGGCCGGGTCAATCTCGGACATTTTCGCCTGCGAGAGATTGTTCTTCTCCCGCAGCATGGAAAGCACGCCCCCGGCATCGTTGATGTCACCGTCGGCATTTCGTGTTTCGGGACGCGAAACTAACGAAAGTGGAATCAATAGAGCGCCAATGCAGGCGATGTAAATGATTTTTCGAATGAATGGATTTGAGTTATTCATTTGGCGATTTCTCGTGTTTTGAGTGCAAAGTAACCGAGGATGGTTAATCCGGCACAAAAGCCTATGGTGATTGTGAGTGCGACCAAAATTCGATCGCTGTCAATCGCGTAGCCGTAAGTTAGAAACTCTGAAAAATTTAACTGATTGAAGTTCGGAGCCAAGTAGGTCATGGCATTCAGTAGTTGTACGATTAAATTGTCCAGCTGTTCGACAACCGTCTGAGTGACGCCGGTGTCGAGATCGAGGATCATGTTTTTCTGGGTTACCACTCGGATCAGCGATTCGATTGGACCGCCACCCTCGTGCGACGCGAGTGTCATCTCGCGGATGAACGAGGTAAAGAAACCAATAATGATCATGACTGAGGTTCCCAGCATCGCAACAGGTGCACTCACAAAAGTACTGAATGCAACTCCCATGGAGATGATGATCATCATTTGACACCAAATGCCGACGTAACCTTTAAAGAAGTTGACCCAATAGACTTCGTCCTGTGCTCGGAAATACAGGTCGGCTTTGGCAACTCCGAGGTACTGATTGTAATCGCGGCAAGTTAAATTCAGCTTGAGCTTACCGTTGGCTCCTGCGAAATCATCGAACAGGTCGTACTCACCTTGCTCAAGAAGTTTTCCGTCGGGAGCTACTTTTTTGCCGAGAATCTTCCGCGAAATGGGAAGCGTCTGAACGGCGTATTCATTGGTCTCAAAGTCAATTACTTCAGACACAAATTTTGGATCTAACTCGTTATTTGGAACGCTTTCGAATTGGATGCCTCCGGTGACCCGTTTCTCAACATCCGCTTTGTAAGTTCGAAACACACCGAGCGTCATTTCGATCGGAATTACGTCGCTAACCGGGAATTTACTTTCTCTGAAATCGTCGAAATCGAATGTCGCTTTCGATAGAGAAAAGCGAGACATCGCATTTCCGCCGTCGACGTAACCACGGTATTCCCATTCTTTTCCAACGTTGAGTCCCTTTTCCTTGAGGTTGCCCTGGCGGTCATAGAATGCAAGTGACTCTCCGTAGATCGGAACTCTCGCGCGGAAATAGCCTACGGCCGGTCCAAGTGAAATGACACCGTTGTCGATGCTGACTTCATGCGTATGTCCACCAAACGGGATGCAGACTACTCGTAGATACCGGGTTGAGCCGTTAGGTAGCACTTCTTCACTTAGAATGTTTGCTGTAACTCTTGGGCGTGGTGCCTCCTTATCACGAATGTCTTCGATCAATTCAATTCGGTGATCATGTCCTGAAACCTTGTTCGTAACGGCTTCCTTGATCGCGTTGTCAGATACACGCCGTCCCGTGATGCGGGATATTTTGTCGTCAGGAATAGTTGAAAACGATGCGATGGTTTGAGTTTCTCCGACGATTTGATGGTCGTGAGACAAACCTCGCCAAACGAAGAAAAAACTAATCACGCCCATCACCACCAAGAGAGCGGTGCACAACGCTCCAAATCCGATGATCCGCCCCAACACAATCTCAGTTGAGCGAACTGGTTTGGTTACAACGGTATAGATTGTGCGATTTTTGATGTCTTCGGGAAGACTGAAGGAGCTAATCAACATTCCCATTAAAAGAACGAGCATCTGCGTGCCCCAGAGCACGAAGTTGACATAGATTTGATCCGGATGCTCACCACCGGTGTTCATGAACCAGCCGCCGAACAGCAACGAGGCGGCGAAGATGCCGAACGTGACTAGAATGACCTTCCGGCGTAATGACTCTTTAATTGCCAGCCTGGCGATGGCAATTGTTCGTCGTGGCGAGGTGAACAAAAAGTCCGGAACCGCTTGGCCAACGACCTGAGCAACGACGTAAAACGCCTCGAATGGGCCGTGTCGAAATGCGGCAATGAGATAGCCTGCGAACACGCCCAGAAGAATAGCCGTCAGCACGATAAATCCAAATTGGACAATCCCGCTTGAGAGCCATTGTGAGTAAATTACAAAATCTTCGACAACCATGTTTGATTCTAATCCGTCGTCTGTTTGATTTGAGGGTGGGAACTGCTTTGCAAAAGATCCGAGTAATTTGTCTGGGTAAAATATCTGTTCAATACGGGCGATATTTCATGCGGATCAATTAAAACCTAATCTTTCTTGTCGACGCCGGCCGAGCGATGCCCTGGACGTTGCTGACTCTCACGAACGATTCCAAGGAACAGGTCTTCGAGTGTGCTGGTGGGATTCTCAACCGAGACAAGATCTCCACCGTGCTTTTTGATGACCTCGAGAATTTCCGTGTGGGCGCTCTGGGGTAGTCCCTTCACTTTGATCTGTGTTTCTTCGCTGACCTTAAGAAGGCTATCGACTCGACCGAGCTCTTTGAGGTCACCCTGGTAGAGAATCGCAATTCTGTCGCAAACGTCCTGAACATCAGCGAGCAGGTGAGAGCACATAACGATTGTCTTGCCCTGATCACGCAGTTTAAGGATCATGTCCTTCATGTCGCGTGTACCGAGCGGATCAAGTCCAGAGGTGGGTTCGTCGAGGAGAATCAAATCGGGGTCGTTGATCAATGCCTGAGCAAGACCGATCCGGCGGGTCATCCCTTTGGAGTATTCTTTTAGTTGCCGACGTTTTGCGTAGGTCAGTCCGACTTGTTCAATCAGTTCGGCGGTTCTTTCTTTCCGAATCTTGGCTGGCATGTCGAACAGACGACCGTAAAAATCGAGTGTCTCCTCGGCGGTGAGGAATTTGTACAGATAAGATTCTTCGGGAAGGTAACCGATTCGCTCGTTTTTGGTTACTTCGGTCGAATTTTGTCCGAATACCAAAGCCCGTCCGCTGGTCGGGAATAACAGACCGAGCAGCAGTTTAATCGTTGTAGATTTTCCGGAACCGTTAGGCCCAAGAAGTCCAAAAATCTCACCTTTTCGAACCTCGAGGTCCAGTGCGTTCAAGGCCCGAACCTTTTGACGACCCCAAAAGTCGCGATAGATCTTGGTTAAGTTCTGAGTTTCGATGACGATGTTAGGATCGTAATCGGGATTCGTTTGCTCTAATTTTCCGGTTGCTTGCGGGGCTTTATCCGTGGAAGTGTCGGCAGACATTGTGAACGGTTTCTCCGGTAAGAATTTGGTTGAGTGAGGCTATGTGTTGCCGGGAACGCGTTGTTTCCCGGAATATGAACGTTTATTTGTTTGAATTGCAGAGCGTACCCGTCTCAAACAACAGAATTCTTGAAAATCTGCTGCTATCTTTCGATATACGCGAGTTTGGAATCAATGGTTCGAGGAGTGCGCAAGTCAAACAATTCGACTCGGTTTCTCCCCCTAATCAGCTAGATTATGACCTAAGAAAACCAGGGCGTCGGACAATTTTGGTTCGATTTTACTGAGGCTGAGCTTCAATCAGTTGAAAAATCGGACTTGAACCGTCATCTTACGTAACCCCCATCTTAAATGCCTGTGATTTGATTCACCATGACTTATATGGAAAAAATCAAGTTAGTGGGCGTATGTCCTTCTCATAATTCATACAAACCGTTATCAAAAGGATTCGGGAGTTGCGGCGCTGAGTGGCGTCCGGCGACTCCTGCGTCAATTAGACGTTTCAACCGAAATAACAGGCATTCTTTGACGCAATTGTAATGCAGCCTCTCAAAACGAATCCTCTCAAAACGCACCCTCTCAAAACGGAACTTCCGAATTTGTTGGACGAACACCTCTCACGACTCTACGAACGAATCAACTACGAAAGGCAGGATTCGGTAGATAACGAGCATTTTAAGCTCAATCAAATGCGGGAAATCCTCAGTCGCTTAGGTGAACCACAAACCAAATACCCAATCATTCACGTTGCCGGAACCAAGGGGAAGGGATCGGTATCCAACATGATTGCGAGAATTTTAAGCGCCGGGGGGAAACGGACGGGAGTCTACACATCCCCCCATCTTGAATCGATCCACCAGAGAATTGAGATCGATGGAAGTTACATTACGGATGAACAGCTGCTCGGTGTTTTTCAGCGGCTAGAACCTGTGATTCGAGAAATGGATAAACAGGCTGAAGCGACCGGATCCAAGAAATTAACTTTTTTTGAAATCACGACAGCCGCGGCCATTGAATTTTTCGCGAATCAAAATTGCGAGGCGGTTGTTCTCGAAGTTGGATTAGGTGGACGTCTCGATTCGACCAACGTCTGTGAGCCAGTGGCAAGCGTTATTACCAACATCAGCCTTGATCATACCAGGCAGTTGGGCGACACGTTGGGGGAAATCGCTGGCGAGAAGGCCGGGATCATTAAAGCGGGTGTCCCTGTGATCAGCGGTACAGTGGAACCGGAAGCAGCGAAAGTGATTGAGGAAATCGCGAATGGCAAACAGGCTCCAATTTTCGTCTACGGTCGTGATTTCAAAGAGTGTTTAGATAAAGAGCAGAGCTTTCGGGTCAAAGGTGAAATTAGGCTTGGCGAAATAGATCCCGCCACGCTGTCGCCCTCGGTGCCTTTTGATGTGTCCGAGTTGCGGCTGAAGTTGCTGGGGGAACATCAGCGTCGCAATGCGTCCGTAGCGGTGGCTGTCATCGAAACGTTAAACGCTATCGGCTGGGGAATCAAAGATTCGAGTATTAGAGCTGGTTTGTCGGTTGCCAGTTTGCCGGGTCGTACTGAAATTATTCCCGCGTCAGCGACGGTGATCCTTGATATCGCTCATAACGTTGCCTCTGTGCAGGCTTTGGTAAACGCGTTGCGCTCTGATTTGCCGGAGTGGAATAACGCTTCACTTCGTTCGTTGATTTTCGCAACTAGTCGCGATAAAGATGCGAAGGGAATGTTGGAGGAATTGCTGGTGCATTTTGACCGCGTAATCCTGACACGGTACCAAGATAATCCCCGTGGGAGATCTGAGCAGGAGTTATTCAAATTGGCGGAAGAAATCGCTGAGCAAAAAAGATCAGACGGCCAGCATGTGGCTGAGTTTTTTGTCGAAACAACGCCTGAATCGGCCTGGGGGGTGGTCAATCGAGATCTCGAT